>JABGPV010000014.1 GCA_018644785.1 Deltaproteobacteria bacterium | reverse complement strand
CTGCATGAAAAATTGAAATTCATTCATACTAGGACCTCCTCCCAAGTCGTCGCCAGAACCCCTGCTTTTCCAATTCGGCCTTCTCCGTTTCATGAAGATTCATAACGCGAATCCTCAGATTGGTTCTGAGCGTAGCTGTTTTTCCATCCTGATAGCGGATCACCGCTTCAATGGGGATTTCCTCTACATCCCCATAAAGGGCGGCAATCTCCTTTGAATACTTCTCGTTGATAAATGCGCGTCGAATCTTTTTGGTGCGGGTGAGTTCTTCATCATCCGCATCCAGTTCTTTGTAGAGGAGCAGGAATTTTTGAATCCTGGCTTTATCAGGCAATGTGCGGTTGACCCGCACCACTTCCCTTTCAATGAGGTCGTACACCTCAGCGTTGGATGCCAGGTCCGAATAGGTGGTGTAACTGATCCGCTGGTCTTCGGCCCATTTGCCCACATGCTTATAATCGATGCAGATCATGGTGGTCACATAATCCTGCTCGTGCCCCAGAACCACCGTCTCCACGATATAGGGACAGAATTTGAGCTTATTTTCAATGAACATGGGGGAAAACCGGGCCCCGTTCCGAAGCAGCATCAGGTCTTTAATGCGATCGATGATCACCAGGTGCCCGTCCGGGGTAAAATAACCGGCATCCCCTGAATGGAGCCAGCCGTCGATGATGGTTTCTTTGGATGCCGTTTCGTTTTTGAGGTATCCCTTAAATAGACCCGGCCCCCGGGAAATCACCTGGCCCACGCCCTCGCCATCCGGCTCGAAAATGGTAATCTCCGCAGCAGACAGTGGAATGCCCACGGAATCAAAGTTGATGTCCCCATCCCGGTGAATGGTGGAGTATCCCGCCACTTCGGTCTGACCGTAGATCTGCTTGAGGTTTACGCCGAGTGCGTGAAAAAATCTGAACACGTCAGGCCCAAGCGCTGCGCCACCGGTCATGGCCGATCGCACCTTGCTGAATCCCAGGCGATCTCTCAGGGCGCGGAACATGGCCATGTACGCCAGCCAATAGAGGATTTTCCATCCCAAAGAAGGTTTTTCCTTGTCAAATTTGAAATCGGCCCAGCGATACCCGATGGGCAGGCACAAATCGTAAACAATGCGTTTTAAAAAAGATGCATCCAGGTGTTTTACCATCACCTCACGGGAGATCCCTTCCCACATGCGGGGAGAAGCCACAATCACACTTGGAGCAATCTCATAGAGGTCGCTCATGGCCGTTTCCGGTTCTTCCGGAAAGCTTACGGTGTAAGCCGAATAAAGGGAGGAAAAGACGCTCATGGTCTGTTCCACAATCCATGGAAGCGGAATAAAGGAGAGAAATTGATCGTCGGGTGTTTTGGGATCCACCTGGTCCAGGGCGGCCACCATGCTCAAGATATTTCCATGGGTAAGCAACGTTCCTTTGGGATTTCCGGTCGTTCCGGACGTATAGCAGATGGTGGCCAGGTCCGTTTCTTTCACGGCCGAAAGATTCTTCCCAAACCGTTCCGGGTCCTTTTCGTGGATTTCCCGTCCCCGCTTCTCCACCTCATAGTAATCGATCAGGATATCCTCTTCGTAATCCCAGAGCCCTTTTGGATCCGTATAGATGATTTTCTGGACCCGGGGCAACTTGTCTCGCAAATCCAGAATCTTGTCCACCTGCTCCTGATCTTCAGCCACCAGCATGGCGGCTTCGGAATGATCGATGATATAGGCCACTTCCGATAAAATCGAATCCTGGAAAATGCCGAAGGGAACCGCTCCCGCCCCCTGGGCAGCCAGTTCCGCATAGATCCATTCCGGTCGGTTATTGCCGATAATCCCCAGCGCATCCCCAGGTTTCAATCCCATTGAAACGAGCCCCAGAGAAAAATCCCGCACGTGCTCAAAGTACTGCTGCCAGGTCACCGCCTGCCAGATGCCGTATTCCTTTTCACGAAGGGCCACACGGGTGTGGCCGAATCTTCTGGCATTTCTTTCCAGCAATGAGGGAAGGCTGTTGCAAATAGCCTCTGAATCAGGTTTTTTCGAATTCATATGCGCTCGAATCAAAGCCGGGAATAGGTTTTCTCATCTTCCCCCAGGTAAGCACGCACCACCTGGGGATCTTTTTGAATCTCTTCAGGGACACCTTCGGCGATTTTCATGCCGAACTCCAGTACGCAGACATGGTCTGAAATATCCATGACCACGCCCATGTCATGTTCCACCAGAACAATGCTCACCCCCCACATGTCGTTCACATTGAGGATAAAGCGGGCCATGTCTTCCGTCTCCTCAAGGTTCATGCCCGCCATGGGCTCGTCTAAGAGCAGTACCTCAGGGCGCATGGCCAGGGCTCTGGCCAGTTCAACACGTTTCTGAAGACCGTAGGGGAGCGTACCCACCACCTGCTTGCGGATGGCCTCAATCTCCAGAAGGTCGATAATGGTTTCTTCGATCTCTTTTCTGAGTTTCAGTTCTTCGCGAATGGTCCGTCCGTAATAGAGGATATCTGAAAAGATGCCCGATTTAAGGAATGTATGACGCCCCAGCTTGATATTATCCAGGACCGTCATCCCTTTGAACAACTCAATATTCTGAAAAGTTCGAGCGATGCCCAGTCCCGCGATGGCATGGGTGGGAAGGCCGGTGATATCCTCATCTTTATAGAAAATGCGACCTTCCTGGGGGGTATAAAAACGGCTGATACAGTTTAAAATGCAGGTTTTTCCGGCACCATTGGGGCCGATGATGGCCAGCAGCTCACCTTTCAATAGACGGGTGCTGACGCCATTGAGTGCCCTGATGCCCCCGAATGAGAGGCTCAGGTTTTCGATCTTTACGACTATCTCGCGACTCAATCTGACTCCATTTCGTTGATGGGACCAGGCTTGGGTTACAGGTTTCTCTGCCAGCTCGATAATACGCGCTGAAACGCTATTCCTTGGTCAAACAAAAGATTCTGTAATGGTCAAACTCAAGGTAGAAAGCATTGTAGGCGAGTAAAAGGATTGGTGTCAAGGGTCAAAAAACCTATCGATTTTTTTTCATTCCAATCTCAAGACCGTAAGGCCTCTTTTAATAATTTCCCGATTTCGATCGTCGCCCCTCTTGCCCGATCCACAACGCTCAGAAAGTTCAAGAAAGGGTGAATCATACGATCATAGCACAAATACTCTGCAGGTACGCCGGCGTGCTTCAGTCTGTCCACATAGGCCTTTCCCTCATCTGTCAGGACGTCCAGCTCCGCAGCCACAACAGTTGCCGGAGGGAGATCTGAAAAATCGTCCACCAGAAGGGGAGAAACATAAGGGTCGTAGCGATCCCCTTCATCCTCTAAATACTGGTCCCTGTAGTAAACCATGCTTTCGGCCGTCAGCAGATAGCCGCTGGCGTGTTCCTGATAGGAAGGTTTATCAAAATTGGAAAGGTCCAGTACCGGGTACAAAAGGAGTTGGTGCGCCAGGCCAGGGCCCTTCCGCTCTTTTGCCATCAGGCAGCAAACCGTGGCAAGATTTCCGCCTGCACTGTCCCCGCCCACGGCCATCCGTGACGCATCTCCATTGAAATGACGCGCATTTTCCCGTACCCAGCAAACAGCCGCATAGGCATCCTCCACCGCTGCGGGAAACCGGTTTTCCGGGGCCAGACGATAATCCACCGACACCACAATGCAGCCGGAGGTATTGGCAAAAGATCTGCAGAAACTGTCATGGGTATCAAGGTTGCCCAGCAACCACCCGCCCCCGTGAAAATATACCAGCAGGGGGTATCCGGCAGCATCATTCATTCCAAATTCAGGGGTATAAATGCGGACAGAGATCTTTCCGGACGGCCCGGGAATGGAACGGTTCTCTACTTTTGAAACACTTGGGGGCGGACCACCCAGAGCAGCGAAAAAGGGATTTCGACTGGCCCTCGCCTCCCGGGGCGTCAATTCATATACCGGGGAACCGCCTTCTGCTGCCAAACGTTTCAGCAAGGCTTGTGTCTGGGGATCAGGACTTTCAGTCTTCCTCATTGTACTCACTTTCCAACCATATTGTACCGCGTCAAAACGCTAATCTGCAGTTCCGAACGTTCGTGCCTAACGAAACCTCCGAGGCGGGATAAACACTTTTCGCAACCCTTCTTTCAATGAAATCGCTTCCTCGGGGCAAAATCGTGCACAAACACCGCAGCCAAGGCAAGCATTCGCATCCCTTTCAGCCACGTCTTCGGCATTCAGCGTAATGGCATCCGTAGGACAGAGATCCACACACGTTCCACAGCCTGTGCACAGGTCCGTATCGATTTCAGACACGTAGTAAGTGGAATTGATCAGAGGCAGTGCACCTTCGCGCCACATGCGGATGGCATCGCAGCAATCCTTGCAGCAGTTGCAGATGCTCGTCTCAGGTCTCGATTGGTTGAAGGCGGGATGGTAGGCTTTGTGAACCAACCCCGCCGCCTCAGCTTCTTTCATAATTTTGAGGGCTTCTTCCTTTGTCACTTTCCTGGCAAACCCCTGAGCCGTCGTATGACGCGCCGATTTTCCAAACGTAAAACAATTCAACGTGGGCGCTTTGGCGGCACAGCCATCCCCCAGGGCCTTCCGCCGCTGCCGGCAGAAACAGTGTCCGACAGCAATATCATCAAATTTCTCAATGATCTCTTCCACGCTCTGGCTCGGCAGAATAAACTCCTCGGGCGTCTCCACAACTTTATCCACGCGAACAACCCGGATGGTTCTGCCATCCTCCCCATCTGTTGATACCACTGTCCGGTCAACGGCCGGCGCCATTTTGAACGTGGGGAGCAACTGGTCATAGTTGCGCTGAATATTGTCCCGAACTTCCCTCATCAGTTTTTCAAACAGCAATGCGAGCGCTTTTTCAGCCTCGTCCCCTGTCAGTTCACCCATGAACTTGTATTCCATCAAACCCACATTCATCAGGGGAAGCAAACGATAGACCATGATACCCGAACCACTGGGTTGATTGAAAATCAGCCCTTTTCGAGCCAGAGTATCGGTGATACGCCTGATGTCTTCACTGGAAAAACCGCTTGACACTGTCAATTCATCCATGGTCTGAGACGGTTTGGATTTAAATGCACAAACCAAATCAAGTTCATCTTCATTGTCGCCAACCACATGCTTAATGATTGAAATGCTGGTGTCGTTGACCGGAAAAGGGAACAGCCCCTGTTTACAGACAACGCCCGCGGCCTGCTGAAATTTCTGTTCCAATGACGCATTCTTCACCATCCGTTCTACCTCCTTAAGGTATCATCAAGATACTCCGCCCACATTCGACTCCGCAACATGTGAATGGTTTCAAATTTTTCGTGCAACAGCGGAAGTAGTCCTGACTTTGAGCTTCGCATTTCCGCCTCCAGATCTTGGCATATATAGTGATGGCATATAAAAGGTCTTGACACCGGCCCCAGCGTACAACCCAACGGCCCCAGCAGCCCGCAACCCTTTTTACGGACACCGTTTTTTCGCCATACTTGTTTTCTGCCCGACAATTTTAAAAAAAGGACGTCCTTTTCTCCAAAAAGATAGCCGACCCGCTCGCAACATGGGGATTTGCAATGAGCACACACCATTTCGACGCAATCTTTCTGAAGCGCCGCCACTTCAAAAATCAAAGTTTCCAATTTCCTGGCGGTCTTTTCAGCCTGAGGCATGCCCTTTTCATTTCCCTTATGGTTTCAAACATCTATGCCTGATATTCGGACCTCAATTTTCCGCTTCAAGCAGAGCAATGGCCCCATCAACATACTCTGGAAGAAGATGCTTTCCACGATAAAAGCGTAACACTTCGGGCATACATCTGAAAAAAACGTCTACCACCTCCGGGTCAAAATGACTCCCCCGATCCGCTTTCAAAATACCGATCACCTTCTGAAATGGCATCGGTTCAAACCCAAGGGTCTCATTTTCAACATACTTGGGGTAATCCCTGCGTGATGTCAGCGCATCAAAAACATCCGCCACAGCCAATATTTTTGATGCCAGCGGCAGCTCGTCTCCGGTCAGACCGAACGGGTAGCCCTGACCGTTTACCTTTTCGTGGTGATAGGTCGCCAGAATAGGGACATTACTCAATTTATTGGAAAAATGAAATTTCTCCAGGATTGCCAACGTTTTTGTCGTATGCTCGTTCATGGCGCTTCGTTCCTCCGGGGTAAAAGGGCCGTTTTTGAGCAATACGGAGTCCTTTACACCGATCTTTCCGATATCATGCAACAAACCCGCATAATTGATCTCTTTCAGCGCATTTTCATCCAGTTTCATCTTTCTGGCAATGGCAAGCGCGTATTCCGTCACTCGCTGGGAATGACCCGCTGTCAGAGGATGCCTGGCGTCAACGGTTGCAGCCAAAGTCCGTATGGCCCCCTCAAAAGATGCTTCCAGTTCCTCGATAAGGAATGAATTTTCGAGCGCTATGGCAATAAAACCGGAAAGCGCCTTCAACACCTGCAAATCGTCTTTGCCAAACCGCAACCCACCGATCTTGTTCATAACCTGAATGACGGCGATACGTTCTCCCTGGCGGTTTGATATGGGCAAGCAAAGCACGGCCCGGGTACGAAATTTGGAGTCCTGATCAAAACTCCTGTCAAAATAGGGTAGATTCCAGGCGTCAGCCACATTAACGGTCTCACCGGTCTCTGCCACTCGACCGCTGATTCCATGGCCGATGGGGAGGCGAATCTTTCTGAACTGTTCGGCGACTTTGGTCCAGATTTCACGGCGCTCCCAATCAATCAGATAAAGGCTGGTTCGTTCAGCCCCTATGGCTTCGGTCACTTTTTTGATAATCAGGGGAAACAGGTTTTCAAAATCCAGCTCCTGGCTTAACTCTCCGGCCATGCTGAGAAGGTTGGTCAACCGATCATTGAGAGAATTCGCTTTCTTGAGCAATACCGTATTCTTCTGCTGCAATAAACGTTCATCCAGAACCCGGTCCAGCTTGATTCTGAGTTCGCCAAGTTCTATGGGTTTCTGGATATAATCGGTAGCCCCGGCTTCGATAACCTGATCGTAGACATAGTCTTTGGCAAAACCGGTAATCACAATAAAGGGTAAGTCGGGGGCTATTTTTCGGGCCTCCGCCATAACCTCGAGACCGTCTATTCCCGGCATCCGGATATCACAAATAGCGGCGGCGAATGTCTCTTTCTTGATCAATTCAAGGGCCTTGAAGCCGTTATTTGCCGTTCGGCATTTGCAGCCGAATGACCGGAGGGTCTTTTCGAGGATATCGATGGTAGCGGCATCATCGTCCACCACAAGAATCATTTTTTTATCCATTTGCCATTCCTCACCGAATAAATAAATCAGATCTCTTTTAACAAACCGTTTTCCGAAGCCTTTTGCGCAAAACGATCCAAGCCATTCAGTCTCTCCTCGATTTTTTCAAAATCGGGACCTGAAAGCATTGAAACATGGTTTATTCCCTGCCGTTCCACCTTGTCGATAACATATTTTACGGTGAACAGGTCCACATCCTGGGCCGGCTGATAAGCCCGTGTGCCCTCTCTTTTTGAGCAGATTTCTGAAACAATTCCAGCAGCCATCGTCTCCGCGAGAATCTGTTGTAACAGGGACTTTGGAACTTTGAGTGCTTCGACCATCTGGGCTGAAGTGACGGGGGAAGCACCCTGGCAAAAACGTTTTACAAGAAAGTGCACCACCTGCAGCATGATGGTCTTTTTTAACCGGTAGCTGATCCGGGAAAAATCCGGTGCAAAATCATAATCCTTTTCGCTCTTAATGGAAAACATCAGTTCAGCACCGAACAGCACAATCAACCAGCTTATCTGCAGCCAGACAAGAAAGAGGGGAAGCGCCGCAAAACTACCGTAAATGGCATTGTATTTGGCAACACCGAACTGAAATGAGAGATAGGCCCACTGAAACAACTGAAACAGGGTGCCGGCTGCAATGGCGGCCGGCAAACCGAACCGCCAGCTGATTTTTCCATTGGGCAAAAACATGTAGAGGAACGTAAACAGAAGCCAAATGGCGCAATAGGGGAGCAGTTTCATGAAAAAGAAAATGGCAGGACTCATCGTCCCCAAAATAGAAAAAGACTGAACCGCAGATGTCACATGACTCTTGATAACAACGGTGAGCGCACTTGATGAAACCAGCAATATTGTACAGATGAACATGGTGGCCATATAATCGCTGACTTTTCGTCCCAGACTCCTGGATTTTTGAAAATTCAAAATGTGATTAAATGCGCTTTCAATATTTCCGAGAACGCGGATCACGGTCCAGAACAAGATCAGAACCCCCACCCCCGCAATCAGACCCCCCTGGGTACTTTCAAGCATGGAATGGGCAAATACGGTCACTTTTTCGATAACTTCTTCCTGTCCATAGAAACTTTCATGGAGCTGGCGCGCCAGGGCTTCCTGAAACCCAAACCCTTTGGCAATGCCAAACGCCATGGCCAGAACAGGAACAATGGATAAGAGCGAATAAAACGTCAGGGCAGATGCTCTGAACATGCACTGATCTTCATTAAACGAACGAAAAGCAAGCAACACAACCCGTAAGGGACGAATGTAAAGCGCTTTCCACATGGGGATGGCATCAGGGCGGATTTCCCAGATATCCTCTCCAAAAAACCGTATGCCGCCAGAGATCAGTTTGTTTGCCTTGTTTTTCATAAAAAATGCTCAGGCCTCGGCAATGGATATCACTTTCTGCCACTAGATCTTACACTTTAAATGCGGTCTCCAAAAATCTTTGTGCCGATTCTCACCAGATTGGCCCCTTCTTCAATGGCGACCCCGTAGGAATTGGACATGCCCATGGAAAGAATCGATATTTCCGTATTTTGAAGATTCAGGGTTTTAATCTCATCAAAGAGCTTTTTGGTCTTTCGAAAATAGGGCCTGCTCTCCTCAGGATCACCCGTGAAAGGCCCCATGGTCATCAGCCCCCTGACTTTCACATGCGCCAGAGCGGATATCTCCCTGATCAGCCGGGCAGCCGCCTCCGGCATAACACCGGTCTTTTGGACCTCTTCACCGCTATTGATCTCCAGCAGGATCGGCATTGTTTTATTTAACCCTTTAGAGACCTTATCAATGGCTTTGGCCAGCTTCAGGGAATCCACGGTTTCAATCATATCAAAGATGGCAGCGGCTTTTTTGGCTTTGTTGGACTGTAGATGCCCGATCATGTGCCATTTCACCGGCCGGGAAACCGCAGCATGCACCCTCTCCGCTTCCTGAACATAGTTGTGCCCGATGATCGTAAGCCCTCCCTCAATCGCCTCAACGACCTCTTCTGGTGAGCGGGTTTTGGCGGCGCCTACAAGTTGAACCCCTTCAGGCAATTCCGCCTGAATTCGTTTTATATTGTCCTTGATCATGATTTCCTCCCCGCTAATCCCTTCTAACTGAGAAAGTGATACCTCAATTTCAGATGAGTGTAAAGAGGCAGCCGCCATAAAGAGGGATTTCATTGCTTTTTTCCCCACGGCTGTGGTATTCAGGGATAAAAAAGCGAGGAGAAACAACATGACAAAAGATGATGCAGGGCATTATGGCAAAAAACACCCTTTGGGCAGCGAAACTGACTCCCGCGTTGTTGATGCGTTGAAACAGCGAGTATCAGCTGGAGAAGTTCCCTGTGCCGTTGCATTTGAAGTTGCATCAGAACTGGATGTGACACCGGGGTTTGTGGGGAAAACGACGGATCTGCTTGAGCTGAGACTGAAAAAGTGTCAATTGGGGCTTTTTGGATATGAACCGGATAAACGGATTGTAAAACCGGCTGAAACGGTTTCAGAGGAATTGGAAACCTGCATTCGGAAAGAGCTCACAGACAACCGCTTGTCCTGCGAAAAGGCATGGGAAATTGCCAAAAACCTGGGTTTGACAAAGATGGCAGTTTCGTCCGCCTGTGAACGCTTAAGCATTAAAATTAACGCCTGCCAACTGGGCGCTTTTTAGGCATATCAAAAAAAACATCCTCGTCATGAAACATGCCCGGGGGCATGTCAATCAGAGGATGCTTTATTTTCGACCGGTTTTCACTAACAACTGCAGGAAGAACCACATGAAGAGGGCTGCACCGGCATGTTTGACGCAATGTTGAAACCGGAGCCCATGGCGGAGGTCACATAATCCACCTTGATGGGTTTTACCCGGTCATACAGGTCGTTTTCAACAACAAATTTGATACCTCTGTCATCAAATTCCTGATCGTCTTCTTTTGACTCATCCAGAGCCATTCCCAGTGACGGGCCGCTTCACCCGCCTTGGGACATCATGATCCGGATGGCCGGTATCTCTTCCTTGTCCTTCAGGAAGTCTTTGATCATCTCGCTTGCTTTTTCGGTTATTTCCAGCATATCTCCTCCTTATGTTCTTTTTGGCTGTGTATTTTATGTTAGAATATGCACGATATTCGCTTTGTCAATAGAGAGACAGGGGGAAGAAAAAGGTTGCAAATTTTCTAAAAGGGTTCCTCTGAAAGGCGTTGTTTCAACCAGATGGCCACCCTATCCAATTCCCCGCGCAATTCTTCAATGGCTTTTCCCCGATGGCTGATGCTGTTTTTTTCTTTCCGGGTTAACTGAGCAAAGGTTTTTAGAAACGGCGGATAGTAAAAAAGCGGGTCATAGCCAAACCCCTGGTCTCCCTTGGGCGTCTCGGCAATCATGCCTTCACAGGTTCCTTCATAAATCAGGGCCGGCCCCCTTGGAACGGCAATGGCCAGCACACATACAAAAGCCGCCGTTCTATCTTCGACGCCTTCCATTTCAGCCAACAATTTGCGGTTATTGGATTCATCATCGGCATTCTCCCCGGCATAACGTGAAGAAAACACGCCGGGAGCGCCCTGAAGCGCTTTAACCGTCAACCCGGAATCATCGGCAATGGCGGGAACCCCCAGCACCCTTGCCGTGAATTGGGCCTTTTTGACGGCGTTGTCTTCAAAGGTCGCGCCATCCTCAATGACCGGAGGGATGGGCCCGAAGTCGTCCAGGGTTTTGATTTCGATACCCGACTTTTTGAAAAAATCCCTAAACTCCGAGATTTTGCCGTTGTTCTTTGTGGCCAGCCCCAGTGGCCGATCCAGTGTCATGATACCTCCCTATACTCTAATACGCTCCATTCCCTTCAATTGATTCTCCATTTCATGCGCCTCTTTTTCAAACCCGGGCTTTCGGATCAACGCAAACATGGCACGCTTATAGGCTTCCACACCGGGCTGAATAAAAGGGTTGTGCCCCAGCAAGTAACCACTGATGGAAACAGACTTCTCCATCATATAATATAACTGCCCCAGATTAAAAGCGTTCCGCTGGGGAATTTCAATGGTCATGTTGGGAACACCTCCCTGATAATGGGCATAGGCAGGTCCTTCCACCACCATTTGGTTCACGTGATTCATATCCATGCCCCCTTTCGCCAGGAAATCGAGGCCATCCAGGTTATTATCCGTTTCGGGTATCGCTATTCGGTTGTCGTGCTGGGTTAACGCCAGGAATGTTTCCATGATATTTCTTTCACCCTGCTGTACCATCTGTCCATTGGCGTGCAGTTTCTCGGAATAAAGTGAGGGCGAAACCCACATCCCGTGGCCTTCATGCCCCTCGCTTTCCGGAAAGAGCTGCTCCATCCATCTGGCAACCCAATAGAGAGATGCCGAATTGGCGGCCACCACTTCGATCTTTTTCCCGGCACACCATGCAGCGTGTCTCATGGCGGCATGGACCAAAGCGGGATTCTTCCAGAAATCATTTACCGAAGAAATCTCCCGCATGGCTTGAAAACCGGCTACGAACTCCTCAATATCGATGTGGGCCATGGCCAGACCCACCAGCCCCACATCGGTCATCACCGAAAATCTGCCCCCCACATCGTCCGGCACCACAAAGGTTCGGTATCCCGTCTCCCCGGCCAGGGTTCTCAGTGCCCCTTTTTCCCTGTCCGTGGTGACCAGTATCAGCCTTTCCGCATCGGCACCGAAGTTTTCTTCCATCATTTTTCGCATGATTCGAAAGGCGACGGCGGTTTCGGTGGTGGTTCCCGATTTGGAAATCACATTGACCCCCACCTTTTTGCCGCGCAGCATGTCCAGGGTATCCCTGAAAAAATCAGGATCCATGTTCTGCCCCAGAAAATAGATTTCAGGGGCCCCGCCCCTTTCGGCACGGGGCAGCTGATTGTAGTAGGTGTGGGTCAAAGCCCGGAATGTGGCCTCAATCCCCAAATAGGAGCCACCGATTCCCAGGGACACAAAGGCATCTATCTCCGCACTCAAATCTTTTGCGACGGACTGAATCCTCGCCAAGTGTTCTTTCGTAATGTCAACGGGAAGGTTTTGCCAGCCGGTCATGGCAATGCCATGGTCAAAAATATCACCTTCTTCTTTTTGAAGCATTTCATGGGCCTTGAGCACCTTTGGGATCAACAATTCAACGTCTTCCCTGGCGATAGAACCCGGTCCCGGCGCATCCAGCATATAGGTCACATCCAGGGTAATGCGATTCGCTTCTCTGAACCCTTTGGCGTCAAACCCATTCCGGTTTGCATCACACCGCCGCTTCTGCAGTGCGATGGTATTGTTCTCATCCAGACCGACCAGTTCAAATCCCTTCATAACCATTCTCCTTTTTCAATAAGACCCGCACCAAACCAAGCGTCTGAAACCCAATGCGTACCGTTCACGAAACGTATCCATACCACAATCCGAACGTCTTGGAAATACAATGAACAAATCAAAAAAGGCAGGGTCATTTTCGACCCTGCCTCTTTTTGTAACAGCTCTGTATATTCGGATTACTGCACAGTCACCGTGCCTGTATCGAGCCAGGTGCCCTGCGGATCACCGTCTGCATTGCTGTCGACAGCAAAATAGAAAACATATGTGCCCACGTTTAACTTCCCACTATAAACATTCACAGCGGACAATATGTTAACCATATTAAGCTGAACGCAGGGAGTCAGTTGCATTACCCAACCCATGGGGTGAACATAGCTGGCCCACCCCATTGCAGGCTCATACGCGACAACCCACCAGTCGGCCATCTGCCCGAGCCGGCTGCCCGCAGCAAGCTCAATGGTAATGTTAACTGTATCATCCGTTGAAACCGCCACCGGACCGTCCTGTCCATTGACCTTGATATCCGGTACAGGCGGGTTCGGATCGGTAATAGCGCCGTAAATAATAATTTTTTCTTCATCCACGTATTCCCATCCGGCTTCCAGAATGTCGATATCCGTGGTTCCCTCGGGAAGCGGCTCAACCCGAATGATGGTCGCAGAGCGCGAGGCGGCGCCAGCACTGTGATCCCAGTTGAAGTCGTAGGGCCAAACCACATCCTGATTGGCGGCATTGCTGGCCTGATCCGGAGGCGAGGGCGCTTTTTGGGGCGGCACCAGCCGGAACGGACCTTCTCCCAAAAGCTTGTTGTCATCCCCCAATACGCCCGGTTCCAGGTCCTGTCCTTCACGCTTGAAGGCCAGCAGCATTTTCAGGCCCTTTGCGTTCACGATGAGGTCCAGATCGCTCCGCCCCGCACAGGAAGGGGCGCCGTAATCACACCAGCCATCCGTGGCGTTCAGAACCGTGTCTGCCTGTGTATTGTATCGATAATACGCTTCCGGGTAGACCCCGTTCACATGATAAAGTTCAGGGTCGGAATCTATTTCCAGAGGATGATAATTTGACCATCCGTCCGGCGCAAAAACCGTGACGCCCGTAGCGGAATCCAAAATACCGGCATCCTTCAGAAGATCCTGTACCGGAACACCGGTGTACTGAGCATAAAAATCACCGGAGCGGGCGGTATTCATGAGCATGAACTGGGTGTGCTGGGTCAAGGCTTCCAGCTGGGCCTTGGTATAAACGCGGCTGGGCGCCGGCACCTTGGTGGGATCATCGTCCGCATTTCCGGGATACCGGACCGCTGCAATCTCCACGGCATTGCTGTATCCATCACCGTCCGAGTCCTTATCCGCGATGGCGGCTATGGCGTTCTGGTTTCGGCCATTGACAAGGTAATCTTTCCCATAGGGATTCAGGGTATCGATGATATTGCCACTGCCGTCATATCCATAGCTGTAGTGGCACCACTGACAACTTCCCAGACTCACCCACTTGCCCGGCTTTTTTTCATATTTTCCCCCGGTATGGCAGAGGGCGCAATGATCCAGTTTGGTACCCGCCTTATCCGGATGTTGCACCACAAAATGCTGTGAATCATACTCTCCTTCATGATGGTAGGCGGATAAAACCAGCGATACCGTCAACATGACCATGAAAATGGCCCCCGCAATTGCTGCAAACTTTTTCATTTTTTCCTCCTTAGATTAAAGCTTCGTCACCTTTCATCACATTGAATCAGGGCTAAAATTGAAACTGGAAACGTCCTGTGATCACATCTTCCCGGTCACTGTATAAGGCTTCCCCGGTGAGGGAATCTTTATCAATAAGCAGGGGGCGGTCAAAATTTGTTCTCGTGGCGTTGAGGAGCAAAAGAACATAGGGATTGAGATACCAGTTGACGGCGAGGGTATAGGCGGTGGCTTCTCGAACGGAAGTTCCCGGATCAATGAGATATTCGTAGGCGGCATCGCCACCGTCGAAGTGATCATAACGAAACGCCAGGCCCACTGCCCCCCAGCCACCCTGCCAGAAATTCCGGAGCGGCCTGATGGGTTGAATCACGCCCTGTTCTAGGGTCGGTTTCTCCCCCGTGATCATCCACAACAAGGACCCATAATGATCTTTTAAATTAATGTTAAACTGAGCATCGCTGGTTTTCACATCCGTGAACCGCAAATTGATGTATTCTCCCCACAGGAGCAAAGGACCATAAGCCCAGGCCAGCTCAGCACCATATCGGGTACGGGCATCCACATCACGAATAATGTTGAATTTTGCCGCTGAATTCACTTTGAAGAATGAGGTCAACCCATTGGTTCTGACATCCACTTTGACATTGTTTCGATCCACTTTGGCGTAGCTGTAGGAGCCCCCCACCTGCAGCCCGTGCCACAGGGGAATGCCCATATTCCTGAAGGGGGCGTAAACAACCCGGCCCGTAAGCTCCGGAGAATCAGAATCGCCCCCCACCGTATCGTCCACCCCGTCGCCGTTAAAAACGCCCACACCGTAATAAATGCGATCCTTCCACAGGGAAGCGTGGGCCATCAGGCCCACATCCCGCCATGGTGTCAGGAAAAAACCCATGGAGCGTTCTGAAAAGGGAATATTCCTGTCGGAAGTATATTGTTCAAGGCTGAAGGGTTCTTTGAACTGACCCACCCGAAAAGAGATAAACGGCAGCACTGCCGTGTCCACATAGGCGTCTAAAAGTCTGCGGCCCCCGGCCCCCTGAAACTCGTACTGAAATTTATAAAAAAAACGTTTGTACAGGTGGCCCGTAAGGAGCAACCGGGACCGACGAATGTCAAATCGATTTTTGTCGGGATCCGCATCGCTGTCATAGTTGAAATAGCGATAATCCACCTGAAGCAGGCCACCGATGCGCAATTCGAAAAGGTCTTTTTCCCTAGAACGCAAATAGAACCCATCATCGAATACGGCTTCCAATGGAAAACCGTTTTCTTTTTCCGGAATCATCTGAACAGCTTTTCCAGTTTCATCCTTCGCTGTTTTTACTTCTCTCTTTTCTTCTGGAAGCGATAAAGTAGATGGTTTTCTCCCTTCATGACCAATGACCTTTTCACCCGGAGACTGGACCTTCTCCTTGAGTGCCTGTTCTCTTTGGACCAGCGCCTTTTCCCGCTGCTCCAGTTCCTTTTCCCGATCCGCCAGAGCCTTTTGATCTTTGGACAGAGTAGCCTTAATCTTTCCGGCCTGCTCATCGCTTATGGCGCCATTCTGCCGCAACAGATCGAGCAACTGTTCCAACGCCTGACTTTCAGCGGCACAGACACCATTCATTTCAAAAAACAGCAAAAGGAAAAAGAGAGTTGCAAGCCCGCCGGTCTGCAGCTTCTCAAAAAAAATTTTCATACGTCGAGCACCTCACGTTTATGTCAAATCTGACTCAAGCAGGGGCAAAAAAAAGACAACTCGATGCTTTTGCCATAAAGAGTCGACCGCCCTTCTTACCGCTTATGGTTATTTATTGTCAATATTTTTTTTGCTCTCACAGAAAATATTTATTTTGATGTTATAGATTACTATAACTCCCCAAAACTAACCATAAAACATCGGAGATTGACTTATATGCACGCACATGTTCTATTAATCCTAAGCTAGGCAGGGAGGAAAAGACCCATGGAGATAAAATCACTGCTCAACACCCGGGAGCTGGCACAATTTTTGGGTATCAACGAAAAAATGGTTTATACCCTGATTGCTGAAAAAGGCCTTCCAGCCACCAAGGCCACAGGCAAATGGCTCTTTCCCCGTCATCTGGTAGAACAATGGCTGGAAGCCCAGACCATCAATTTTCCCAAGCAACCGGATCCCCTGCCGCCCTATGACGGTATGCTCATTATCGCCGGTAGCAACGATATCCTGCTGGACAGGGCCATCTCTCTGATCAACCAACGTCACCCTGAAGAGATGGTGGCATTCGGGAACTTGGGAAGCCTTGGGGGTATTCGAGCGCTGAGGCGAAATCATTGCCATATCGCTTCAAGCCACCTGATCCAGAAAGACGGGGAGGAATACAATTTTGGATTTGCCAGAGATGAGCTGGACCAGATGCCCGGCATCATCAATCTCTGCCGCCGGGAACAGGGATTATTGGTTGAAAAAGGCAACCCCAGGGGCATTGGGTGCGTGGCCGACCTCAATCAGGCCAATATCAAAATCATCAACCGCCCTTTGGGCACAGGAACCCGTTTGCTTCTGGACGAGGAACTGGCCAAAGCCGGTATTGAAGGGAATGGGCTTGAAGGTTATACCCGGGAAGTATCCCGTCACCTCGACCTGGGGCTGGAAGTTCTTTCCGGCCGCGCCCATGCCGGGCCCTGCATCCGGGCTGTTGCCGAACTCCTGGACCTGGATTTTGTTCCCATAAAATGGGAGAGTTTTGACTTGCTGATTCTCAAGGAACGTTTTTTTGACAAAGGTGTGCAACAATTCCTGGGGTTTTTGAGTGAACCGCCCTTCAAAAGGCTGGGTGAGGATCTCGCTGGGTATGACTTGTGTTTTTCCGGAAAAATGCTTTTCCCTAAAGAATCATAACCAGCCGATCTCGATCCGGGCCGGGGTCCGCCGGCCAAGAAGGATGAAGGAAAACCCGGGGAAGGGATCAAAAAGGCCACAAACAGCAGCCGCTTTTCCTGAACTCATTTTCACATGCCGCGAATTGACCTCGATATTTCGTGGCTCTTTTCTGAACCTTGTTCGCCACCTTCAACAGCCACGCTTTCTTGGCATAGGTTTTTCGGTTATATCCGCCTCGACCTTCATGATAGGCCAGATAAAGATTCCGCGCATTGTTTCCGGATATGCCGCACTTTTTAACGCTCAATGCACAATACCATCCCACAAAATCGATGGCATCGCCGAAATCATCCCGATCAGCCCAGGAATTGTCCGTACTTTCCTGATACTCCTCCCAGGTCCCATCCAATACCTGAGCATATCCATAGGCCGAGGAAGGCCGGGGTCCGGGAAAAATCCATAAGCAGGTAGTGCGGGGTGGCTTGGCATCTCCAATATACTTTGATTCCTGGTGCAGAATGGCCATCATAACCGGGATCGGAATACCCCATCTTTCATAGGAATCCGCCGCATCTTCATACCACTCACCGTTCTCCCGGAAAATCTCGCAAATGTTATCCGGATTCCGGGGTGGGGTGGGGGTCGCGCATCCACAAAAGGCACAGATGGTGAGGAAGGCAAAAATCATTCTCAGCCGTTTGCACCACAACAAAAATAAACGTCTGTCCCCCATCCCTATTTCCTTTTACTTACCTCATATTCCACTTCAACCGTGTCTTTGAATCCCGTTTCCAAATTCAAAAAGGCGGATGGAATAACCAGCTTCGCGTCTATTTTTCCGGAACCCTTGATGTTGTTGAGGGGGATGCTGGTGGTATAGAGCGTCTGCATTCCTTGGAGAATTGTCTTGGGCCCAATGAGTTCGACTTTCGAAGGTTCGATTTTTGCTCGAACAAGGATCAAACCCGAAGGCAGTTTCCCCACCCAATCCGCCTGTATGGGAAAGGTTTTTTTTGTACGCGTGTCCAGATTCACATCCACCACCATGGGTCTCACCTCCTTCAGGGAAAGTCCGGGAGGAATTGAAAGATTATTGTTGGTAATGGCAAAGGTGTTGGTTCCCACGACAGCCTTGTCCAGATCCATCTTCACCCGGATCTGTTCGGGGCTGATGGATTTCAAAAGCGCTCTTGATCCCTGCAGGAAAAGTCGAACGGAGGTTGCGGATGTGTTCAGAAGTTCCATACCCGGTTTCTGATTGGCATACTCCACAGGAATATCAAACGTTTTGATGGCATCGAGCCCCCTGCTGATGCTGAACCAAACGCCGGAAACGATTAGAAGAGACACCAAGGCAGCGATCCTCAGTTCAATCTTTCTTCTTTTCAAGAATTGGCTCTGGTTTACCCGGATTCCCAAGTGCTCCCTGAGGGCTTTGACCAATTGCTTTTTTCCGTCAATGGCCAACACGTCGAAGCCCCGGGTTATGGCAATTGATCCCCGTTCCTCGGATACAACAATAACCATCGCGTCGGTGGTTTCCGACAATCCCGCGGCAGCCCTGTGACGGGTTCCGTAAGCACTGGGCAAATCCTTTCGATGGGAAAGGGGGAGAATAACCCCGACTTCTACAACCCGGTTTCCGTCAAGGATGGCCGCCCCGTCATGGACGGGATTGTTAGGCCAGAATATGCTTTCAATCATTTCCGTGGAAACCCTGCCATCCCATGGAATCCCTTGTTGAACAAATTCCTCCAGGTCCTCTTTGCCGGGCAGAACGATAAGTGCTCCCATACGCCTTTTCGCCAGGGCAAAGACGCTTTCGGTAATAATTTCCACAGGGGTTCTCATCGGCCTCCGGGGTAGCCCCCAAAGAATCGCCCAGATGTTTCGTGCACGGAAAACGGATCTGATTTCGTTCCTGAAAACCACAATGACAATCAGAGCGGCAACAGCGATAATGCCCTCCATCATCCAGCTGGTCAAAATGAGTCCCAGGGACACGGCCAATCTTTGCAGAATCCAGAAAAAGGCAATCCCCACAAGCACTCTGAAGGCATCCGTTCCTCGAAAAAGCGCGTAAAGGCGAAACAGGATATAGCTGTTAAACGCGATGTCGATGAAGTCCTGCCATCGTATGCTGGATATAAAAATCAGAAGTTTCTGCAACGCCTATCACTCCGTAACATTGAACCGCAGGGTTCGAAAAATTTTACCTTTGGAATCAGTTATCTCCACTCGCCAGGGGCCCACTTCCATATTTCGAATGCGTATTTTACTGAAACTGGACCACTTGGGCGGTTTCAGGGTCAGCTTTAATTTTTTCTCGGGCTGGTCCCGTTTAAACCAGTTATGGTGGACAACCGTCTTTTCAGGCACCGGGTCAAAAGCTGTGAAACAGATGACACTACCCAGTGTCACGCTGAAAATAATCGTTTCGTTGACAGGCTCCAGTTCTTTGAGGCCCTCGCACATGACCGCTTTTTTAAGGGTCAGCCGAGGTGGCTTTTCAGGGAGTGAACCCTCATCCTCTTTATCGCCATCAGCCCCGTGAATGCTCGGGGCAAAACAAAAAAGGACCACAAAAAGCAGGCATAAGGATTTACTTTTGTTCCATATCCTTTTCATGAAAAAATTTTCCTTACAAGATAGAATATGATTTTATTAGCATTCCTTCTAATCAATTTATACTATTTTAGCGATAATTTTCAGGGACAGTGAGGAGATCCTTTAACGAAAACATCCACTAAACTGAATGTTAACATACCAAAACCATCGTGATTTTTCAATACATGAAATCGGGTAAAGAATGAAAATCTTTTGTAGTTTTACATATGGACTTTGTCCGGCTTCTGTGGCACAATTCCGGCGGTATCAAATAAGCGGGGAGATAACGCCATGAGCCCAAAAACACCCACCCGGGAGGATGCTTTCGCCCTCCTTCGAGAATACAATAAGAATGAAAGTCTCATCAAACATGCCCTGGCTGTAGAAGGCGTCATGCGCTACTTTGCGAGGAAACGAGGCGAAGATGAAGACAAGTGGGGCATCATCGGTCTTGTACATGACCTGGACTATGAAAAATTTCCAGAAGAACACTGCCGGAAAAGTAAAGAAATCCTCGAATCAAAGAACTGGCCCGAGGAATATATCAGGGCTGTTATCTGCCATGGATGGGGCATCTGCTCGGAGGTAGCACCCGTTACAGAACTTGAAAAAGTACTCTATGCCATTGACGAACTAACGGGCCTGGTCGCCGCAACCGCCCTGATCCGGCCTTCAAAGAGCATTCTGGATGTCAAGCCAAAATCCGTCAAGAAAAAATGGAAAGACAAGCGGTTCGCAGCAGGTGTTGACCGTTCCATCATAGAAAAAGGCGCTCGCATGCTGGGCGTTGAAATTTCCGACCTCATCAGAGATACCCTTTCGGGTATGACGGAAGTGGCCGATGAAATCGGCCTAAAAGGCACACCCCGGGCAGACGCGGGAAAACCATGAATCTGGAGCAGCTTCCAAGAAGACGCTACACGTCAAAGCAAACACCCATTGAAAAACTCCCTTGTTTCTCCGAGACCATCGGCGGATCTGATATTTAAATCAAACAGGAGAAATCACCCAATTGCCCCTCGATGCCATCATTATTGCGGAAGCCGGCGATGTGGGTTCCGCCGATATCATTCATGAGCGTTTGCGCCTGGACGGAAAAGTTGCCACCATACAGGTTTTAAAAAACTACCTGAAAAACAACGGGCACGTTGTTCCCCCCGTTGAGGGAAGCGGCATCATGAACTGGGGCGCCGCATACCGTTTGAACGGCATCTACCTTCTCTCCTACCTGCTGAAAAGCGGCCTTCATATTAAACTGATCGACCGATATTTCAAAGACAACGAAACGTTCAAGGAAATGCTCGCGGACCCCCCCCGCGCGGTGGTCATCTCCACCACCTTTATTCGCAACAAACAGACGCTCCACAGGCTTGTGGAGGATATCCGTAACCAGGCACCGGATATTTTCATCATCGCGGGGGGACCTTTTGTCAATCTGTCCTACCGCATGCTGCAACGATCCAGTGATCCGGGCTATGAAACCCGCCTGGCTGAAAATGATTTCCTTTTTTTTCAAAATGAGCAACCCCGGGTCAATTTGTACATTACGGGCCTACAGGGCGAAGATATCCTGCTGGCAGCCTTACAGCGAATCCGCCTCAATCGCCCGCTGGACGATTTGCCCAACACGGTTCGCTTTGATGGCGGAAAATATTCTTTTTCAGAACAAAAAGATTATATCTTCAACAATCTGAACACATCCATTTCGTGGGAATCACTCCCCGAAAAAATTTTCAGGCCAGGGGTTATACCGGTGCAGACCAGTAAGGGATGTCCTTTCAGGTGCGCTTTCTGCAACTTCACCAAAGATCGCAGGCTCATGTTCATCAAAAGTCTGGACAGGCTGGTGGAAGAGCTCAAAGCCGTTTCAGCACGCGGGGTCAAATTTGTCCGTTTCACAGACGACAACTTCAGACATGGCAAGGGTAATCTCAACACCCTTTCCAGGCGTATCATCCAGGAAAACATCCCCGTCAAATGGATGACCATGGTTCGGGCAACCGCGCTGGAAAATGTTGATTTTGAACTGCTGAAAAAATCCGGCTGCATTGAAGTGCTCCTTGGCCTGGAATCAGCCGACCCGCAAATACTGGCTAACATGAACAAAAAAGCCAACCCCCAACTTTATGCCAGGGTGGTGAAACGGCTCCTTGCAGCAGGAATAGATGTATCTTGTTATTTTCTCTTTGGTTTCCCCGGAGAAACCGGAGAGACGGTTCAAAAAACCCTGGATTTTATCAGGCTCATTGAGTTCCCTGAGCTTCCGGGCACACTTTCATGGGCGCTTTTTCCATTCAGTGTGGCGCCGCTCAGTCCCGTCTATGAGCCCGAAATGCGCCGGAATTACGGGTTGACCGGCTACATGGGCCAGTGGCATCACCGCACCATGGCATCAATGGACGTTATGGGACACATCAAGCGGGTGTTCAATGCCCTTGAACACTCCTGCCCCATGTACAGAAACGATAACCTCGAAATGCTCCATGATGATCTCTTGCCAGCCGAGCGAAAACGGTTGTTTCTAACCCGTCACCGGCTTTCAAAACGGGCAATCAAGGACAACCTTTCCAAGGCCGAAATCATCAAGGCATTCGCTTTCGCTTTTCCTGATCTCAATCCAGACGCGCAGGCTCCCGCACATTGACATTTTCTTAATTTCTGTGTTAGAAACCTCCATCATTAAAAAATGACCGCAAACCCGAAAAAAAGGAGTTCCATATGCAACACCTACTGAAAAACACAATCGCCCTTCTGGGTATTCTGGCCCTCCTGGCCGGATGTTCATTTTCCTACTCCAGCGGCGCATCCAGTGATTCGAGCGGGACATCCAGTGATTCGAGCAAATCCAGTTCGGCCTCATCAGGCGGATCGGAATCAGACCCGAAAGATGCAAAAAAAAGCTTCATGGGTGATGTCAGCGCTTACACAACCAGTGCCGCAAAAGGCGGTGACGCTCAAGCCTATCTGCGGGAGTTGGGCAGCATTGCCGAACGACACGGTATCACCGATTGGGAACGGGACACGGCCACATACAATGCCATCGGCACCGGCCTGAGACGGGCCGGCATCAGCCGGGATGAAGTCAAAAATGTTTATTTCATCCAGGACCTGGCAGCAAAAGAAAAAAACGCCCTTGTCCTCATTCTTGAGAGTTACCAGCCCTGAATCAGACAGGTTTCGGAATACATCGGAATACAAAGGGGTAACAAACCAGAGAGATGCGTGTATCCCGAAAATCTGCCTTTCACGCCCTTATTATAGGGATCTTCCTCCTTCAGCTGATGTCTCTCCCTCGGCCGGTTCTGGCCGATGGGGAAACATCGCCCCCTTCACCACCCTTTCAATTCATCTACATTGATGCCAATGTGGGAGGCTCAAGCGGTGGGCACAGCGCCTTGCGCATCAACAACACCGTCTATCATTTTCAATATTTTCCCGATGGGCTGTTCAAACTGGTTCGAGAACGATGGCCCTATTTCCGGTATATCTATAACGATCTGGAAAACCGAACACTTTATGTGGCCCACATTCATATTGAAAACGGCGATCTTCAGATGCTTCAAGAGCACCTGGACCGATACTATCTGATTCAGGAAGCCCATATGTCTCGCCTGGGCGAACTTTCCGCAGACACCCAACTCCTAAATGACCTGAGCCGTGGCCATTTCCAGATGTCCGTCAATGGCGCGGGGTTATTTTCCTTTGACAGCCCCTCCGATGACGTCAGCGCCCAACTTCGATCCGCGGTTATCGACACCTATGGAGAAAAATATTTAGAACGCACCATGGAAACCCTGGACCGGGAACTCTCGAAAATACCCCTTATTGTCTCCACCGTGGAACCGATTAACATCAACAATGATGTCTATCCGCTTCCTGTAAAGAGTTTATCAAGAAAATATGATGAGAACCGACTTAAGCGAACTGCCTTGCTGGTTTTAGACAGAGCGTTGTCGGTCAGGAAAGTCGAACTGACGGATATGGATCATTTCGTCCGTCCCGGTGACAGAAGGGGATTGACAAAAAATGAGCGAGACAACCTTTCAGCCTATGCGGAAATCCTCATGGCATCGGTGATCCATCTGCCGACCTCCAGTCGACCTGACTGGGGGTATCCATTACTCTTGGCCAATGCCAGATATCAGGCGGTCATGTGGTCCCTTAAACGAAACAGGCTCTGTCTATTGGATCCTTTTCCGGAATCCGCCAAATCCGTATTTCCCAAAACATTAGAGGAAAACCCCACCGTAACCGCAAGACTGGCTGATCGTGCATGGCGAAAATACTGGGATATTCGCCGAAGCGCCTTTGCCGGCCCATCTTTGGATGAGGGGGCCCTGGATGAGGTGGCCCTGGATGAGCGGGCCTATAATCGATTGGAGGAGAGTGCCGGACGTTTTGCCGAGTTGGAAAAGGGGCGTTTAACCGGCAACTCTATTCGGGTTGCCTACGGTAGACTCATCCCGTCCCGTTCGGGCATGACCCCCCTGCCCGCCCCCAACCTTTCTCCACAAACCATCAACCAATCACTGAGTGAAGCCCGCCTGAGCCGGGACGTCTACAACGATCAACTAAAGCGCTGCTACCCGTATAACCTGATCAACTACAATTGTGCCACCGAACTCATTCGGAATATCAATGCCCCATTTCAAAGCCAAAACCGGGTTACGGAAGCGCTGGGGGGGGAAATCGTACCGGGTAAAGATTTTGGTTTTATCCCTTTCCATCTGTTTGGCCTTGTGAATGACCGTTTTCGGGTCACTGAAGTTGATGTGTTGCCCGGTTACAGAAAACGGATGCTGTTGCGCACGGCGCAAAATGAACCCGAAAACACGAGCCTTTACTTTCGTGAATGCAACACCCTGACCTCTACCCTCTATCCCGGTGTGGAAGGGGATACACCTTTTCTTTTGTTTACCGATGATGTGGTCTGGATTCGCCCCGTTTATGGGGCCATCAACGGGGCTTACGGTTTGATCGCCGCGGCTCTGGGCATTTTCACTCTGCCTCTGGATGGCGGTGATTTATCCCTGGCAGGCCTTAAAGGGACCCTGTACAGCCTGCCCGAGCTTTTTTTCTTTAACATCCGAAAGGGAAGTTTCAATTATGTGGATGACCCTGCCGATTCAGAAACTGAAACATTGGAACGATCTGCCCCGGCATTTGATCGGCACGTATCCCCATAAAAGGCCACGATATCAGCGTCTGTGTCGAAAAAGATCTCCCCCATTGATATTCCCGGCAATTCTTGTCACCTCAAGAAAATCAACAGTCTTGCCAATATTTCTTCTGGGTGTTAGAGTACGGAATGGAAAAAAGCCACGGCATATAACCCGGCCAGCCGTCGGTATGAAGAGGAAAACCATGAATGTAGATGATTCAGAAATGATGCACTTTGTGAATATGAATGACCCTCTGAGCGTTCTGAGCGAGGTCAAAACAACTGTTTTAATGATTTTTCCAACCTTTGATTTTGGAACCGTCGATCTTGCCTTCGGCGATTTTATCCTTCTGTTCTCCGGAAACTACCCCGGCTACCAAAAGTGCAATACCCGTTATCACGACCTGAAACACACGACTGACACCTTTATGGCCTTGGCCCGGTTGATTCATGGCGCGACCACAACGGGAGTAAACATCACCAACCGAGAGGTTTCTCTTGCCCTGATCAGCGCTCTGATGCATGATACCGGCTACATTCAAACCACTGATGATCAAACAGGAACAGGAGCGAAATACACCCTTAGTCACGTGGAGTTGAGCATTGATTTCATGTCAGACTACTTTAACGATAAGGGTTATCCCCGGGAGGACTTTATTTTCTGCCGAAACATCGTCAGGTGCACAGGGCTTGACGTGGGACTGGGAAGCATTCAGTTTTCAAATCCCGAAAATGAGCTGCTCGGCAAAATGCTGGGAACAGCGGATCTAAAAAGTCAAATGGCGGACCGGGTATACCTGGAAAAGCTCATTTTCCTTTACCAGGAATTTCGTGAAGGCGGGGTTACGGGGTATGAAAACGAATTGGATCTACTGAAGAAAACCCCCGACTTTTACCGAGTGACCCTTAAGCGTTTTGAGGAAGAGTTGGGTGGTGCCTGGCGTTATATGCGACACCATTTCAAGTCGCGCTGGGACCTGGACAAAGATCTTTACAAGACGACCATCGAAAACCATATTGCCTATCTTAAGCATATCCTTCGACATCACTCCGACAACTACCGTGATCACCTGCGACGGGGCGTTCTGATTCCAGATGTGGATGAATTGGTCAAAATTCACCACCAACTCAAAACCGGTGGCGCATCCTGAGGAGAAATCGATTCATTCCTACTCATCGATAGCCGTTAACGCATTCAATATATTCTCCCCTATTCATTCTCCCGATACCACACCAGTAGGCCGGCCATGTGGTGTCATCGATGATATTGGCATCATCGTGTCCTGAGTAGTAAAAACGCGCATAGTTCTTTCGATCGCTGTCGTTATTTTTCATTTTAGGGAAAAGATCAACCAAGGACTCTTCCAGAGGCATTTCTGTTGAATAGGCTTCACTGAAAACATAATAGGTGCTGAAATCCGGAGAAGACAAGTTCAAATCACAGCTGATGGAGCGATAGTCCAGCGGTTCCCAGTCCTCTCCCGCCAAGGTGAGCACTTTGAACGCCGGATTGTTGCCGAACTGCGGACTCACGGCCGGGGTAACCATGATCGGCTTGTAAGCTTCATCGTCATGATCCAGTATCAGCCGGTATTCGTCCATGTGGGTATGGCCTGAGAAAATGATCTCAATAACGGATTCATATTTCCGGCATATTTCCAGGAATCGGTTTTGGCAGGATTCCTTCCAGAAAACATCCGCACCAGAGATTTTTCCGCTCGCATCCATATAGGTCTGAACCGTGCTGTAAATGCTCATCCCGGTGGGGATATGGGTAACCATAAAGACTTTCTTCTGGTCTGCATAAGCTTTCTCCAAAACCTTTTCAAGCCAGGCGAGTTGCGTGGTGGCGGCGTTGTCGGTGGAATCCGTACAACCCTCTGTCCTGTGATTTGAAAAAAGAATGCTGTTCACACACACAAAAAGCACTTTGGCGCCCGGAGGCTCTGCAACGAAATACCCACCGGCAGGATAAGTGCTGAAATAGCTTTTCCGGTCAGCCCAGCCCAGAAGAAACGTGTTGTAAAATGCTTCGGCCGTATCAGCCAGAAATGCCCCTCCCGGAACCAGCAGATAGTCGCCGGCGTAGGAATCATTGTTGCCGAGGGTAAACATCACCGGAACCGAGCCCATCCGTTCACGAACCTGGGTAGCGAAAAACACCACGGTCTTATAAACGAAAGAACGTAATGCGTCGTAATCTTCTTCCCCGTAGAGTTTAAAGAACTTTTCGGGAAACTGGTGGGCTAAAATGTCACCGGGAAAGATGACCGCCTGGCCCTCACCCACACTACGGGAAGCTGCCGTTAGAGCCCGTTTTAAAAGGGGATAGTTGGTTTCCTGGCCCCATGATGAAAGATCGGTGACAGTTGAACTTTCAAAAAGATCCGCCCACTCTTCCACGGGAGAATTGACCAGGTCATCAAAAATAGTCGTGTCGTAAAAAGGGGTGAAATGAACATCGGAAATGATCAAAAGCGGCAGTTTGGACTGTGTAGACGTTCCGGAAGAATCATTGCTGCAACCGGTTGATAGGAAAATAATCAGGACACTCACCATCAACAACCCATGACAACGGCACCTTTTTAAAATAGGCATTTTTTTCATTTACCCTTTCTTCCCCACGTATTCTACCAGGCCCCGCACCACCTTTTCCGCATCCCGCTGGCGCAATTCCTCGAACCGTAACGCCCAGGCATGATCCGTATAAGCCAGATTCCGTAACTCCAGCATCACTCTGATGCGGGCCGGATTGTTTCGCAGTACCAAGAGGTTCTGACCGCGAATGGCCGTACCCGCTCCCAGGAAAGCCTGCATGGATTTTGCAAAATGCTTCGATGCACGATCCGCCCTCCCGGTTCTTCTGTTTCGATAATACAGAATCAGAGGGGCATTGGGTGCACTGTGATCAATATCCGCATGAAAGGATAGAAAAATGCGCCGGTTTTGGGGCACATTCTTGAAAGCCTTCTTTGCAATAGTCACGCGGCGGGAAAGGTTTCCGTTACGCCCGCCTATGGGCCAATGGGCCCTTTTGTTTCCTTTATTGAATCCTCGGCTGTTATAAACCTCGTTTTTTTCATTGACAAAGGTCTGAACCGGCGGGTCTGAATGTCGAATCAGATGATTGGGGCTCAGCAGGGTCAGGGTCACATCCGCCCCGTGCAAACGGAGCATAACATACACCCGCAAAGCGGTGTCGTATACATATTCATCTTCAACCACATACACCTTGTTTCCGTTGCCGTCCAGGTTGGCCACCACAGCGCCCGGATCCAACCCCCCGTGCCCCGGGTCCAGCACGATATGCCATCCCTTCAAGCTGTTGCTGAGACGTCCCATCCGGGAAATTTTTCTATCGAAAGCCGCCTGGAGTTTTCGGGCACGCTTATAAGTGTTCCAGAGTGACAGGGGGGCATTTTCATAATACCGACGATTCTTCTGGCGGGGGGCCTTGGGGCGACTGCCGTAATAGGGCCCGTTTCCGGTTTTAATTTTCTTAAATCCTCCGGAGGAGCCCATCAAGCCATCCCAGTTGATCTCACTGATTTTCAGCCATTCCCTTCCTTTGCGGAGCAGGGGATTGACTTTCAATTGATCCCCGGGATGAATCAGGATGGTGCGCATGTTGTTCGTACGTTTCAAGTCCGCCACGCTCATCTGATGGAGGCGGGCAATTCTACCCAGGGAATCGCCCCTTTTGACGGTGTAAACACCAAAACTCTTGGCCGGCTTTGTCCCCAGCTGAAGTTCCTGCCCCGGGTAAATCCGGTTGGAGGTGAGCCCGTTGAGCTTTTTGATATCCGCTACTTTCATGCCATAGGCTTGCGCCACTTCCCACAGCGCATCGCCGCGTTCCACAATATGGATGTGGGGTTTCGTCGCTTTGAGACGCAACTCCTGCCCCGCCACAATTTTGCTGCCGTCAAGATCGTTGATGCGCTTTATCTCTGATACGTTCATTCGGTATTTCTGCGCAATTGAAGACAATGTCTCTCCCGAACGCACCACATGTACCGCTTCGTCCAATGAAGACGGCCGCAACTGCAGGGTCTGCCCCGGATAAATCCGGTTCTTTTTGAGACCGTTAAGTTGTCTGAGAAGGCTCACGGCCACATCAAAGCGCTGTGCGATGGTGGACAGGTTGTCCCCCGGTTTTACCCTATACTCAAACCGTTCTTCTTCAACTTCTTCAGCGGTTTCCTTTTCTGCAGTCTCAAACAGCTTAAGGGACATGCCGGGCGTAATGACGTCCGTGTTTAAGTGATTTCGCTTTTTGATTTCGGAAATGGAAAGATTGTATTGTCTCGCGATATCCCATAGGGCCTCTCCCTTTCTAACCACATGGACGGGAGGCCTTTTGGCCGTGGATCGGGCTGAACCCAGTTTGAGTTTCTGACCCGCGTAGATCCGATTCCCTGAAATACGATTCCGTTCTCGCAGTCTGGAAATGGGAATGTTTGATTGAAGGGCTATTTCGGAAAGGGTGTCACCGCTTTTGACAACATAAAAACCAGAGGGGACGGATTTTATCCGCAGGCGCTGTCCTTTAAAAATTTTGTTGCCAGACAGTTTGTTCCACTTTTTTAACGCCTTGATGGAGACCTTATGGTGAAGGGCGATCCCCCCCAGTGTGTCCCCCTTTTTGACAATGTAAATAAACTGGGATTTCGTTTCCCCTGCCTGGACGCTGGGAACACCGCCCCGGAACAGGGCGCTCAACGCCATTGTTAAAAAGAAGAAGGCAAAGAAAAACATATGGACGGTCTTGAAACGACGAGGATATGGCAGGAAGTGAACTGAGTTCATATTAGGGTTTTGTGTCACTGAAAATGAAGGAAATATTCTAACCGGGCCTTTTTACCACGAAACCCGCTTTGCAGGCAATGAATATTCCGACCCATGCCCCCTGGCGCTCGGCGATAGTAGATAAGGTAAATTAAGGGGACACAATGCTATGATCTTAAAGACGGGAACTGGAATGCTGCAAATTTTCAAACGAAACCATATCCTGTTTCTATGAATCGTTTGCTCTGGTAGTCATGATAGGAGGTACATATGAACTGCGAGCGGTGTAAGGCGCCCATTGAAAAAGACGATGAAATGGAACACTCGGGGCAAATTCTGTGTGGGGATTGTTACATGGATGCGCTGTCTCCGGCGCGCGGGTGCGATCCCTGGAAGGTATACAGCGCCAAGTCCTTTGAAAAACATACGGGTGGGTTGGCCATTACCGAACTACAGGCTCAAATTCTCGAAATATTGAAGGAAACAGGGGGCATTCCACGACCCGGGCTCCTGGAGCGGCTTAAGGGTAATATAACTGCCTCCCAGTTGGAACGGGAGCTGGCCACCTTAAGACATATGGAGAAAACTCGGGCCGAGAAAAGGGGAGACCAGGTGTTTGTGCGTCTCTGGTAAGAAGCTTTTGGGAAAAGACAAGACAGGGATTCTATAGACATTCCATAATTATGTGAATTTTATTGCAAATGTGGCGTATGAATCAACAACGGATTAATTACGACCTAAAACCTGCAAGCGCCTCTTTTGCCGGAGATACAAGGCATCAAGCGCGCAACCGTATATCATACTGCAAGCGCTTGATAACGCCGTAGATTCGGTAAAAGAGGCGCTCCCGAAGGGTTCACTTTTTAAATGGAAGATGGTTTATTGCTGACAGCATTTCGATGTCCTTAAATAGTTCCTGAAATTCGATTAACATATTGCAATTCCAGTGTTTATATTTATATCAAAGAAGTTGAATGCAGGTTTTAGGTACGATTGTTACGGTCATGGGTGTAATTCCGCAGGGAACAGGAGGAAATTGATTATGAAAAAAACCATTATGGCTATCGCTTTTGTCTTTTTTACGGCAAGCGCCGTCTTTGCCTCCGAAGCGCTCAATCCTACCTGTGATGGAACGCCGCAATATGGAAAATCGGTAATGGAAAGTTACCGGAAACTGCAGTTCAAGACATCGGTTTATGAAAGCGTTCCCGAACCGGGAAAGGGCATCCGCCTGGGTATCTACCAGGCCCAGGCCGCCTGTGGGGAAGGAGCCAGCCCAAAGAATATGGCCCTTTTACCCCCCTACGCCGAGAAGGTGGACCAGCCCGACGGCAGTATCCGATACTACGACAGCATTGCCAAATACTACGGCCATACCCATCCGGAGCCGGCGTATAATTACCTGAAAGACCGGCGACCGGAATCATACCGCGAACTGTTGGCGCCGAAGGTCAATTTCATGAAAGGCGGATACATATACCCCCATTACCAGGACGGCATGGAGACCTCTGCCAGATGACCCAAGAATCCAAGGGGAAACATGATTTCTTTTTAAACCTTAACGAATGTTCAAGTTTAGAAAGTAAAAATTATCATCCACCACGTCAGGCACATTTCTGAGCTTCTGGTCCTTCCAGATGGATTCACTCCATATGAAGGGTTTCCCGTTGATCTTGGGTGTGCCGTACTTCATCCAAAACATCTTATAAGGTGAGTCGATATCCACAATCCCCTTAATATCCGAAACATATGATATCATGGAGGCGGAAGTGGCCTTGGCGTCAATCGAGCCCTCAGGGACAATGTGCGGTGTGGGCGTCCAGCCATAGCCCAGATCCCACCGGCCGAAAATAGAGAGCGGCTCATCGGGATCAAACGTATAGGTAATCAGGTTCTTTGCTTTTTCAATATCTGTAACCGTATGGATCATTGAAAGGAGTTGATATCGGCGGGCCGGCCGGTTTTCAATCGCTTTGAGTTCATCGCGGAGGTATATGGATACCGGGTAATTAAAGCCCAATATATAGTCGGGCTGCAACATCTCCTCATCATAGGCTGTGGAGATTCCCGGCTTGCTTGTGATGACATCATAGCCGCCGCTTCCATCCGGTTTGAAATAGAAAAAGGTGTCATAGGACATCTCAATCAGGCCGATTTCGGTCTCATTCACATCCACGACCATATAGCTGTTCATGTAGGTCCCCGACGCCTCGAGGGAAATGAAATCATAAAAGGCATCCATGGAGCCAGCAAACTGCGCGGCCAGGGTTTCCCGCCAGAACATCCATAATCCATCTGTTCTGGCCTCGCTGTGGGTAGCAGCGATGGTTGTGGCATCGTACATGATTCCCTTGTTGTTATAACCGAAACTGGCCTCTGAACTGATCATGCCGGGCACCACGGAATTCATGGTAAAGAAGTCGCCGTTGATGTAGTAGCTGAGCCCCATGCTCTGGTCCAGAAAGATAAACCATGAGTTGTGAGCTACGAAGATATCTTGGTCCGCCTTATACACAAAAGCCGTGCATCTCTGCTGGACCGGACCGGTCGGCTCCACAGCGTCCAGGTAATCGGCAAAGGCATTTACAAAATACACATCCAGAAATGTAACCGCCGCGGTTTCATACCCCAGTGCCAGTTCTTCATCAGAAAAATAATCGAGAGTGGGCACCCAGTTGCCGCTGAAATCGAGCGCCGAAGGGTGCGCGTCTTTCGTACCGTGATAAACGCCCAGCAAACGGAAAAAGAGACGCAGCATCCGTGACTGCAGAAGTGGGGCCTGTTTACGAAAAAAAGTGGTCGTCGTATACTGATAATTTTGTTCCAGGATTTCCCTGGCAAGATCCAATTCCTCCAGAGCGGGCGGGCGGGTGTGATGGGCCGGGTCCACATAGGAGGCAACATCCCAGAGGTTATCCCGGGCGGACAATATCAGATCTTTTAAAAGGTGCCCGTGAATAAAACCGGCTTGATATTCAGCTTTATAATTGTTTTCATGGTTTGAAACGATGCTGAGGTTATACACGTACCCGGTTTTTTCCAGACAGCCTTCTGCATTCTCATCCAGCGTAAAAGTTGTAATGTTCCGGCCGCTTGCGGGCGTGACAGGCGAGGCGTCTTCACTGCATCCTGGAAGGATATGGAAAATGGCAAGAAGGATGGATGCCCATATACAGTTTTTGTAAAGGGTAAGATGAAAACGCATGTTGCACCCCTCTCTTTTTCTCTCGAATGATTGCCCTGCTGTGTTTTTTGGAGATGGCAAAACCATACCATTTTTCTCCTTCAAGAAGGAGAAAAAATAAGGAATTATCAACAAGGCATCCAAACGCCTAATCCTCTGATATGTTTCATTTGCCGTCCGTTTTACGCGGTCCGGTTTCAAACAATTCCAGAGCCGCCGTTGCCATGGCGCCGACCCCCGTTTCGATGGTCGCCTTTACCACGGGGGCAAACTGGCTTGAATGTAAAGAAGGCGGTTCTTTTCCGTCAAGAGATCTTTTCACCGACTGATTTTGTCCGACGGCACCCAGGCGGAACATACAAATGGGGATATTCTCCGCTGTCCTTCCGTAGCGCGCAAAGTCTTCCCCGATCATCTCCGGATCCCTGGATACCACGTTCTCCTGACCCAAGGTGCGCTCAAATGTCCTCACCATACGTTTGGTAAGGATGGGATCATTGTAAAGTGCGGGAGTGGGATCTTCTCTGATTTTAAGGGTGGGCGCAGGCGCTCCCGCAGCGGCTGCGATGCCGTTTGCAATCCGCTTTATGGATGCCAGGAGTTGTTTCCGGGTTTTTTCGGAAAAAGACCGGACCGTCAATTGGAGACACGCCTCATCCGGTATAATGTTGTGTCGAGTCCCGCTGTGAATCGACCCGACAGTAATGACCGCGGGATCCGTGGGGTTTATTTCACGACTCACGATGGTCTGAAGCGCCAGGATTAATTGGGCCGCCATCACAACGGGATCTTGGGTCTTGTGAGGGGCTGCACCGTGCCCGCCCGTGCCATGAAGGGTGATATCCACCGAATCCACATTGGCCATTGAATAACCGCTGCGAAAACCTACCATGCCAGCGGGAAGGTCCGCCGCCACGTGCAATGCCAGACCGTAATCGGGAATCGGAAACCGGACAAAAAGACCGTCTGACAGCATGGCCCTGGCCCCGGCACCCTTTTCTTCAGCGGGTTGCCCGATCATCATGAGGGTCCCCGACCATCTTTCTTTCATTTTCATGAGCACATAAGCCGTCCCCATGAACACCGTCATATGCATGTCATGACCGCAGGCGTGCATGACACCCACATCCTGATTCCGTTCATTCTTCGTACGGATTCGACTGGCATAGGAGAGACCGGTTCCTTCCGTTACGGGAAGTGCATCCATGTCCGTTCGAATCATGACCGTGGGACCTTTGCCGTTTTTGAAAATACCCACAACCCCATATCCGCCCACTTGCGTTGTCACGTGAAAGCCGATCTTTTTTAGTTCTTTGGCCAGTCGGGCGGACGTCTCCTTTTCGTGAAATGACAACTCGGGATGGGAATGGAAATGGCGGTACAGTTTTTCCAGGAAAAGATACGCCTGATCCGTGAGAAGTCGAACGGAACGCTGGGATTCTTGAGAAGCACAAAGAGCTTGCCCTGCGAAAGCAAAAACCCACAAAAAAGACAGCACCAGCACAACCTGAACATACCATCCCAGCCTTAAGGCTCCCCTCATTTTCAACATGAGCTCTTTTCCTTCTTCAAAAAACGTCATATCTCAGCACCTCCCATTTCCCAAACCACTCCCGCCAAATGACAAAGAGGGTCACGCCGATTCAATTATTCAGCCGCTTTTCGCAACGCATTTAGAAGATTATCCTCAGATTCAATTTCGATCAACGTCGTCATATCCTGAGTTTTTTAATGCGCTGTAAGTCAAATCGTCAAGTTCTTTCAGTTCAATCTTCATCCAAAACCTCCTCGTAGTGATTTCATGAGAAGATGGGTGCAAGGCATCTCTCCGCTAATTTTCTGGCCCATTCGAGATAATAACACCGATCGTGTTTATCCTTGAATATGTCTTGGCGGTTGTAACCCCGCTGGATGGCATGATGGCAATTGTTGGGTATGATAAAGCGAGCGTTCCTTGGCATGGTAAAAACATGGCAGACTTTGGAGTGTCGTGTCAATTAAATAAATAGGTGTGACCCCTTTTCCCTCTTCGGGAAAAAACAGGGCAGGGATTCTATAGAAATTCCAGAAACTCCGTGATTAAGGGGACACAATAAATAATTAATTAAATATCGTGTACCCGGAATTAGCGGAATTAGGAGCAAAGATGGTTTGGGTATTTCGCCATTGACACTCGCAGGGAAATTCCCTACAATCTGTTCCGGAAGAGGGAGTTCTTAACACCCACCGTCTCACCCGATCATGGATGGGGAAATGTCTAAAATAAACGAGATCCCACTTGGCAAAATGCCCCTGGACGTACTGCTTGACGCCGGCTACCTTGAGGTGGGGCAGAAAGTTCTGTTCAGGTACCTATCTGAAGCCGGTTCTCAAGAGGAATTTAGCGGATATATCCAGAAAAATGGCATCGAAGTCTTTGGCCATACCTATTCCATCAGTTATGCAGCCGTCTATTGTGTCGAGAAGGTTGGTGATCAGCGCGCGGTTAACGGCTGGATGGCATGGCAAACCGAAGATGGACACTATCTTTCTGAAGTGTACCAGGAGTTTATGGGTGGTAAACCCACTTTCAGCAAGTCAAAAAATTATACCGAACGCTTCTTTCATTATCCCAGCCAACGCGACGTGGTGTTTATCTTCGGCGCTGGAGCCTCCTACGCCGATGGTGCGCCCTTGCAAAAAGATATCCTGCCATTACTTCTTGATACAGATGACCCCGAGATCAGCAACTCGGTTCCTTATTCTATTCTGTGCGATTTCATCGAAGATAACTTTGCCTGGGATAAAAAGGCCGGCCAATTCCCAACCTTGGAAGAGGTGTTCGGTTTTTTGGACTATTTTATTCAAAAGCGGGAAAGTCTGAATCGAAAATACTCCCTGGGTGCCATCCTCGAAATAAAGGAAGCCTTAATTAAACTGACCCATTGCATTGTTTCATCCACAACATCCTCCACCGGAAATGTCTATCGTCTGTTCTGGGAAGCCGTTTACCGATATAACACCAATATTTCTACCATTACACTTAACTACGATACATATTTGGAAGACGCATTCTTCCACATGTTTCCTAGAAACATGTATCTGGACTATTGTATCAATCTCGCCAATTACGATCACAGCGACGATATTGACGTTAGAAACTGGTGGGTAAACCCTCGTGAACCCATTCTTTCACTGGATAATCTGGAACCCATATCCATAAAATTGATCAAAATTCACGGCAGCTTGAATTGGAAGTATTGCAATTGCTGCAATCAGGTTTTATTAACACCATTGGATAAGGGCATCGATCTAGGGATCAGTAAAGCGGATTGGCAGGGCCGTTTACCTGATGATTCCGACGATATCTGTGCCCGCATATCCAACGCAAGATGCTCACGCGATGAGAATGAATTTCAAACCATGTTGGTTCCGCCTTCCCATTTGAAAGATTTGTCCCACCCCATCAATTCGCGTCTGTTCATTGAATCGGCTGAAGAGATTAGAAGGGCCAGAAAGGTGGTGTTTATCGGTTATTCTTTACCCGAAGCTGATATTCATATGAAAGCCATCTTAAAAAAAAGCGTAAGGCCGGAAACCGATATTTTCGTCGTTAATGTGGACAAATCCGAACAATTCAAATTCCGCTTCAAAGGACTTTCCAAGCGTATCAATTTTATTTCCGCTTCATTCGAAAATTTTCTAGAAGATGAAAAAATGGCCGAACAAATTTTTTCACGTGCTTAAATGAAAGCATTGCAGAAGCCTAATATGAACAAAGTTCGTTTCACGTTATTGACCGTTATCGCAATCTGGATCGCCGCCGGTGTAAGCCTTGCTGATGAACTCAGGGTGGCGTCGTTCAATTATCCACCCTTTCAGTATGAAGAACAGGGCGAGGTGAAGGGGATTGCAGCCGACATCGTCAAAGAACTGTTTAAACGCCTGAACCAACCCATATCAATAAATTTTTATCCTTTTCCACGTGCTGTAGAAAACCTTAAGACCGGAAAATCGGATGTAATTTTTACTTTTTATTACAAGAAAGAGCGCGAAGCGTTTACTGATTACACCAAAGAGGCCTTAGTGGATCAAACTATTTCCCTTTTTGTGCATGGGGATTCTCCCATTGTTTTTGATGGTGATTTGTCCAAGCTGAATCAGTACAGATTCGGGTTGGTCAGATTCAGCTACGGAAGTATTTTCGATGCTGCCGTAGATAAAAAGCTGATTACCCATGTCGAATATGTATCGAAAATGGAATTGAATATGAAAAAATTTCTCCGGCGACGGTTTGATATACTGCCCTGTGATCGCTGGGTTGCCTATTATTATTATTCTAAAGCTAATCTTCAGGAAAGCAATTCGGTTAAAATCAAGGAACTTAAACCCCCCATTCAATCCTTTCCAGCCTATATGGGTTTTTCAAAGACAAATAATCTCGGCAGTTTAAGAGACAGGGCTGACATTGTTCTAAGAGAAATGAAGAAGGACGGCAGCTATCAGAGGATCATTGACGGCTACCTTGCGGATTGGGGAATTACCCAACCGCCATAAAAAATATAAAATTCGGTGTACTCGGTGTCAAACAGGCTCTAAGGCTCCGATCTAAAAAGCGCCATGGTGATGGAAAAACCCTTCGGTTGAAGGTTTTCCGCATGGACGGTTCCGCCACAGGCCTGAACGCAGGTCTTTACAATGGCCAGACCAAGGCCTACCCCACCGCTCTTGCGGTTTCGTACGGCCTCCGGCCGGTAAAAGGGTTCGAAGAGGCGGCCGATGGCATCTTCGGGTACACCGGGACCCTGGTCGGTTACCGCCAGAAGGACTTTGGCACCTTCCCTGTGTACCGCGATCTCAATGGGTCCCGCCGGGCCTGCATATCGGATGGCGTTTCTCAAGACATTTGAAAGTGCGCGATGAAGGAGACTGTCGACGGCCCATACTGAGATGTCATCGGCCACACGGTTGATGATTTCAACACCGGCCGCCCCCTCCCGCTCTATGACCGAACATACGATGGGCCTGAGCGGAACGATTTTTGCCGTCCGCCTCTCGGAACCTATTTCGGCCCGGGTGAAGGACAGCAGCTCGTTGATCAGGTTGGACATATGACGGACTTCTTCAGTGATGTCCTTCAGGCGATCCTGGTCTTCGCCTTTCAAGCGCTGCTCGAAAATACTCAGACCCAGCTCCATTCGTGCGATGGGAGATGCCAGTTCGTGAGCCATATCTCCCAGAAACCGTTTCTGCCCCATAATATGGTTTTCCAACTGGCCGGACATGTGATTGATGGCTACGCCAAGCCGGCCGATCTCATCTTTTCTCTGATCTTCAACATGGACATTGAAATTGCCGCGGGCGATCTCCTCGGCCGCCCCGGTGATACGGGCAATGGGCCGGGTGATGTTTTTGACCAGTGGAATCCACAATAAAATGGAGGCTGCCAGGACAAAACCCGCCAGAAGAAGCCATGGAACGGGATTGAAAAACAGACCGTTTCCGGTGATGGAAGTGGACGCCGCCAGCAGAAACAGGTTTACCGGCGCGTTTTCGCGCCGTTCATGAAAAGGAAACGACACCCAGCCCCAATAGCGGGTAGGATCAGATGTCCGCAAGAGGTATTTGAAACGGAGTTTTTCGGGCGGGGGCAGCGGAAGCAGCCGGAAGGGCGCGGCGCCTTTCTTTCTCCCTGAGACAAACGCCGGCGGTCGTCCGTGCCTCGGGGGAACACCGCGGACGGATCTTTCATTGGAATTAAAGGGGGGATGCGGCGGCGGTCGATGAACCCGGACCAGATCTTTTTCAACCCCGCGCAGCGAATTCTTTACCCTGACTGGAATCGCACGATCCGGGCCCACCAGGATCCGTCCATTCGACTGGCAAAGGACAAGATCCAGCTCATAGGCATTCCCGAAACGCTCAAGAATCGAACCCCACTCATAGTAGTTGGAATCATAGAGCTCCCGAAGGATCACCCGCCCAAGGGCCTTTCCCTGACCGCCAAGGCCGGTGATTAGCGCTGAATCGGGCCGCAAACGGAAATCCAGGTTAAAAATCCCCGCTAAAATCACAATCAGCAGAACCAGGCTCATGAAGAACCAGAGGAGAATTTTCAGGAAAAGGGACCGTATCGGGTTCATGATTCCTTCTCACTCAAAGACGGCATGAACAGATACCCCACACCGCGCACCGTGCGGATGAACCGCGGGTTCTTGGGATCATCGTCGAGCTTTCCGCGCAGGGAGGAG
>JABGPV010000139.1 GCA_018644785.1 Deltaproteobacteria bacterium | reverse complement strand
CTCATCCAGTGCTGCAACACCCACGGCGCCCGTATAACTCACCATGCCGAAGCGGTTTCCACGGGGCAGCGGCTGGGAAGCAAAAAAACGGGGCATTTCGAACATTTCACTGAATTGATCCAGTCGCAATACCCTTGTCTGGCGGCAGACCGCGTCAAAGATTTCGTCATCAATGGCCAGGCTTCCCGTGTGAGAGGCCGACGCGCGGGCTCCTTCTTTCGTAGCGCCCAACTTGAGAATCAGAAGAGGTTTTTTTGAAGCCACCCGCTTGCAGACTTCCAGAAACCGCTTTCCATCTTTTACGCTCTCCACATAGACACTGATCACCTGCGTATCTGCATCATTCTCCAGGTACTCCAGAAAATCGCACTCATCCAGATCGCATTTGTTGCCGAAATCACATATTTTGCTGATACCATAACCCAGGTCCCGGTAAGCATAGGCCTGCGGGTTGATCATTCCGGTTTGCGAGCAGATGGCGACCGTTCCTTTTTCGAACCGGTAGTATCCCGCATCATAGGGGCAGGGATTGAAGCCGTTCATGGCATTGGCAACGCCAGCGGTGTTGGGTCCGATGATGCGAACACCCAATGAACTTGCAAGCTGAACCACTTCATTCTGAAGCTTGGCCCCTTCAGCGTCTCTTTCCGCAAAACCATCCGCCACGAGGACGATGGACTTTATGCCGGCTTCCGCACAGGCCCTGAGAACGCCCGGAACATGACGGGCGTTGATCATCACCAGCGCCAAATCGGCTTTCCCGGGGATGTCTTGAGGCGTTGGACAGACCGTAAGGCCCAGAACTTCCTTATAACCGCCGGGGTTGACAGGGTAGATATCCCCCTTATAACCGGCTTCCAAAAGGGATTTGACAACCACATATCCACCGAAAACACCTTCCTTAAAAGAGCCGATAACGGCCACACCTTCAGGCTCAAAAAAGGGAGTGAGATCGTGTTTTTGGAGCTTGTTTTGAGACACTAGATTCTTTCCTCCGATTTTTTCTATGCTATTTCATCAATATCCTGGCACCAGCAAACCCGACAAAAACGGATAAGCCCGCTATGATCTGGTTTTTATCATAAAACTCAAACCCGATCAAAACTGCCAACAAAACAAACAAAAGCCCTATGATTTTAGGCCTTCTAATTTTTTTTAATACAAAATCCGAAAGAAACATGCTGGCCCAGAACAAGAAAAACGCCGAGATACCGATCGCCCACAATTTCATACTTCAATCCTTTTCTCATCAATGCTCAGAATTAAAAAGATCGCATGGTATCAGATCGTGATCAAAAAATCAGCTTTTTAGTCTGTTCAGGGTGCAATTAAAAGTGTTAGGTGGGCCTCCCTATCCATGGCATAGCTCCCTGAAATTTTAAGCCGTGGCAATGCGATATTGATGAAGACCTAACAGAAATAATTACACCCGTCTGTTCATGGACGGGTTGATGGAGCAAACAGAATGCGATTCATGTTTCCCAAAATCCGTCACGTGTTTTCCGCAAAATGGATGCTGATCCTCTTTTTTCCCATTTTCTATTTCATTCCATGCCTCGAACCGCAATCCAGTTTGGCGGATGACCGAAAGCCGCATGTAAATTTTTGACTATATTCGAATGCAATCGAATATAGTCTTGACAATAATCGGCCAGCGCCTTATAAAGTCAGGCATGCAGATAAAACGGATTCCATATGAGCATATTTGGGAAAGGCTTTCCCCTCACAAACAAATGGTCTTCATCGCAGGTCCAAGACAGGCGGGGAAAACCGTTTTCACGCAGCGCCTAGCCGAATATTTCACCAATTCCCTCTACTTCAACTGGGATATTATTGACGAAAAGCGCAAGCTGATCGAAAACCCCTCCTTTTATGAGGAAGTGCATCGAAAAGACAGCTCGCAACCGCTGATCATATTTGACGAACTGCATAAATATTCAGACTGGAAAAACTACCTCAAAAGCGTGTACGACCGCGATAAAGGCAACTACAAATTTATCGTATCCGGCAGCGGACGGCTGGACATGTATCAAAAAGGGGGGGATTCATTGGCTGGAAGGTATCTAATGTTTTACCTCTCGCCATTAACCCTGGCGGAGCTTGCGGGGAACCGGATCGCATTTGAGCAATTCCAGTCCAATCCCATTGAAGTTCGTCCCGCGCCCAATGACACCCGGACCCTATGGCAGAGATTAGATCAGTGCTCCGGGTTTCCGGATCCCTACCTTGATGGAACCGTTGAATTCTACCGAATCTGGTCAAACGCTTATCGGAAGCAATTGTTAAGAGAAGACATTCGGGACCTCACATCCGTTCGCAGCATCGAAGACATGGAAATCCTTTTTTCCCTACTGCCGTCCAGGGTCGGCAGTCCGCTTTCCATGGCTGCCCTTTCGAGGGACATCGGCGTGTCGTTTGACAGCGTCCGAAACTGGATCGACCTGTTCGAAACCTTTTTCATGGTCTTCAGAATCGCCCCGTGGGCCCGAAAGATATCCAGGGCCATAACCAAAGAAAAAAAGCTTTATCTCTTTGACTATGCCGGAATTGATTCCCGGGCGGGCAAATTCGAAAACATGGTCGCTCTGGAGCTTTTTCGGGCTGTTTCCAACTGGAATGATTTGGGCCTCGGTCATTTCTCATTGCACTATTTGAGGAATAAGGAGAAAGAGGAAGTTGACTTCCTGATTGCCGGGAATCACAAACCGATGCTCCTAATTGAAACCAAACTGGCCGATGCTGATCCCGCCAAGAGCCTCCGAAAATTCCAGAAGACGCTTAATGTTCCGGGCGTTCAGCTTGTCAACAGGCCCGGCATTTGTAAACTTGTCTCTAATAACAACATGACAATATTGATCATCAGCGCAGATCACTGGCTTTCATTGCTGCCTTGATGTGAAGTCCTTTCGCAGGCACTGAAATGCCATCCTGGCGCCCTCGTATTCCCAGGCTGGGAGATCAAGGATTTGCGTGCAGCCTAAAAAGAACAAGGGGAAATAATGTTCGTCAGATCAATCATCAATAATAGCACAAATAAACGGGGTCTCTCCCCAATTACGCCTCAATTACACCAAAAAGAGACAGAAATTGTCAATTTTATGATTTTATGGATATCCCTCGTCTCCACTAAGGTATAGGCCTGGAATGAATTTACCGAAACAGTTGGAAGCGGAAGGTGTTGCGTCGGATGTTCGAGCGGCATTAGAAGCGGAGAGCGTCGCGCTTTGTCGTGCTTCGACAATATATATTCCGGTTTTGAAATTAACACCTCAATTGCGCACGAATATTTTCCATGCGAAAGCCGTTGGAGAACTAATTGTCGGGTATGAGGCCATAGCCAAGGCTTTGGCAAATGAATTGCGCGGATTGCAGAAAATCGACAGCCTGGGCGACCGTGTGTCAAGGTTGCTGCTGGTAACAAATGACGGGTCCCAGCGCTTTTATGGCGAAATAGCGTTCCTTCAGAAAAGACAGGGCGCGCGGGTTTTGATTTGCAGGCTGGATGTGGATTCCCTATTGATGGGGAATGTCCTTGGGTTCAAAGATCAGATCGTGAAAGCCGTTCTACTGAACAAGAAAAAAACAGTGATACATGTATTAAAGGGCCTCCTGTGAACTGAACCATGTTGCCGAATATCCCAGTCCCTGCCGCCTCTCCTTCTTTGACTTCGTTCCATCCTCCACAAATTCCGGGCACACCATAGCAAAGGGGACGAACACCCTAATTGCTGTCTCCCTTCAGCGAAAACTTGCCCGCCGCCGGGGTGGATGCCGCATAGGCGTCGTTTGCTCCGAAGAAACTCCTGATACCAGGTTTCCTGTAGGCAAGATAACCCGTAATACCTACCGTTACCGCCACTGAAGATCGCTGGATCGCCTCTTTGCAGAAATCCCGACGACTTTCGGAAATGGTTCGGGGTATTGAAAAACGCAATATCGTTGACGATGATGACGATCGGGAAAATTTTGTCCGTCGAATTGGAGAAGTGGGCCTTGATACGGGAACCTCTATTTTTGCATGGACGCTTATGGACAACCACGCTCATATTCTGATTAAAAGCGGAGCGGCCGGTTTGGCGGCATTCATGCGCCGTCTGCTCGGGGGGTATGCGGCATCCTATAACCGGCGGCACAAACGTCACGGGCATTTATTTCAAAACAGATATAAGTCAATTATCTGCGAGGAAAATGCTTATTTCAGGGAACTGGTTCGTTATATTCATCTGAATCCCTTGAGGGCTGGGGTCGTAGACACTCTGGTGAAACTGGACCGGTACGAATGGAGTGGACATTCCGTGGTGATGAATCACCGGAAGAACAATTGGCAGGACCGGGAATATGTTTTAAAATGGTTTGGCGACAAGGAAGGAGAAGCGCGGAGATTGTACCGTGCATTTGTTGAAAAGGGGATAGCCATGGGCGATCGCCCGGATCTGACCGGTGGCGGTCTGATACGTTCAATGGGCGGTTGGTCTGTGGTGAAGGCAATGAGAAGAGCGGGTGAAAGGGAAAAGGGGGGTGAGCGTATACTGGGCAGTGGCGTGTTTGTGTCCGAAATCATCAACCAGGCGGAAGAAAAGATCAAACATCAGGTGGTCACATCAACGGATGTCGATAATCTGATGAAAGAGGAAATAACGCGATGCTGCAAACGGGAAGGGGTGACGGTTTCGTTGCTTCAATCAGGCAGCCGCAGGTCGCCCCTGCCAAAATTAAGAAGAATCTTGACGAAAAAACTCGTCAATGGATACGGTGTGTCGTTGGCTGAAACCGCAAGACAACTGGGCGTGTCGACCTCCGGAATTTCGCAAATATTGCGCAGAGGGTAGTTCGTGTATTTTGTCAACAACGTCCCCTAAGCCGTCCCCTAAGCCACGTCCCCTAAGCCAAAGAACGAGCCACATTCAGCCGTTTTGCCACTTCGCTCCCTTGAATTGGCAATTCCAGCGTGTCGGACGGCTCGAGCCTTAACCGGTCAACAGCCTCCGCATGATCGACCTAATCGGGGTCGTACCCATCCGAAGCAGGTGATGAGCGTGATTCGAATATTTTATAATAGGCATTAATATTAGATATTTATATGGTTTTTTAACGGGAATTAACAGGGGAAATTCCTTGCTTGGAAGGCCCGGCCTGCTATATGATTCAACACTTCGTCAGGGCGCCCTTTCAGCCAATTCTTGATCAGGGGTGCATATAGGAGTCTTTTGCTGATTTGACGTCCCTGGCTTAGCGGAAGCCGGCTGTTTTTCCTTCATCAACCAAGTTGCAAAGAGGAGAAGAACAATGGAATTTATGACCCAAAAAATCGCAAGGATTTTTCTCTCCACCATAATTTTGATGCTGTTGACGGCGTTTTTCGGCGACATTTCCCGGGCAGAAGACCCGGATTTCAGCAAAGTTGACGATATGCTCCATGGTCAACGCAACATCGGCCGGGCCGATGATCTGGTGGTCGCCAGGCCGGTTCCCATGCCCATTTACCAAACACCTACAAAAACAATCCAGAAAAACCTTATTGCCACGTTGGGTGCCGATGGCTGGAATACATCATGGACAAAGGAATATGTGGATACGTCCTACCCTTACCAACACCAGCCATCTTTTCCGTATCCTCAACAGACACGAATCGCCCGGCTCTTCGAACAAAAAAACGATGTCCTTGTCATGATCGCATTTAATGTCGACAAACAGACTTCCGGTTATGCCTGGCACGTGGAAGACAGACTGCACGAGGAAAACTCGTTCTCTGCCCCTGTAGATTGGTTCTCAGGCGGTATATTTCTGACGGCGGCGGTGGCGGATTTTGACAAGGACGGCTACGACGATATCCTGGTGATGAACTGGGAACAGGCAGCCGTCTCCACCGCCAAAGATGTCAAGTCACCCGGCGATGGCCTCGTGTCCGGCCCATGGATTTATTACCCCCACGCTGTGACACCGGTCGGAGAGCCTGCGGTGGGCGACTTCAATGCCGACGGGCTTTTGGACGTGGCCTGGATCGGAGCGAATCCTCTAGATGAAAAAGGTCCCCGGCTGTCGGTGTTTTTCGCGACGGTTTGTCCTGGCAGGGTTCCGGGGACCATCTGTGAGGAAGCCAGGCCGTTAGAGATTATCTTGTATCCGCTTTCCTCGGGGTCCATCCCCCTCTCCACCAAACTCGTTTATTCTGGTGAAATAGCTCAGATACCCTGCAATGCGTTGGCGGCCGGTGATTACTTGTCCGTCCCTGGCGATGAACTTCTGGTGACCTACGCCAAAATCGACAATCAACAAAAGGAGAAGTATGGTCAACCGCTGGTCGGCGAACTCTACCAATTCGATGACCGGATGAAACCCACTCGGCTGGACGAAACCGTATTCCTGAAAAACAACGTTGTGCGGCCCAACAATGTTTATGCCGTGTCCGGGCCCCTTAAGGGGTTCAACCGGAGCGATCAGGCGGTGGTCGCATGGAGCTGTGTCTATCCGGACGGAGTCGAGCTACCAGTTAAACCTGTTTCCATGGCAGTGGTCACTTTTAACGAGAGATCTGCCTCTACCATGCAGCTTTGGGGTTCAGCTGGATTTTATAACGCAGGTCAGGCTCACTTGAGCGGCCTGGCAGTGGGCCGGTTCAAAGATCTGCCCACAGGCGTTGCCGAAAAATCCGATTATGATCTGGACATCGCGCTCATGTTCGGGCCGGACAACGCGGGGTGTGAAGGTTGTATTGGAAATCATGTGAAATTCATGAGTTTAGGCAATGCGCCGGATGACTACCATCCGTACGACGGTGATCCCAACTTGAAGGATTTCAGTTTTTATTGTGCCGGGGCCTATGACGAACAATCTCCTTTGGCGGGAAACCGCTCCGGGAGCCGGCTTCGCTCGGGTGACCTGAGGGGACGTTCCGTGCGGGTGGGCGAGCCCCTGGTGGCCCGCATCAGCTCCCACGCGCAACCTCAGGTCATCGTGGGGTCACCGCCCATGCATGTGGACTATGTCAAACCGGACCCACAAACCGCGAAAAAGGCCGATGTGATCAACTTCAGCGCCCTTTGGAAATCGTTCCATACGAAGTATGACATCCATACCAGCTCCGCCAAGAAATCCCAAAGACGAAACACCACCAGTTACACGCATGCTTACTCTGAGTCGGTGGAATCAACATTTCAATTTAAGCTCCCCTTCATCGGCGGCCCGGAAACGAAAAACAAAGAAACCTGGAAGCAACTTTACGAAAACTCCCTTAAGAAGACCTACGACACTTACGAGAGCGTGGGGTTAACTGCTTCCACGGCCACCGGGTTCGGGGACCATATCTGGTACACGTCCAGCCGTTTGAACGTCTATTTTTATCCCGTCCTGGGCGAGCGTGTCTGCCCGGCGGGCAAACCCCACTGCGAGGATGAGGAGAAAAAACCGTATTACCTGGTGGTTTCGGGACCCGATGAAATCCATTCCAATACCATCGACGGCCGGACACTGGAATGGTACAACCCCATTCACATGCCCGGGAACATTTTTTCCTATCCGGCCACGCTTGAGCAACTTCAAGACCGGATTTCGGACTCCCAGCAGCTGACGCAACAAGAAAAGAGTTTCTTCACGGACAGTTCCACCCGCACCGTGAAGGTCAGCTGGAGCAAGGGTTCGGGTTCGGACGTAAGCTCCGGTTCAAGTTCCACCCACTCCTTTGACACCGATTCATCGATTACCTATGGCGGGGCATTTCTGGGAAAGGTCAAAATAGGGGCCAGCGTGACCGGCTCCTTTGATTATAACCAAAGTGATGCAACCGCCACGCTTTTTACCAACAGCACAACCCTGGCGGCTTCAACGGGGATTGCCGTTAATAAACCCAACGGGTTTCTGGCGCCGAGCCTCTACCAATACATGGTGACTCCGGCTATCTTCGGCCAGGCCCTGCCGGAAGGGGGGCTCCAGAACATAAGCACGCCCACGGAGGTGCAGACCCATGGGGCACTTCAGGCGCTGTACGCGGCGGACCCCACGGATGGTGCGACCGGATCTTGGTGGAGCTCCCACGAGGCGTGGTACAACCAACATATGGACCTGGCCCTGAACCACCCCGTTCGCTGGGAGCCAGGCCCTAACGGTTCAGACCTTGCCTGTCTCGGCGGCAATGAGTGCGTCTCGTTCAACGCCCCCGATCCGGATGAAGTTTGGACCAGCGGATTCTATCACATGCGGGGCTTGCTGGTGACGGTAGGCGGTCACAGTGGGCCCCAGCGTGCCAGGGCGGAAGAGGGGCAGCATGTGTTCCTGCGGGCCCGGATCTACAACCTCAGCTTAAAAGACATGGATCCCGGGACGGAAATTCATGTGCGTTTCTACCGCCAGGAATGGAATCCCGACAACACCCCCAAGGGCGACAGCGTCCTGATCAGCGAACAGGTGATCTCCCGCCCCCTGCCGGGCTTTAATACGCTCTCAAACAACTGGACCGAAGCTTTCACACATTTTGACACCACAGGGCTCGGTGATACCCAATGGCTCTTCTGGGTGGTGGTGTGGGCCGAAGACGGCGAAGGGAAACTGGCGACGGAGGTTCCGGCGCACGGTCTGGCCACGGTGGCGGACAAGGAGGACTGGAAGTGGATAACCGATGTCCCTCTAGAAAAAGTCACTTTTGAGGGGGAGAAAACCTCTTTCAGCAATAACGTGGGTGTGCTGAAGCAGGCGTTCTATATTGAGAAAAAAACCAATGAGCCCAACCCCAACAATGGGGACATGTTCGTGGAGGCGGTTACCGCTACGCCCATCGGGTTTTCCAATAATACCCCGGTTGAATTCCTTGTGGCGGCGGAGGTGGTTTCATATGACGGGGACGCCGCCAATGGCGTGACCGTGGAATTTTACAATGGCGACCCGGATGAAGCGGGCGTGCTGTTTGATGTTGAAAACATCGCGCATCTTCGCCGGAATGAAGTGAATCACGTGCGGATCCGTTACCGGCCCCTTGCCTTGGGACCGCAGCAAATCGTGGTATTGGCCCGGCACGGCTCGGAAACGGCGCGCGGCGAAGTAACGTTTGAAGCGCTGCCGATGCATCGATAACCATTAAGCAGCTAGCTCTTATTTTGAATTTGCTTATTTGGGGAAGATCTCGTTTGCTTTTCTTGCTCGGTCGTCCAGCTTTTCCCGAAAAAACGGGGTCAGTCCCCTATTGTTTCCAGGCGCGTGGGCGCAACGCTTCAGGCAAGGCGCGTCAGCGCGGCTTCCAGTTCTTCACGGGATTCATGGGACAGATCACAACCATTCAGAACGAATTCCCCGGTCCGGATCACCTTTTCGTACCGGGGGTGTTTGGGCAGGCGGGAAAGCGAAAGGTATTTGTCCAGAGTCTGGGTACGCCCCCATCCGTCCCTGTCCACGTACACGGACCAGAGGTTGGACTGCTTGGCCAACTCAGCTTTTGACGCACCGGTCGCCTCTTGCCAGCATTTGAGGGCCGTCTGCATCACGGTTACGGCGGCCAGACGGCGGTCGGTTTCCCCTTCCGTTATCCGGAGCATTTGGTCCAACTGGACAAGCCCGTCGTCAATGGAGGTCAGGGCCCGGGCCAGATCCGGCCGCTGGCCCGGCATCCCGGGGATCAGGTCCCTGAGGGAGGCCTCAAGGGTCTGAAATCGCTCCCGGTGTTGGTTCAGGATATTGACCAGGGTCAGAATCCGGTCCGATTCCCGGGCCGATGGAGAGAGGATGAGCAGCAGCAATTGCTCCTGCTCGTCTCCCTCTTCATCCTCCAGGCCGAATTCAAGGGAGGTGAGGGTGATGTCGAGCCGTTTTTCTTCCCCCCCGCCCCGGATAAGGGTATCGGGATATATGCCGGATCCGCTTTTTCCCATATGGGTTTTTTGGATATCCGCAAAATCCATTTCAAAAAAATCAGCGGCGGACCGCCCTAAAAAAGCCTCCGCCGGTCTTCCCAGAAGCGTTTCCAGGGCCTTGTTTGAAAAACAGACTTCCAGGCTTTCATTGACGGCGGCCAGCGGCTGCGCCACCGTATCCAGCATTTTATCCAGCCGTTTCTGGGTCTCTTTGAGACGCTGTTCCGTGATCCGGCGAAGGTTCAGTTCCCGGCGCAGCCGGACATTTTCTTTAAGGGTGGTGTAGGCCTCTTTCAGTTTGAGCTGGGTCCGGATCCGGGCCAGGAGTTCATCCCTGGTAAAGGGCTTGGTGAGATAATCATTGGCCCCATGGTCAAATCCCCTGACCAGGTCGGTGACCCGGTTTCGGGCCGTGACCATGATGATGGGGAGTTCGGAGGGGGAATGGCGCTTGCGCAGGCTTTGGCAAACCTCGTAACCGGTCATTCCGGGCATCATGATATCCAGGAGCACCAGATGGGGCAGGCCGTGGGTGTCGATCCATGTGAGGGCCTCCCCTCCCCCGGTTGCGGTCCGGACCGGGATTCCCGCAAGTCCCAGGTGGTTGGCGATTACCTGGAGATTCACGGGCTCGTCGTCCACGGCCAGGACAATGGGGCCGGACGCGGTTTCCGTGAAGGGTTCGGGGACCATGATTCCGGGAAACGGTTCGGGCAGCGCGGGCCGGTCCCCGGTGGAGGCGGTTTCCTGCTCGCCGGATCCCCTTGCTTGGGCCTCTCCAGCTTTGGGGACGGTAAAGGTAAAAGTTGCGCCTTTTCCCTCTTTGGAGGCAACCGTAACGGTTCCGCCATGGAGTTCCACCAGCTTCCGGGTAACGGCGAGCCCCAGGCCCGTGCCGCCGAACCGCCGGGATGCGGAGGCATCCGCCTGTTCAAAGGAATGGAAAATCGCTTCCAGCTTGTTTTCCGGGATGCCGATGCCGGTGTCCTGAACAGATATGGAGATAACATCCCCCTTTTCTTCCGCCAGGATACTCACCTTTCCCTTTGGCGTGAATTTAACGGCGTTCCCCACCAGGTTGAACAATATCTGCTGGAGCCGGTCCTCATCTCCCATGACGGCGGGAAGATGATCGGGTATTTTGTTTTCCAGGACCAACGGCCGCCCCCGGGTCATGGGCTCGCACACGGAAAGGACCGTTCTTGCCAGTCCCTTTATATCCACGGCTTGTTTCCGGATTTGAATATCCCGGTGCCTGAGCTTTGAGAAATCAAGAATGTCGTTGATGAGGGCGGTCAAGCGACGGGCGCTGGAGACGATCATGGAGAGGTTGTTTCGGGCAGGCGGGTTGAGATCTCCTGCGGCCCCCTCTCTCAGGGATTCCGCAATACCGATGATACCGTTTAAGGGGGTGCGCAGTTCGTGGGACGTATTGGCCAGAAATTCGTCCTTGATCCGGTTGGCCTTGTATAATGCCTCGTTTTTCCGGTTCAAATCTACAGACAGACGCTCCACCGCGGAAAATGCCCTTGAAAACCTCAAAGAGATGACGAATGAGTGGCTGATGATGAAAATGAAGAGGCCGTAGGGGATAAGAACACCGGTTTCTATCAGGCGGTGGGCGTAGAGCATATCGTTTATGCCGGTGAGCCAGAAGATGGGAAATCCCACCAGCATGTAGATTGCGCCCTGGCGCCCGTGCCTGACCGCCAGGATGAGGACCCGGATGACGTAAACAAAGGTGGTGGCGGTCAGTATCTCATAGGGCAACAGGGTCCGGGTAAAGATATGGGGGGGCGTCAGTGCCACCACCAGGGAGAAGACCAAGCCGGCCCATTGGTAAATCCGGGTGATGAGAGCGGAGGATTCCACCGGGAAAATGGATCTGAGAAAGAGGGCGAATGCGGGGATGCTCAGATAAAAGGAAAGCACTTCGGTCCGGGTGATCCATTCCCATGTAATACCCGGAAAAAGCAGATCGATGAACCGGCCGTGGGGATCCACGGTTGCGTGCCACAGGGCCACGCATAGGCAGAAGATGCCGAAATAGAGGGTTGAGGCATCCTTGGGCCGCAGAACAAAGAGGGCCAGATGATAGATCCCCATGATCAGGAGGCTGCCGAAAAGAATCAAATTCAGGACGAACTGCTTTTTGACCCCCCTTTCAAGTGCCGCACGGGGGCCCAGCAGCAGATGATCCAGGATCCCGCCGCTCCAGTTATGGAAATTGGCGGCTGTAATCCGTATGTCCAGGCGGCTGCCGAATCGATCCAGGTCGACCATGTCCACCTTGTGCCAGGGAAGGGTCGATTTCCTATCCACGCCGACCCTACCGCTGGTCCCAACGGTTTGTCCGTTGATGGTGAGGGTGTAGGCGGATGAGATGGTCCCCAGTTTCAGGGCAAGACCCGAAGCATCTTTCGGCAGAAGGAGGATCAGGCAGTAGGTGGCAAAGCCGTGGACCGGATATTTTATCCCTTCCGTCCGGTGCCAGAACCCCGGCACCTTTATGAAAGCGGTGTCCTTTATAAAGCACGTGTCCGGAGGGAGAGGGGCCTCCGGGATATGGGGCGATGAAGAAGGGGTCTGCCAGTAGAAGGCCCATTGGCCGTCCAGATTGACGGGGGACGCGGCAAAATCCCGGGATTTCAGATCAAGGCAACCCTTCAGGGCAAGGGGCCGGTCCGTTTTCCCCAGACACCCCTGGAGAAAAAGCAAACATATGAGGGGGATCAGAATCTTTGATATGACGCGACTTCCGGATGATGATTTCAAGTCCAGTCTCTGTGTGCGATAAGAAGCCCCTTTTTTGACAGCAAACTATAGGTACGTGGGGCTAGTGGGTCAATCAAAATCCGACTACAGGATGTTGCGGGCGCGACTGGCTGACCAAAAATGAAGGTGGGAGCTGGGAAGGACTCAGCGTTACGCCTCATCTCACGCCCGACGAATAATGATAATCCTTTGGATAGCGCTTATCAACCGATATTTTCGACAAGAGCTTGATCTTGCATTTTAGGAATACACCGTGATATAAGAAACTTTGATATAATTGGTACAAAAACCGATCAGTCTCAATTTTCACTGGAGCGCCTCATGACCCGACCGTTTCATTCCATCTATTCCCATGGGTTTATCCGCTCGGCCGTTTGCGTGCCATCTCTGAGCGTGGCCGATCCCGCCTACAATGTGGAACGTACCCTCGGTCTCGCCCGCCGCGCTTCTGATCATCATGCCGCATTCGTGCTCTTTCCGGAGCTGGGGTTGTCCGCTTTTTCCAATGAGGATCTGTTTCACCAGGATGCGTTGCTGGAGGCGGTTCGAGAGGCTCTGGCCGAACTCATCACGGAAAGCAAAGATCTCTCCCCCCTCTTGCTGGTGGGGGCGCCGCTTCGCTTTCAGGGAAAGCTGTTCAACTGCGCCTTGGTTATCTACAGGGGAAAGGTGCTGGGGATCGTTCCGAAAACATACCTTCCCAATTATCGGGAATATTATGAAAAACGCCAGTTTGTTTCCGCCCGGCATGCGGTGGAACCAGAGGTCCGGTTTCAGGGACAATCCGTTCCGTTCG
>JABGPV010000138.1 GCA_018644785.1 Deltaproteobacteria bacterium | reverse complement strand
CCAGCAGCACGGTCAACCCGTCTTCCCGGATCTGGCCGATGATGGTCATGATCTGTTCCACAATCAGCGGTGCAAGCCCCAGTGAGGGTTCATCCAGCAGAAGCAGCCTGGGGGAAGCCATGAGGGCCCGGGCGATGGCCAGCATCTGCTGCTCCCCGCCCGAAAGGGTGCCGCCGGTCTGCCCCCGTCGCTCTTTCAGAACGGGAAAAAGGGTAAAGACGCTTTCCACCAGACCTTTTCTCTTTTTCCTGTCCCTGTTCAGGTAGGCGCCCAGGATCAGATTTTCCATCACCGTGAGATCCGGAAAGATGCGGCGTCCTTCGGGCACCTGCACCACCCCCCGCCGAACGATCTCCTCCGGCGGCAGTTTGTTAATCATGTCTCCCTGAAGTACGATTTTCCCTTGTCTGATGTCCTGAATGCCACTGATGGCCATGAGAGTGGTCGATTTACCCGCCCCGTTGGCCCCGATCAGGCAACAGATGCTTTTTTCTTTGATATTGAGGGATATGCCTTTGAGCGCATGAATTTTTCGATAATAACTGTGCACATTTTCAAGTCTCAACATACGCCGCGATCTCCTCCGAGGTAGGCGTCAATGACCTTCTGGTTTTCTCGAACCGCGTCGGGCGTCCCTTCCGCGATCAGTATTCCGTAATCAAAGACATAGATGTAATCCGCCAGATTCATCATGACCTTCATGTCGTGTTCAATAATCAGTACGGCGATACCGCCCTCCCGTATTTTTCGAACCAGTTGAATCAGTTCTTCCGATTCCCTGGCGTTCATGCCAGCGGCCGGTTCATCTAAAAGGAGAAGTTTCGGTTCAGACGCCAGGGCCCTGGCGATTTCCAGGCGGCGCTGTTCTCCGTAAGCCAGGGTATCAGCGAGATCAAAGGCCTTATCTTCAAGACCCACAAAGCGGAGGAAATGGAGCCCCTCTTTTTCGGCAGAGGCCTCTTCTTTTTGCTGAAAACGGGTTCTAAACAGTGTTTTACCCAATCCGGAATGCATGCGGCCATGCCGGCCGATCTTTACATTATCCAACACGCTCAGGTTGAAAAAGAGGCGTATGTTCTGAAAGGTCCTGGCCAGGCCATTTCGGCAAACCGCATCCGGGCTCGTTCTGAATCCATAAAGCCTGCGTACTTTCCCGGTGCACAACAGGCCTGTAAAATAAAGGCTGAAAAGACCTGCGGCCACACCCCATGGCATGGCAACATACCGGAGCGGCACATGGGTAAAAACAATATAATCCGACGGGTTAGGTTGGGTGAGAAATATAAGGGCAAAACAGAAGTCGCTCAAGAGAAAAATAAACATGAGTCCCCATGCCCAGATTTCATGGCGTATGAGACCCCGGACCAGCAGAAAGCGAATGGAAAGGATAAAAAGCCCCAGCAGGAACAACTCCACCTTGAAAAAAGTCTGGGGCAGGAAAAAGGACCAGAAAAGGGGCAGCCGAATCAAACCCAGTAATAAAAATACCCATGCGAAAATTCGAACCCGTTTTTTCGAAGCGGTCGATGTGGGGGTTGCCAGGGGGATGCTGTCAAATTCGATTTCTCCGCCGGTGGGATGATACAAGCACGACAGACAATTGAAAAAGGTGGTTTTGCCTGCGCCGTTGGGGCCGATGATGCCCACAATCTGTTCGGGCGCCACCTTCAGGGTGATCTCTTTTAGGGCCAGCAGTCCGCCAAATGACTTGGATAGTGTCTTAACCTTGAGAAGCGCGCCCATTTAATCTCTACTCCTCACCGCCCAGCAACCGCGCTTTCGCCTGCTCTGCCTTGCGACTCCTGGAGAGTTGGAACGGTATAAGCCCTTCAGGCCGCAGCCGCATCATGATAACCAGAAGCAACCCGTAAATCAGATAACGGGCATTGAACATGCCCTGGGGCAGAACGGCGCGCAGGATCTCACTTAGGGGGATCAGAATCAGGGCCCCCAGCATGGTGCCGGCAATGCTGCCCATGCCCCCGAATACAATGAGGCATAAAATGAGAATGGATTCCCAGAATTTGAACATGTCCGGATGGATAAACCGGAACCACTTGGCATAAAAGGCACCGCCCATGGCGCCGATGGCGGCGCTGGCGGCAAATGCCATCACCTTGTAGCGGATCAGGCTGATGCCGCAGCACTGGGCTGCGATTTCGTCCTCCCGGATGGCGAACCAGGCCCGGCCGAGCCGCGAATTCTCAAGGCGCACCACCACGACCAGAACCACCAGCAGGAGGAACAGCGCCAGATAAAAATACTGCCAGCCCTGGGTTAAAGGATACCCGAAAATGGCAGGCGGCGGGATGCCCGGCAACCCCATGGGGCCGCGGGTGAGCCAGAGTTCATTCCGAAGGAGCAGCACCACCAGTTCGGAAAACCCGAATGTTACAATGGCGAAATAGTCGCCTGTAAGGCGAAGGGTGGGTGCTCCCAGCAGAACGCCCCACAGCGCGCCGTTTGCCGCTGCAATGGGCAGAATCACCCACAGGCTGAGATCATAATGGATGGCCAGCAACCCTGACGTATAGGCGCCGATACCGTAAAACCCCACATAGCCCAGGTCCAGAAGGCCGGTGAACCCCGGAACGATATTCAGGCCCAATGCCAGAATCATATACAGGACAGCAGAGGTCAAAACCCTTAACAGGTAGTTGGTGGAAGGGCCCAGGGGAATCCACGGCAGAATGATGGCCAGAAACAGGATCGCCAGAAAAAGAACGCGGGGGTTTTTGGGGAAGAGCGACATCACACTTTCTCCGCATTTTGTTTCCCGATAAGCCCGGAGGGTTTGAAAAGGATCACCGCAATCATGACGGCATAAGAGATCCCGTCCCTGTATTCGGACGAAATGTATCCGGCACCCATTACCTCCGCAATCCCCAGGACGCCACCGCCCAGCATGGCGCCTGGAACAGAGCCGATGCCACCCAGTACCGCAGCGGCAAAGGCCTTAATGCCGGCCACGTAACCCATGGTGGGAAAAATGGCATTGTAATAGAGTCCCACCAGAATCCCCGCCATGCCGCCCATGGCCGAACCGATGGCAAAGGTGAAAGAGATAACGCGGTTGACGCCGATTCCCATAAGGGCGGATGCGGTTTTGTCCTGTGAAATGGCGCGCATGGCCATGCCGATTCTGGTTTTATGGATGGTGAGGTGAAGGATGATCATGAACAGAAGGGTAATGGACAGAATAAACAGTTGAAGCCAGCTTAACGATACGTCTCCAAAGGTTATGGCAGACTCAGAAAAAAAAGCCGGTAAAAGATCCCTGGGGTATGATTTGATCTGGCTTCCCCAGATCAGCATCGCCATGTTCTGAAGAAATATGGACATGCCAATGGCGGTAATCAACGCAGCCAGTCGAGGGGCCTTTCGCAAAGGGCGATAGGCCACAAAATCGAGCACAACACCCAGAACAGCGCAGATCAACAGGGTCAGAACAAATGCCGGAAAAAAGGGCATTCCCACAACGGCCACCAGGGTGTAGGCGAGAAAGGCGCCCAGCATGTAGATTTCCCCGTGGGCGAAATTAATCAGCTGAATCACCCCGTAAACCATGGTGTAGCCGACGGCAATGAGGGCGTAGACGCCTCCCAGGGTTATGCCGTTCACCAGTTGCTGCAAAAAAAGGCTCGACTGATCCAGAAGGCTTTCCACTCAACAACCCTTTTCCGTCGCCTCAAAACCAAAAAGAGCAGGTCTATCTTAGACCTGCTCTTTTTTTGTGCCTTATTGGAGCTGTTTTTCCGCCCCGATCCATTTGCCGTTTTTGATTTCCTTGACAAAAGCCTCTTTGAGGCAATCCCCGTTTTTGTCGAAATAGGTTTTGCCCGCCACCCCGTCATAGGCTTCAGCTTTGGTATCCATGGCGGCCAGGTATTCTCGAACTTTCTCCCTGTCCGGCCCTGCCTTAGCGATGGCCGCAGCCGCTATGCCAACCGCATCGTAGGTATTGGCCGCGAACCAGTTGGGATCTATGCCGAATTTTTTACGATATGCCTTGATGAAAGCGGCGGCTTTGGGTCCGGCTTTGTCAGGAATGAACGGGGTCGTTACAAAAAGACCTTCCGCATCCGGGTTTTTCAACATCAGATTATCGTCTAAACCATCGGCGCCCAGAAAATCCACATTTTTTATGCCCAGGCTTCTGGCCTGGGAAATGATCAGTGTCCCCTGGGGGGCATATCCGGGGATAAATATGGCATCCGGTTTCATCATTTTGAATTTGGTGAGCTGGGGTTTAAAGTCCGTTGTTTCAGCGGTATAGGCTTCTTTCCCCAGGATCCTGATGCCGTTTTTCTTGGCCTGCTTCATAAAGGCATTCATTAACCCAATGGAGTAGTCGTTCATTTCATAAAAGATGGCCACTTTTTTGTAACCCTTAACTTCCTTGGCATATTTGGCCAGGAACAACCCCTGAAAGTCATCTTTGTAGACGTTCCTGAAATAGTAGGGACTGCTTTTGCAGAGGGTTATATTGGTGGAGGCCGGCGAGATGGCGGGAAGCTTGGCTTCTTTGTAAATGGGAAGGGATGCCAGTGATGCGGAGCTGCAAAGATGGCCCACTACGATGGATATCTCAGGATCCGCCGCCAGCTTGGTGGCCACCGTGGCCGCTTCTTTGGGATCGCACAGTTCGTCTTCTAAAATGACCTCAACTTTCCGGCCGTTGATGCCGCCTTGCGCGTTGATTTCCTCGGCTTTGAGCAGCGCGCCGTTTTTCATGCCTTCGCCGAAAGAGGCAAGAGGCCCTGTAAATGGCGCAGCCAACGGAATTTTGATGGGATCCGCCCACGAAGGACAGGTCATCCCCAGAAATTGCAATAAGGCCCAGAAACATAAGAAAAAACCCAGTCTTTTCATAATCACCCTCCTCATGATTTTCTAAGGACACTGTCCTTAATCCGTTTGATGTGGCCGCGTCCCATCCCTTTCACTTCGCATTCCAGCTCGAAATACCGCCGGATTTTCCGGTCATCCAGAATACCGAAGCAATCCACTACGGCCAGGGGTCCACCGGCCATTTCCACAACATCATCAGGCGAAAGCGCGAGATAGGGGGAATGGCGAACGGCCAGGATGACCGCATCCGCCCCTTTTATGGCCTCCGTCAGATCCTCTGTCATTTGAAAGTCGGAAAAATGGTCCTGGTTACGGAAAAATCTGGACCAGCTGGCCCCCACGGCCGGATAGGAATCCTGCTTTTCCAGCTCCCACCAGTGGCGCACGTAAGGGTCGTGGGCCCTGATCTCGGCCCCCATTTCGGTCAGCTTTCGCACAATGATCTCGCTTCCGCTGTACCGGGTATCTCCCACATCTTCCCGGTATGAAGCCCCCAGCAGGGTGATCTGACTTGCGGCCACGATGCGCCCCATGTTTCGAAGGGCATCCCTCACCAGCTGGGCGGCGTGCAGTGCCCGGGTATCGTTGATGTTGATGGCCTCCGGGGTGATCTTGAAAATATCATTTTCGAAGCCCATGAGATGCTTGTAGGCCCACATGCCCAGACCGCCGTCTTTTGGAAGGCAATATCCCCCGATGCCGGGACCGGGAAAAAGGATATTGCTGTGGGTGGGCCGGATTTTGATGGCGTCGATGACTTTGACGATGTCGACCCCGTTGGTTTCGGAAAAAAGGCTCCATTCGTTCAGAAAAGCCAGAATGGTGGCCCGATAGCTGTTTTCCACAATCTTGCAGGTTTCACTCTCAATGGGGCGATCCAGTACGGTGAGGGGGTAATCCTTTATATTGAGCACCTGGGAGAGGAAGTCGGTCACCTTTTCCCGGCTCTCGGGGTTGATGCCGCTGCAAACCCGCCAGAAATCCCGCACCGATCGCACATAGTCTTTCCCGGGCATGACTCGTTCATAACTGTGGGCCAAAAGGGGGTCCGCTTCAATCCCCCGGGCCTTGAACCCCTTTTTGATCAGGGGGAAAGCCACATACTCAGTGGTTCCCGGCGGCACAGTGGTTTCAATCAAAACAAGGCAATGGGGGGATATTTTTTCGCCGATGATTTTAAAACTGTTCTCCAGGGCCCCGATTTCCGCAAAGCCGGTTTTCAGGTTGCCCAGATCCTGTTTTAAGAAATCGCATTGCACATCCACCACCAGCACATCCGCAAGGGAGAGGGCATCATGGGTGAATGTGGCGGTGAGGGTCTTTTTTTGAGTGACGCACCGTTCGATCAAGGGCGCCACCTCCGGGTCCTCAGCTTTGATGGGGGAGAGGCCACGATTGAAGAGCGGAATCTTCCAGAAGCTTCGCGTGCTGGGCCGCTGCATGCCGATGACAAATTTGTTGGGTTTTCCGGTTTCCGGGTCAACAGAATCTGCCACAACACCGGCCATGACAGCCCCCACAAACCCGAGACCCATGACTACCACAATTTCCCGGCCCCGGTCGCGATGTTCCCGGGCCAGTTGTTTTAATCTGTCAAATTCCAGAGCACTCTCTTCTTGGGTTGGAAGAATGAATTTCTCCCCTTCCGGGCTGGTTGAATATTCCATATAAAGTTTACCTTAATCCTTATAATTAAATGATTTACATGCGGTTTAAAATCGCGGAAAAATTCGGGTCGGAAAAATCCAAATATTTCATTAGATAATTGAGATCCCGGGGAATGTCAAGCAGAAGGGTCTGCTTTCAGTGGGCTCTTTAGAGCAGGCCTTCTGAAAAAAAATATTGACAATTTTCCAGGAATCCTGTCTATTTATAAGTTAACTTTTGATTATAGTAAAGAGGAGATAGCAAATGGGTATTAAAACGAAAGATGAGTATATTGAATCTCTACGTCAGATGAAACCCGTGGCCTACATGTTTGGTGAGCGTATCACCAATGTGGTGGATAACCCGCGGCTTCGTGCGGGCATAGAAGCTACCGGCGCCACTTACGAAATAGCCGAAAAAGATGAATACAAAGACATGGTCGTCACCGAGAGCCCGCTGATCAACGAACCGGTCAATCGGTTCACGCTGCCCCCCTCCTCCACCGAAGACCTGGTGGCACGGGTAAAGGTCAACCGGCGCCTGGGAAATTACGTGGGCACCTGCCACCAGCGGTGCACCGGGCTTGATTGCCTGTGTACCCTTTCCATCGTCTGTTATGATGTCGACCGGAAATATGGAACCCATTACCACGACAATTTCAAGAAATTTCTGAAGTATGTTCAGGAGAACGATCTGACCTGCAACGCCGGTGTAACCGACGTCAAGGGCGACCGCTCCAAAGGACCCAAGGACCAGGATGACCAGGATATGTACCTGCGGGTGGTGGAAAAAAGAGATGATGGCATCGTGGTTCGCGGCGCTAAAGCCCATCAGACAGGGTCTCTTTCAGCCCACGAAATTATCGTGCTGCCCACCCGGGCCTTGAGAAAGGGCGATGAGGAATATGCGGTTTCCTTTGCTGTTCCCGCGGATGCCAAGGGGTTGATCCATGTGGTGGGAAGATCCAGTTTGGACGCAAGGGAACTGGAGGGATGCGATATGGGTAACCAATTCTATTCCAAGTATTGCCCCACTTTGATTTTTGACGATGTGTTCGTGCCCTGGGATCGGGTGTTCTTGTGCGGAGAGGTGGAGTTTGCCGTGGACATGGTGGTCAAATTTTCGTCCTTCCATCGCCAGAGTCACGGGGGCTGTAAGTCCGGAAAAATCGACTGTATGATCGGTACCGCCCTGAACATGATGGAGTATAACGGGACCACCAAACCGGGCCACATGAAGCAGAAGGTCATTGAAATGATCCACCGGGCCGAGACCCTGTACGGATGCTGTCTGGCTTCTTCTTATGAAGGGAGTGCACAGCCTTCCGGCACCTATTTTATCGATACGGTCCTGGCCAATGCGTCTAAAATTCACGAGGGGAAGGAGATGGCCGAAGCCACCCGCCTAATGATCGATATCTGTGGCGGATTTGTGGCGGATCTGCCTTCCGACCGGGATTTCGAAAACCCCGAAGTGGGGCATCTTCTCAAAAAATATATGAAAGGCGCCGATGGTGTTCCCGTGGAAAACCGGGTCAAGATGTTTCGCCTGGCGGAAAAACTGGCCATGGAAAGCGCAGATACCATCTCCGATATCCATGGCGGCGGTTCTCCGGAAGCCCATCGGGTGACCATTTTCCGGGAAACCAACGTGGAGCAAAAGAAAAATGCTTCGAAACGGTTGGCCGGTATTGAAGACTAAGGCGGCACGCCACAGATTAAAGTTTAAAGTTTAAAGTTTTAGGTTTTCAGTCAATGAACTTCTTGTTTTTTGTGACATACTAATGGCTAACGTTTACGATGTTCTGATTATTGGGGCCGGCGTTGTGGGAAACGCCATTGCCAGGGAGCTGTCCCGTTACCGGTTAAACGTCGGGGTCCTTGAGAAGGAACTGGATGTGGGTATGGGCACCAGTTCCAGAAACAGCGGGGTCCTTCACTCCGGCATCCACTACAAACCCGGCACCCTGCGGGCGAAACTGAACGTTCAGGGAAACGAACTCATGAAGGGGCTCTGCCGGGATCTGAAAGTCAAGATTCAATATCTCGGCAAGCTCACCGTGGCCCAGGACCAGGTGGACATTGAAACCCTGGAAGCATTAAAAGCGCAAGGGGAAACCAATGGCGTTCCCGGTCTTGAGATGATTGATGTTGAGAAGATGCAGCAGATCCAGCCGGGCGTCGGCGGCATTCGTGCCCTTCATTCCCCCACCACCGGCATTATCTGCCCCTATGGTTTGACCATTGCCCTGGCGGATAACGCCCGGGAAAACGGTGTGAATTTTCACCTGGGCTCCGAAGTAACGGACATTTTAAAGACGGAAAACGGCTTTCAGGTGAAAACAGCCGAGGGTGGCTCTTTTGAAACCAAAGTGCTCATCAATGCCGCGGGCCTTTACAGCGACGCCATCTGCAGAATGCTGGGGCTGACGGAGTATGTCATCTATCCCTGCCGGGGGGAATACCTGATTCTGGATAAACGCTTAAACGGCAGTCTCTCCGTGCTCATCTATCCCGCACCCAGAAAAGGGGGTGCAGGCCTCGGCATCCATTTGACCAACACGGTGGACGGCAACATTCTAATTGGCCCCAGCAATGAATATGTGGATACCGCGGACGATTACGCCTGTACCGCCGACATTATTGGCCAGCTCAAGAAAGAAGGCCGGGAACTGCTCCCGGCCATCAGCACTTCTGATTTTATTCGGGGATTTTCAGGGTTAAGGCCCAAACAGACCCCCCCGTCGGTGAAAGGTTTCAAGGAATTCGTCATTGAAGCCCGGAAAGACATACCCGGTTTCATCAACCTGGTGGGCATTGAAAGCCCTGGGCTGACCTGTTCTCCGGCCATCGCGCTGATGGTTCGGGATATGGTGGGTGAAACGCTACCGCTTGGGGAGAAGGAGCATTTTATTGCGGAACGAAGCGGCTTTCCGGGATCTTTCCACGACCTGCCCGAGGAAGAGAAAGCGGACCTGGTGGCCCGGGATCCCGACTACGGCGAAATTGTCTGTCGTTGCGAACAGATCACCAAGCGGGAGATTCTGGACGCCATTGAAAACCCCTTGGGCAGCAGGACCATTGCCGGGATCAAATATCGATCCCGGGCCATGATGGGGCGATGCCAGGGAGGGTTCTGTATGCCCCGAATCGTCCAGATACTGGAAAAGGATTTCGGCTACCGGCCTGAAGACTATCGGTTGTACAGCCCTGATTCTTATCTTTTTACAGGACATGTGCGTTAGGAATCAAGACTTCATGCGTGAAATGAAACGTGATTTAGTGATTATCGGGGGCGGGCCTGCGGGGCTCTCCGCCGCGGCTGCGGCCAGACAGGCCGGATGCGAAGATATCCTTCTCATCGAGCGGGACAGGATACTGGGAGGCATTCTCAACCAGTGTATCCACGACGGTTTCGGGTTGCACCGGTTTGGCGAGGCCCTTACGGGTCCCGAGTACGCTCAGCGATATATTGATGAAGTTAACGATTCAAGTATTGAGACCCTGCTGGGAACCATCGTGCTGTCCATGGACAACGAACGCGAGCTTACGGTTTCTTCCAGGAAAGGCTACACCCGTATCCATGCAGGCGCCGTGGTCCTGGCCATGGGATGCCGGGAACGAACGGCCGGCGCCATATCGCTGCCGGGTACCCGTCCTTCAGGCATCTACACGGCGGGAGCGGCGCAGAATTTCATCAACCTGCAGAACATCATGGTGGGTCGCCGTGCGGTCATCCTCGGGTCCGGGGATATCGGACTCATCATGGCCAGGCGGATGACCCTTGAAGGGGCAAAGGTGGAGGCGGTTTTTGAGATTCTGCCCTATGCCAGCGGATTGCCTCGAAATATTCAACAATGCCTCAATGATTACGATATTCCGCTCCATCTCGGCACATCGGTCACCAACGTGCACGGGAAGGATCGCCTGACCGGGGTCACCGTGGCGGAAATGAACCATTTTCAGCCGGTGCCCGGCACCGAGCGGTTTATGCCCTGCGACACCCTGCTCCTTTCCGTGGGGCTCATTCCGGAAAACGAACTCTCCGCCGGCGCATCCGTCAAAATGGAATCCAGAACCAGCGGCGCCTTTGTGGACGATACCTTCATGACCAGTATCCCCGGCGTCTTTTCCTGCGGTAATGTGCTGCACGTTCATGATCTGGTGGATCATGTCTCCGAAGAGGCGGCCCTGGCGGGGGAATTCGCTTGCCGGTACCTGGATGGGGGCATTTCCCGCGCAGACACCCCCATCAGTATCGAACCGAAAAACGGAGTCAGATATGTTCTACCCCAGCAGGTATCGGGAAAGAGCGATTTTACCCTGTCGCTCCGTGTGACCGAGCCTTCGCGGGACCGAGCCGTTTGGGTCAGAGACGGGGACCGAAAAGTGGCCCGAAAGAAGCTGGTCCGGTTGCACCCGGCTGAAATGATACGCGTCAAAATCAAAAAAGATAAACTGGAAAATGCCGGAAAACTGGAAGTGAGTGTAGAATGAAACGAAAAGAACTCACCTGCATCGTGTGTCCCAATGGATGCCCGCTTGAAATCGATTTTGAAGAAACACCCTCAATCCGGATCACCCAAATTGAGGGCCATACCTGCGACAAGGGACCCACGTGGGCGGAACAGGAATTGACCCGGCCCATGAGGACCATTGCCGGCAATATTTTGGTGGAAAACGGAGATTTTCCGCTGGTCAGCGTTCGAACCGACGCGCCGATCCCCAAAAACAGCATATTTCAGGTAATGGCGGAGATTCAATCCACCACTGTCAAAGCGCCTGTTTCCATTGGTGAGACACTCATCAAAAACCCCGCGGGTACGGACTGCAACATTGTTGCCACCCGTCATGTGACCCCCGGTTAGCCGAACAAACTGTTTTTTCGATCCCGAAGGTAGCCCGTCCGGCCACTATTTAGTATTTTCTACCAGGCTCCCCATAGTTTTGGCCGCCAGTTTATTGATGAGGCTAGCCTGATATCCGGCGCCGAAACCATTGTCGATGTTCACCACCGAAACTCCCGAGGCACAGCTGTTCAGCATACTGAGCAGGGCGGCAATGCCACCGAAGCTCGCCCCGTAACCGATACTTGTGGGTAATGCAATGACCGGGCAGGAAACCAGCCCACCCACTACACTGGCAAGGGCGCCTTCCATGCCGGCCGCCACCACCGCCACATTCGCCTTGAACAAATCTTCGCAGGAATCCAACAGGCGATGGATCCCGGCTACCCCACAGTCATACAACCGGTTGACTTGGTTTCCGAGCACCTCTGCGGTAATGGCCGCCTCTTCAATCACCGGGACGTCGGAGGTGCCGGCACACACCATGGCAATGTTGCCGACCTGCTCCACCGGTCGAGGTTTGATGACCACGATCCGGGCTGTTTCGTGGTACTCACTGTCCGCAACGGCTTCTTGAATGCTCTCGAAAGCCTTCCGGTCCGCCCGGGTCGCCAGGATATTGCAGTGGTGCTGGGCGAGTTTTGCCGAAATGCCCCGGAGGTGTTCAGGCATCTTTCCTTCGCAGTAAATGACTTCAGGAACACCGGCACGCATGTGCCGGTGAAAGTCAACTTTTGCATAACCGAGATCTTCAAATGGCAGCTTTTTTAATCGCTGCAAAGCTGAGTTGAGATCCATTTCACCGCTCTGAACCTGTTTTAAGAGATGCTTTAGATGTTGGCTGTCCATATTATGCTTGACCTTTCTGTTCGGGCGCCAGGGCCCTGTTGAGGCTGCCCATGGAGTACCCTTCCATGTCCAGGGTGATATGCTTGAATCCCAGAGATTTGAAATATTGAACAATCCGGTCCCGGGCTGTTTCCCCAGCGAATTTGACAATGTCCCCGGCGTCGACTTCCAAGCGGGCCACATCGCCGTGATGCCGGACCCGGACCTGGCCGGTTAGGCCCAAATCACGCAGAAACCGCTCACCGTCATCGACCTGTTTGAGTTTGCGGGCTGTAATGGGTGTGTTATAGGGGATTCGAGACGCCAGGCAAGCTCCCGACGGTTTATCCCAGGTGGGCAACCCGAGTTGCTTCGACATCAGGCGGATCTCTGATTTGGTCAACCCTGCCTCCATCAGCGGGCTCCGGACACTCAATTCACGAGTGGCTCGGTGGCCAGGGCGGAAATCCAGATGATCGTCTGCATTTGTCCCGTCCGCCACCCATGGGAATCCTTTTTGACGGGCCAGAGCCACCAATTCCCCGAACCGGCTTTTCTTGCACACATAACATTTATCCGATGGGTTGGCGATAAACTCAGGCAGTTCCATTTCATGGCTTTCTACCTGAAGATGGGCTGCACCCAATTTTCGGGCCAGCCGAACCGCATCATCGCGCTCGTGTCGGGCCGTGGTCTCAGAAATAGCCGTTACGGCCAGCACATTGCCCCCAAGCACATCCGTGCACACTTTCAAAAGGAGCGTACTGTCCACCCCGCCTGAGAATGCCACCAGCACCCGGCCCATTTGCCGAAGCGACCGTTCCAATTCCTGGCGTTTTGTTTCAATGGTTTTCCCGTCCGGGTCCCCGGTATTCATTTTCTTAACTCAATTGTTTTGCCACCCAGTGAATATATTGTTCGGGCAGAATTTGTTATCATGGACCATTGGAGCGATCAATGCAAATTCTTTCCCATAATTTCTCTGAAAGAAGATCGTTATGGCATATGCATCTCTCCGTAATACCTTTTCGGTTGCGGCCGTTTTTCAGGGCAATTTCTTCTTTTTGTTGAACATCTTTTGCAGGTTCTGGTATGCTGCCGAAAATTGGAACCATGAGAGCGGAGGAATGAACGTCATGTATACGAAAGCCGGCGTGGGAATGAGCCATCATCGCAATCCGATGATGGCCGGACGAGAGGCCGTCGAAATGGCACTCAAGGATGGCGGTATTGAAAAACCTGACTTTGTCTTCATGTTTGCTACAGTGGGTTATAACCAGCAGGCCCTGCTCAAGTCCGTACGGGAAGCCAGTGGCGGAGCACCTCTTTGCGGGTGCTCGGGCGAAGGCACCATGATGCGGGGCGAGGTGGATGAATCCAATTTTTCCCTGGTGGTGATGGTCATCAGCTCGGATCAGTTGCGTTTTATCAACGGGATGGGCACGGGTCTTAAAATCGATTCGGGCGGGTTAGGGCAGAATGTCGCTGAGACCATTCGGGCCGAGATGGGTTCAGATGC
>JABGPV010000137.1 GCA_018644785.1 Deltaproteobacteria bacterium | reverse complement strand
ATACCTGGGCAGTTGGGGGGCGCTGGCCGGTGTTCGGAGGCTCGGCGCTGCGGCGTTTCCATTTGGGGCGGGCGTGCCGGGTCAGACCGAAAGGGCCATCGAATGGATCCAGGAGATCAAGCCCACTGTTTTTTACGGTACCCCTTCTTACAGCCTTTACCTGGCTGAAAAAGCCAGGGTCCTGGGTGTAGATCCCGGTACGGATTTTAATTTCCGTATCCTCGTTTTCTCGGGAGAACCCGGCGCCGGCGTCCCTGCCACCAAAAAACGGATTGAAGACACATACGGCGGCATCTGTATCGACACCGGCTCCACCGCGGAAATGACACCATGGATGACCAACGGCGAATGTGAGCACCGAAAGGGCATGCATTTGTGGCAGGATATTGTTTATGCCGAACTGGTGGATTCCGAGACCGAAAAGCGTGTTCCCTACGGCGAGGAGGGCGTGACCGTATACACCCATCTGGAGCGGACCAGCCAACCCATGATACGGTTCCGAGCAGGCGATATTTCCATGTGGACCCTGGAACCCTGCCCCTGCGGTCGAACCTATCCCCGTCTGCCGCGGGGCGTTTACGGACGTGCGGACGACATGTTTGTGGTGCGGGGAGAAAACGTATACCCCAGCGCCATCGAAAATGCCATTCGGCGTATTGACGGTTTTGGCGATGAATTCCGCATTGTGATCACCCGGGAAAAGACCATGGACGAACTGATCGTCCAGGCGGAACCCATACCCGGAACAAATGACGAATCGACTTTGAAACTGGGAAAAATGCTCGAAGTTGACCTTAAAACAAAGGGGTTGCGCACCCTGGTCCAGATGCAGCCGCCGGGCACGCTGGAAAGAACGGAATTCAAAGCCCGGCGCGTCATTGACCAGCGAGATCTTTATGATGAGATGACGAAAAGATGAAACCCCTTGTGAAACCCCTTGGTGCCCCCGGACCTATGAACCGTATTCAAAAAGAACTCCTGATTTGGTATGGAGAAAGCCGGCGGTCCCTCCCCTGGCGAAAAACATCAGATCCTTACCGCATCTGGGTAAGCGAGGTAATGCTGCAGCAGACCCAGGTCAAAACGGTTATTCCCTATTATGAAAGATTCCTCTCCGCTTTTCCGGTACCCGAAACGCTGGCTGAGGCTGACCTGCAGGAAGTCCTGAAGATATGGGAAGGTCTCGGATATTATGCCCGTGCCCGAAACCTGCATCGGGCGGCCCGGGAGATCATGGCAAACCATGGGGGTGTTATACCCCAACGCCGATCATTGCTTAAGACCCTTCCGGGCATTGGTGATTATATCGCCGCGGCGGTTTCGAGCATTGCCTTTGGAAAACCTCATGCTGCCGTAGACGGCAATGTAAAACGGGTGCTGGCCCGCTTTCACAAAACGGAGCTTCCCGTGAACGACCCTGCCTCCGGAAAGGTGTTTAAGGCCGCCGCCGAAGCATTCCTTGAAAAATCGAAACCCGGGGATTTCAATCAGGCCATGATGGAGTTGGGTGCTTTGGTTTGCACCCCCAAAAATCCCCGTTGCCATGGTTGCCCGTTGGCCCAGGCGTGCCGTGCTTTCAAAGAAAAGGCCGTGAGCGACTACCCCAGACGCATCAAAAAAGCCCGTATACCGGAATATCACGTTGCTGTGGGTATCGTCTGGAAAGGGCCAAAGGTTCTCATTACACAACGGAAACCAGACGGTCTGCTGGGCGGCTTGTGGGAATTCCCAGGGGGGAAAATAAAGAATGGCGAAACCCCCTCCGGGGCCTGCACCCGGGAAATCAGGGAAGAAGTCAACCTGGTGGTGGAAACCAAAGAACGGATTGCCCGCATTCGGCACGCCTACACCCATTTCAAAATTGTGATGGACGTATTTCGATGCACCTATCAGAACGGCAGGGTTCGATTACGGGAGCCGGTGGATTTCCGGTGGGTCCGACTTCATGAAATCGACCGGTTCCCATTTCCGGGGGCCAATCGAAAATTCATCCCCCTGATCAAACCTCAATGAAAGGGACCCTGACCTCACCATGCCGCAATGGTTCCACAAAATGGAGATCCGGTCGCAGCTGGAAAGCCTTCCCGCGGCACGTCGGTTTATCCGCCGGTTCTGCAATAACAACACCTGCCGGCAGCTTCCCGGGGAAGAAATCCGGCAGCTGGAACTTGCGTTTCATGAAGCGGCCACCAATATTATTCGTCATTCCTACGGAAATCGGGAAGACCAGCGAATTCTTATTGAAATACAGGTCTTTGAAGAGCAGATCATGGTACGCCTCAACCACTGGGGAGAACCCTTTACGCAATTGAAATCCCCGCCAAAGCCCGTCCTTGACGGTACAGGGGAATGCGGTTTTGGTCTCTACCTGATAGAACGATGTGTGGACCAGGTCATTTATGAGTCCACCTCCGCTGGGAAAAACATCATTTCGCTGCTAAAGCATAGGAACCGTATAACATCCGACAGGGCACCGAACTTGAGTTTTTGAACAAATTAAGGAGTCGCTAAGATGAACTTTGAACAGGAAAAGACGGGCGCCGTAGTATTCGTGACCATGCCGGGTGACAGTTTTGAAGCTGCCATGGTGCCGGACTTTAAGCGCAACATTGCGCCTGTCATTGAGGAAAACACCCGTGTGGTATTCGATTTGTCAAATATTCGTTTTCTGGACAGCATGGGCTGCGGCGCCTTCCTCACCTGCCACCGAAGCTTAAAGGAAAAAGGGGGTAAAATGGGCCTCTGCTGCGCCCAGAAGCCGGTCAGCGCCATCTTCGATTTAATGGGATTTCCACAAATCTTTGATGTGTTCAAGACCCGGGAGGAAGCCTTGGAGGCTTACGGATAAATGTCCACTACTTCCCTGTTTCATCCAACCTGAACGTTCGACCCTATTCAAGATAATCGGCAACGGCCAGCACCGTGTTCACGTATATTCTGCTGTGGTTATAATTGTAAATGGCCCTGCGCTGCTTTCTCCGGCTCCGCATGCTTCCCCGCCATCCATTTGACCTTAAATAGCTGCCCATGCTGAAGAGGGCATCTTCCATAACAAAAAGATCCACAACACCGTCGCCGTTTCCGTCCACGCCATGGCGAAGCGCTTGAGAGGGCATGAACTGGGCAATACCGATAGCCCCGTAAAATGATCCGGGAATGCTCAAAGGGCCCTTCCGGGCCTGTTGCGCATAGGTGAGCAGGGCTTTGCACTCACCATAGGCCCATCTGGCCTTTTGTGCGGTCCGCCTTTTGAGCCAACGTCTCCGCCCCTTTGTCATGCGTTCATCCTTGAATGCGTTCGCCACACACTTGAAATCATCACAGAGGGCCATACTTGCCAGGGTCAGGAACGCACTTTTCTCCCCCAGATAGGTTCCAAGGCGCGTTTCGACCGTAAGGATGCCCACGGCAATCTCCCCGGGAACACCGTAATACCGCTCCAGACGCAGCAAGATCTTCTGATTGGCCGCCAGGAATTGTTTTGCTTCCGTCAGACGCTCCTCGGTCATAATGCTCCTGTAAACATACGGCCCCGGTTTGGGGGTTGGAATTTTGATATGCTTCGGCGCCCTTTTTCCCTCTTTAAGGGCAATTTTCAACAATTGCTTACTGGGCTTGCCATCAACCACAAGCCCATGGGCTGCCTGAAACCACCGAATGGCCCGCCTGGTTTTAGAGCCTGTCTTCCCGTCGGCTTTCCCCGGTTTATATCCCAAAGCGGCAAGCCGTTGTTGAAGCCTTCTCACGGACGTATCGCCAAACTTCGTTCTATACAGGGTCTTCATTTTTTCGGTCATGATGGAGGGATCAAATCGGACTTCCGGACGGTCGAAAAGCTGTTCCAGCCATTGCTTTTGAAAACCATCTGCCGCCAGTTTGTTGATGAGCGGATCCCACTCACCAGCGCCCCCCGTGCTCGGTATGAACAGAATCAAAAGGATATAGAGGGTAATACCGACACAACGCGGTAACCTGAACAATTTCCGGTCAATCATTCCCAAATCCCATCCCCTTTATGGTTGCAGCGAGTTCACTTTTTAAAAGCTGCGCACAGGTTCTCTGCATTACGGTCCATCACACTCAAAAAATTCCCCTTTTCAGGCACATTGCCGCAGGGATTAAAAACAAGGCTGTTAACACCAAAGGTTTTAAGCCCGCCCACTGTTGCTTGAACGGGCGCTCCCTCCCAGATCATCCACTTTGCGGGATGGCGAGTCAGGATACGCCTTAATTCCCTCCACTGATCCCCACCCGGAACTTCATCCGGTTCCCAGTGAACACTCACCAGATTGAGCCCGTAGCGCTGGACAAAATAGTCATATACCGGGTGGGACGCTAACAAAGGCGTTGATTGAGCCCGCGAGACAATAGTCAAAATCTTTTGATCCAGTGCCAGTAGGTCCTCTTTCAGGGATTCATAGTTTCGTTTAAAAGCCTCTTTTTGTTCCGGTTGTATTAGGCTCAAGACCCTGGTGATCGCCTCAGCCTGCTGAACAGCCAGTTGCAAATCCAGCCAGATGGTGAAGGCAAGAGATTCGTGGGCATGTTCTCCTTGGGCGCCATGACTGTGGGTCATGAACGCTTTTGTGGTGATATATCGGTCTTTGAATTGTCTGGAGGTATTCGCCATTTTTGATCGCGGTAGACTGACCTTGTTCACCCATTTTGCATACCCGGCACCGTTGAGCAGGATGAGATCCGCCTTCTGGTAGGCTGAGATTTCAGCCACATTCGGATGCCAGTAGGCCGGATCAACATCGGCCGGCGCGGGAAATACCACCTTCACCTGATCACCGCCGATCCGTTCAGCAAAATACTGCAGCGGGTAGTTGGCCACGTAAATGGTGAATGGCCCGGCTGCCGGGCTTTTTTGTACCGTGAAAACAAGCGTCAGAAGCATGAATGTGAATACCCAACCGAAGCTCCTCGCGTTACGAATTGGGCATAGTCCCGTGGGTTTCATAGATCACCTCCAGGAATGTGGGTTTATCTGATGAACAGCATCCTCACCAGTTCGTGGGATATGTTCTGAACTGCAAATATCATGACCGAACAAAGGACCGCGCTCGCCAAAACAATGATCATGATCTCCGCGGCCATCAGTTTCACGATGGTCATGCGGCTGCAGCCGATTTTGAAAATCGTTTGAATCTCACGCTGTCTGAGTCTCAACGACAGGGCAAAGACCAGGATGACGGCCAGAACTGTAGCCAGGGCCACCACCGCGATAACCGCATCCAGGACGTTCTTTATGCGAAAAATATTCTGCAATAGCCCTGCGATCACCTCTTCAGGCTTGACGATCTGCTGGGTCTCCTCTTTGGACAGATACCGGCCCCTGAGGATGGTGCCGGATTTGGTGTCATAAGGCAAGGCAATCAAGGCGCTGATGGGATAAGCCGACAGGTTGCCGTGAAAATGAAAGGAGGCCATGTTCTTTTCGGTAATTTCGGTGTAGTGAAACAGTTTGGCGGTCGCCGAGACATTGGATTCGGTTCGTTTCAGGATCAGGGTTGTATCCTCTATTTTCGTGACATCCTGGTGGCCGTGTCCCAGACCCTGTATCACCCAGGCGGTTTTCAGGTCCACGAAAACGGCCAGGTCATCGGAGGTATGGCTCTTTTCGAGCACCCCGACGACCTTCATCTTCAACGGATAGATACCGGCCAGATCGAAGAGGCTTTCCGGAGAGGATACCAGGCTGTCGCCGGGTTTTAGTGCCAGGCTTTCGGCAACCTTTTCACCGACAACACACTCCCCCAGCACTGCAAGCTGTCGCCCCTGTGCAATCTTCAGGCCTCTAAAGTCAAAGTAGTCCAGAGTGATGCCGACGATAGGGTTTCCTCTGGCCTTGAAGCGTACATACATGGGAATGGGCAGCGCCAGGTCGGTGTCGGCAATGCGGTCCGATGCCGCCATGGTGATTAGTTCGGGGAGATCTTCGCCAAAATAGAGGGTATTCATCACCAGGTCCAGGGAACTGCCTTTGGCCCCCACGATGAGCGGCGTGTGAACGGCCCTTGACATCAATTGTCGCTCGCTCTCATTGAGCAGTAGTTCCAGGGAAAACGGGAGGAAGGTGATCAGCGTGATACACGCCACCAGCGTGGCGGTTTTGATCTTGTTGTAGCTGACATACTTCCAGGCAATGTAGAAACTATCTAACATCCGAAATCCTTAAAATCGATCACCCGATCAAACCTCTTCAAAAGTTCATGGTCGTGTGTAACCGCCAGCAATGTGGCCCCATGATCTTCAATACTCCTGAAGAGCAGATCCATGATGCGATTCTTGTTATCCGGATCCAGGTTGCCGGTGGCCTCATCTGCGAGAATCAACTCCGGTTGCGGCAACAATGCTCGGCAGATGGCTGCACGCTGCTTCTCACCCTGGGACAGGTCGTTTGCCTTCCGTTTGAGTTTGTCCCCGATCCCCATCTCTTCGGCCAGCAGGACTGCCCGCTTTTTAACCGATTTATCCAGTTTGAGAGCCCCGGTGATCCGATATGGATGGAGGATATTGTCCAACACGTTCAGGTAATCGAGCAGTTCGAAGTCCTGGAAAACAAAACCCATATGGGTAATGCGATAATCCCGTCTTCGAGAATCATTTAAATCATTTATTGAGACATCACCCACCCGGATCATGCCGGCATTGGGCGTAAAGATACCCGCAATGAGATTGAGAAGCGTAGTTTTTCCCGAACCGCTTGAGCCGATAACCGCAACTTTCTCCCTTTTTTCAACAATGAGCTCAGGCACATTCAGGTGAAAACCACTCTTCTGATAATAAAACTCCAAAGCGTTTACGTTAATCATGGTTCTCCCGTTTTCGGCGGTTTCTGCTTCCCATAAGGATCAATCCGTTTTTCTTCCAGCAGCTCCAGATCCGTGATCTTCCATACGCCATCTACAGGCTCCATAGTAATATTGGCTTCGTACTGGTTTTTACGGATGTGAATATGGCCCCAGTGGCCAACAGCGCCCATTGCCGTCCATTTGGAATGAAATACCAGGGCCAGAGGCCGGTCGTTCAGATGTCTTACAGAAACATCCAGGATATCAATGTCTTTCACCTTACCTTGAGCCCCCCCGGCCTGGGTCACGACCATTGATTTTCTGTTCTGCAGATAGATGTCCGTCAGCAGATCTCCGTGTACGCTTGTGGCTAATCGGTCATAGACGTCATCCTCTTCACGGAAATCAAAAGCACGGTAGACGTTTTTGAGTAAATTGTTCAGGAGCGCCATCGCCTTATCGTCTGTTATCTTCGGGGTCAGAACAGCCGGTCGGACCACAGGCACCCGAAGAAAAGGATATAAAAGAACGCAGCCTGTAACAAGCAGTACGGCAAACCCAATCTGCAATCGGATTTCCCCCCCATGTTTTCTTCGTCTGAAGGTAAACCAAAGAAGTAGGATCAGGAGGACCAGGCAGAGTGCACTGCCGACAGGCACGCCGATTTTTGTCAGTGAATCATCCACTGCAATTTCAGCAACGGTGGGTATTTTGTAGGTTTTAAGGAAATTGGTCCAGGTAAGTACATGGTCTTCTGGCGTCACATAGGAAGGAAAGGGTCCTGCGGGATCCACGGCCGTTGTGGGAACCTTCCGGATCTTGTCCGAAAACAGATCCCAATCCACCGTCACTTCCTGGGGGATCCCTTTCGTGAGATAGGTGACGATGACCCCTATCATAGCGGTATTGAGCAGCATCCGCTCGGGTTTATCAATAAAGAATGTGCGGGTCATGGTGTATTTGACAAAACTCACCCGATCGAGGATCGGCCTGAGCTTTTTGCCATCAATCAACACCTTGCTATGCTCTAGAAGGAATGCGCCGATCTTCTTTTTCAATGCTTCGAACTCATCTACTTCAATAAACTGTTCACCCTTCAGCCCCAGATCCATCCATTGCTCAAGGTCTTTGACCCGAACCAGGATTTCATTCCGAACCTCATAGGGCTCCACATAAAGATAAATCATCAGACCCGATTCCTGCCAGCGCTTAAGAGCCTTGCTTTCAAACTTGCTGTACCAGGGATCGTCCCAATCCAAGTGCAGTTTGGCCGATCCCGGCAGGAATCGATAATCAACCACAGGCACGCCGTTCTGGTAGACGATAAAACCGATGGAGACGGCCGGCCAGCCACTCTTGGAAAGGGGCGGAATAATGGTCAGCGTCTTCGGTTTGGTTTTAAAAGGGTAGATCAGATCGGCATAAAGCACCCTTTTGTCTTCCGGGGGACCGGGGACCGGTTGGCGGGTCATGGGGTTGATGGTCCCGGCAAAGGGATTGGATCGATCTTTCCGCAGGCGTTGTTCCACCAGGATCCGTTCCGCGTGCAATCTGTCTTTGTCATCGGTAATGAACTGAAAGGTTTCAGCGGAAAATCGCTTCATCCGTTCTTCTATGGGCGGAAGCTCGGTCCCGCTCTTCCTGATCCAGTCTTCCGGAATCAGATGGATGAAGTTTGCAATGTCTTTCACATAGATTTCCAGTACCAGACGAATCCGGTCATCTTCGATATAGATTTCGGCGATATTAGGAGCGCTCTGAGCGCCTGTGAGGTTGATCCAATCCGCCCGTGAGGAAGACGCAAAGGCAAGGACGGATATACCGAAGAAAAAGATGATGGCGGAGAACTTGTTCATTTTGGTGGCTCTATGGATAGACACTGGCTAAAACTCCATTTGAAAACGAGCCTGAAAGATGTGTGAAAGGCCCTTACTTCAAATTGTTCTCCTTTTTGAACTTTTCGATGAGTGGATCAAGGGTTTTACTCATATCTAGTTCGCCGTCCTTTATGAAGGGAGAGAACTCAACTTTGGCTGAAGCATCCGGTTGGCCTGGTTTTGTGGGCGATTTAGTTGGCCATGATTCATCGTCCACGATGACTTGCCGTACACGTATATCGTCCTTCGTCACATTCCAGACCAGCAGGTCAGTCGCCATGGTCAACGGGCCGTCATAGGTCCTTCGAATGCCCTTCTGAATGGGATAGCGCGTGTCAAAATCATTAAAAAAATGATAGGCAATTGCCAAACGCGGCTTGATGTCGCTCATCACTTTGCCGAATGATGCGGGAGGCGTGTGAACGCCCACAGCGACATTAAGTGCTGCTGCCGCGCTGAACCCGTACTTCTCCATCATCAGATTAGGGGGCATAAAGCATTCGTGAATAGCAATATCAGCATTTTTTGCGAATTTGGCGTACCACTTGTTCGGGATGGTGTCGCCACCGAATACGAATTTGAGTCCTTTCCATTCCACACTGTAGCTGACCGAGCCGTCGATGGCATGGATTGCCGGCCAGGAACGGATGGTAACCCCGTTTTTTTCATACACAACTTTGTTTACCTGACGGTAATCAAATTCAGTAACTTTGATATCGCCGCCACCAGTGGGAATAATTCCGAGTCGTCCTGCGTAATCCCAGCTAAAAGTGTCCTTTAGTTTTTCGATAAAATGTTTGGTTCCCAACTCCGGTTTCGCTCCACTCGGCCCCCAGACATTGAGCGCCCCGTGCCTTCCGCCGGTCCAGCCACCGATCCAAAGGCTGTCCATATCCCCAACGTGATCAGAGTGAAGATGGCTAACGAAGACCTTGTCAAGGTAATCGTAAGGGATATTCAGACTTCCGATATTTGCCCCGGAACCTGTGCCGATATCGAAAAGGAACTTATCCCCATTGCCAAGCTCGAGCAGCCAGCAAGTCGCGGCCTGACTGCGTCGTGCTGCCGGCATGCCTGTGCCACAAGAAATTATTCGCATTTCATTCGGGGCGAGTTTTTCGGTTCCTGGGAAATACATGTCGCGGGGGCTCATAGTTCCCGTGGGACTCTTCACATTTGAGCTGTACTCAGATCCACCGGCAGCCTGCACCTGCTTTACAAGCTCAATGCCGCTCCCTGTCTGACCGTCATATGGACCCCAAAGGAAAAAGCCCAGTGCAGTGAATGTGAATAGTGATGCACAGATTGATAACTTCGATTTTTTCCCCATTTTTCTGCATCTCCTTTATCACTTGGTCTTTTATTTTAACTATTTACCCTTTTCTGCATTGGCCAATGCTTCAGGGTGCTTCTCGGCGAATCAGCCATTTGGAGGAACGAGCTTTTCCATGACCTGGTCGATGGTAAAGCTGGCCGCCTTCTGACGAGGCGGAAACTCCTTGAACGTCTCCAGGAACTTGCCCACATAGGCCTGTGCCGGCACCAGGAGAAAGGCATGGTCCAGGTACCAGTCCCAGTAGGTGTTGGAGGTGATGGACGCCCGCTCATAGGGGTCAGTACGCAGGTTAAAGAGCCAAGGTATCCGTGTTTTCACAAGGGGCGTGCTCCAGACCAGCATGGTCCCCGGCGCTTTTTGCTGGGCGAAGACCACCTTCCAGTTTTCGAAACGCAGTGCCTGCAGATCGCCATCATCGGAAAAGTAGAAGAATTCCTCGCGGGGACCCTTCTGCTCCCGGCCGGTCAGGTAAGGCACGAAATTGTAGCCGTCCAAATGCACCTTAAAGGTCTTGTCGCCCGCCGTGTAGCCTTTCTTCAGTTTTTCCTTGATGTCCGGGTCACCTGCGACCGCCAGAAAGGTAGGCAGCCAGTCCAAATGGGACATGATCTCGTTGGAAATTGTGCCGGGCTTGATTTTGCCGGGCCAGCGGACCATTGCGGGCACCCGGTAGGCGCCTTCCCAGTTGGAGTTTTTTTCATTTCGAAAGGGCGTCATGCCGGCGTCCGGCCAAGTGTTCATGTGCGGGCCGTTATCGGTGCCGTACAACACAATGGTGTTGTCGGCCATTCCCAGTTCATCCAGTTTATCGAGCACCGTACCCACGTTCTGGTCATGTTCGATCATGGCGTCATGGTACACGCTTTGCCAGCGTCCGGATTGCTCCAGGATCTCCGCGGGGACATGGGTGCGGAAGTGCATGTGGGTGAAATTCACCCATATGAAGATCGGTTTGCCGGCCTTGTGTTGCGCCTCGATGAAGGCGGCCGCCCTTTTGGCGATGTCCCTGTCCACGGTCTCCATGCGCTTTTTGGTCAGAGGTCCGGTATCTTCGATTTTCTGGCCGCCATCCGGCAGGGCGAAGCTGTGGATCACGCCTCGGGGGCCGAATTTCTTCCGAAACTCAGGCTTTTTCGGATAGTCCCGGTGTTCCGGCTCCTCTTCGGCGTTCAGGTGATAAAGGTTCCCGTAAAACTCATCAAAACCATGGTTGGTGGGCAGCATCTCATCTTTGTCGCCCAGATGATTCTTGCCGAACTGCCCGGTGGCATAACCCAGCGGTTTCAGCAGCTCCGCAATGGTGGGGTCTTCCTTTTTCATGCCCAGGTCTGCGCCCGGCATCCCGACCTTGCTGAGGCCGGTACGGAAGACGCTCTGCCCCGTTATGAAGGCGGAACGTCCCGCCGTGCAGCTCTGTTCGGCGTAGTAGTCGGTGAAGATCATCCCTTCCTTGGCCACGCGGTCGATATTGGGCGTTCTGTATCCCATCATGCCCATGGAGTAGGCACTGACGTTGGTTTGCCCGATATCATCCCCCCAGATAATGACAATGTTGGGTTTAGTGGATTTGTCTTCCTGCGCCGAAATTCCCACTGCAGGCAGGAATAAAAAAAGAAGCACAGCAACAAACACCAGTGGAAAGAAATTGAAACGTTTTGTTCGATCCATTTTATAGAGCCTCCTTTGTATCGTTCCAAATAAAGGGTTCAACAACGACATATCTATTTAGGAACCGGAAAAACAAGAAAAATTTCCCTAATTGTTTTTTAGATGTCACCTGAAAAATATGAAAAACACCATAATTACGAACGCAAGCGGAAACGCGATACGACAATAATTATCAATACGCAACGCCAATTTTGTATGTTCCGAAGCCACAAGAAAAGTGGTGGAAAGGGATTCAAGCAGCGCCAGAAAAACCAGGATAGTTGACCCGGTAATGAATTTATCGAGGATTGTGAAATAGGAGACCTTTGGAAGAATACTGGCCATTGCGAACTGGAACGCTATCAACGTCAACATAGATGTTGCGGAGAGGCCGATCTGCGGCCCGAATTGGGCCGGACTAATCCAGAACACCGCCCAGGACATGAATACAATAAGGCAAAGGGGCAACATCACTTTCCACAGGTAATAACCCGTTTGACGCTCAGCGGAGATCTCGAACTCGTAAAGAGAGTGGAAGCGGCCAAGGGCTTCGGCAAAAGTACGGTCAACACTCCCCTTAACGCCCTTGATAGCCCAGTCGGAGATATTCAACAGCTTCCTTCTCCCGGTCATTTTCTTGTCAACAAACAGTTGCACCTCATTTTCGTCGTACTGGAAACTACTGAGCCAAATACGGAACTTGTGAGAATCAAATGGAAACTCCTTAAGATTATGGTATGTGGCCAGAGGACCGAGATACCGCTGAAGGTATCGGACCTTACCATTTGGGCCGATGTCCACCTGATCGGAAACCCGCTTAAACAGACGCCCTGAATTAAAAAAGTCGAGCTGCGGCGACCACACCTTTTCCAGTGGAACCTGGCACCCGGCAAAAACGGCGAGCCTCGGATCGGTCCAGGTCAGTGCCACGACGAAATCCCAGGTCAGCGTCTGCTTCACATCATTGATTTCCGACAAATCAAACATGTGGATACCCACGGAAACCCTGGTGGGAGGACCTCCCGGGTCGGGTCTTAGGTCCGTTCGAATCTCCGGAAGTACACAAGGGTTGTTTTTGCCAGACATATCGCCCTGAGCACAAGTGATGGTAACGAAAAAGAACGCAAAAAAAAGTGACATGCCTTTCAAGCACTTGAAACGGAATTCATTCATTTCTCGTTCTCTCTGTGTCCCACGTGCCTTTGAAAAAATACAACAACCCAAGTCAAAACCCAGCGTCACCATAGCAGATTTCATGGAAATTTCAAAGTTCCACTAATCTACACTCGAAAATAAGTTCACAAAGGAGACGCTCAGATTTAGGTCAGATTTGGGTGATGCGATTGAGTGAAGCCAAGGAGAATAGATCAGCCATTCAGCGCCTTGACCAACTCTCCATGGATCATGGGAGTGCAAGCCACCAAGCTTTGTTGGGAAGGTGTAAACGCCTGTCCGTCGCAGGTGCTCAATCTGCCACCCGCCTCCGACACAATAACGACGCCGGCCGCCGTATCCCAGGGTTTCAGATTTTCCTCCCAGAGACCGTCCAGCCGGCCTGATGCCACATAACACATGTCAATGGCGGCAGATCCCGCCCTTCGAACCCCCCGTGAAGAAAGGACCATGGTCCTGAATCGCTCAAAGATCCGGTTGGATCTTTCACGGATATCGTAGGGGAAACCGGTGGCCAGTAGAGAATCGCTCATATTCCGAGCATTTGAAACATGAATCGGTCTGTCGTTCAGGAAAGCACCCTGCCCTTTTCGTGCTTCAAAGAATTCATCCATGACAGGATTGTAGACAATACCCAGAACAATTTCCGCATCAATTTCAAGGCCAATGGAAACGGCAAAAAAGGGGAACCCGTGGGCAAAGTTCGTTGTTCCGTCCAGGGGATCGACGATCCAGGTCCTGTTTGAGGAGAGGTCCTGAACGCCCGCCTCCTCGGACTGGATATTGTCTTTCGGAAAATGCTTGCTAAGCATTTCCAAGATGATTTTTTCGGCGGCAATCTCCGCTTCGGTCACCAAATCAATTGAGTGTAACCAAAACTGAGCATCCCAATG
>JABGPV010000136.1 GCA_018644785.1 Deltaproteobacteria bacterium | reverse complement strand
CCTTGAGATCGGACTGGTGAGATCCTGTTTCGTGTCCGTGACCAAAAAAGGTGATCGCATCACCATGGATTTCACGGGAACGTCCCCAGAAAATCCCTATTCCTATAATGCCCACGTGCAGGCGGTTGTGGGCCATATCTCCAATTTCATTTATGAGTACGTGTTCTATGATCTGCCCGTGAGCAGTGCCACCTTTGCGCCCTTTGATTTCATTTTCCCACCGGGTTCCTGTCTGAATCCCGATGTGAGGGCCGCCACCAGTTGTGCGGTGATGATCGCAACGGGCGTCATGAGCGCCATGCACAATGTCTTCAGCAAAATGATGTTCAGCTCAAATGACATGTGGCAGCACGCCTCCGCTTCCCAGGGAAACGCGGGCAACGCCATGGTGGTGGCGGGGCTTAGCCAGTGGAATCTGCCGTTTGCGGATATGCTGGCCTACTCCATCAACAGCGAAGGTCAGGGGGGACGTCCCACCATGGACGGCGTTAACGCATTCGGATTCCCCTGGTGCGTCTTCGGAAGGACGCCGGATGTGGAAGAAATGGAACTGGATCTGCCCATTATGATCCCACTTTCCAACCACTGGAAAGACTCCTGCGGCCACGGCAAGTATCGGGGCGGCGTGGGGACGGTTCAGATCTGGGTGACCCACCATGTTCCCCAGATATTCTTCATGGCCATTGCGGACAACAGCAAAATGCAGACGCCGCAACCCCTGTTCGGCGGGTACGCTCCCTGCACGGTGCCCGGGATCAGCATCCGGGGGGCCGATATCATGGAGCGCATGGCCAAAGGAGACAAAAGCCTGACCATGGAGCTGTACGATATCCTTTCCAACAAGACCATTGGGGGAGAATGGCAAAACGAGTTTTTTGCCAGAGCCACCACCATGTTCAACCAGAACGATGTGATCACCTTCGGTTTTGCAACCGGCGGCGCGGGCTACGGGGATCCCCTGGATCGTGATCCGGAACTTGTCACCCAGGACATCAGGGATGAGATTATCTCCGACTGGTCCGCTGAAAATGTTTACAAGGTGGTCTATGATAAGAAAACCCTTAAAATCGGCAAGGCTGAAACGGAAGCATTAAGGGCTGAAATGCGAAAACAGAGAGTTAATGATGGCATGACCTTTGAGGCATTCGATGAAACCTGGCGTCAGGAAAAGGTCGACGATTCACTCCTGGCGTTTTATGGAACATGGCCGGATGCAGAAGTGATTGCGCCCATTTTCAGGCCTTAACCCTGGACTGAAAAACAAGTGTGTAGTACCATTGGCCCGGCAGGGCCGATTCTGTTGCATCCGGAATCGGCCACTGCCGAGGCCCTTAATTGGGGCAATGGTTTTTATCATGAGATCAGGGAGTCGTTATGTCCCGAAGCAAAAAAGATCGATTAAGGAACGGCGCCCTGTTTGTACCGCTGATTTACTCTTTCGGCGCTACGTGCGAAGATTTGCCGTTGGACGTCTTCTTGGACGATCCCACTAAAATTTCCAACAGCCTTCGCACTATCAACGCATTTTTTGATTCGGATGGGACTCTCTGTTGCGGCAATGAACGAATGCTCTCAGAATCCTTGCGTTCATCTTGTTCCATGACTGATGATTCATTTATGGACCCGGGGGTGAAAGAGTCTGCTACTTTGATGGAGGCCGGCATAGAGCGTCTCATGAGTGAAGGGAGGCCGACTGTAGCCATTGAGGTGGCCAAAAGAATGGGAATATTGATGCCGGACAGCATCGTCTTGGCGGTTATGGCCGGTCCGGTAAAACTGGCATCTCAATTGACGGGATTATCCGCCGAAAAAATGTTACAGTATCCAAATTTCCTGAGCCTGACCACAAAAGCCATATTGGCTTTCCTTCGGGCCATGGGTGAAACGGGCATTGATATGGTTGCTATACGTGAAGATGCCGTTGCGCCCATCGATGCAAAATTTTCCACCGTTTTAAACCGCTGTTATTTGCCCCTCTGGAACACCGCAAAGTTTTACGGTATGCATGCGCTGTTGATGCCGGAGCAATTTGCCCCTGAAAATGGCGCCCTATATAAGAAAATGATTAACAAAGTTATCTTCCCCACAGGCACTTTTCCCGAGGCATTCGAAAAATTCAGGAAACCTTCTTTCTCCATTCCCTGTTCGCTATTGGAAAAGGAGGCTGGTGAAATCGAATCCTTTCTGTTGGACAGCGACATTATTAGATTCCTGGAATCGAAAAAGCTTTTCCTGGTAACCACGGATCAGGAAATACCAGGGGACATTGACAAAGAGAAGATGATTGAAGGAATGAAAAAGATAAAGGACATCTTGACGCAACATGGGGAATGATTTCCGTTTTTTTACTCGACTTAGGAGAACCAAAAAACATGACGCACGACAAGAAATATTGGAATAAAGAGATGGAGACATTGCCACCGGAAAGGGTCCATAAAATTCAGGAAGAGCGTCTCATGAAGCAACTGGATTACGTGTGGGAAAATTCCGGATTATACCAAGGAAAGTATCGATCGGCCGGCATCGAACGAAATGACATCAAATCCCTTTCGGATATTTCGAAGCTGCCCTTTACGGAAAAGTACGACATTCGGGAAAGCCTGACCGCCGCACCGCCTCTGGGTAAGCACGCCTGCGTTGACATGAAAGATGTCATCAGGATTTATTCCACCAGCGGCACCACGGGAAACCCAACCTATATCGCGCTCACATCCCATGACAGGGACGTGTGGGCCGAAGGGGCCATGCGGGCCATGTGGACCTGCGGCATGCGGCCGGAACATGTGGTGCCGCTCCCCATCGGGACTTTTTTTATCGCCGCATCCTACGGCGAGGCCATCGAAAGACTGGGGTCCACCCTGGTGCCGGTGGGTATCGGCGCGACCGATCGTTTCCTGGGAGCCGTCAGAAACCTGGGCGCCAATTACGTCCTGTCAACGGCATCATTTCCCCTTTATTTGATCAATTACTGCGAAAAAAATGGGATCGATGCATCGGATCTGGGCATCAGGGGTTTTATGGTGGGCGGTGAGCCGGGAGGTGGCATTCCCCATATCCGGCAGAAAATTGAAGACGCATTCGGCGCCACGGTTCAGGAGTGCATGGGAAACGGCGATATGCTGGGGCTCATGTGGGCTGAATGCGAACATCAAAACGGCATGCATTTTATAGGTCAGGGGATTGTGCATCCGGAAATCATTGATCCTGAAACCGGTGAAGTTCTGGAAATCAAAGAAGGCCTCACCGGAGAATTGGTGTACACATCTCTGGATCGGGAATCTCAGCCGCTGATTCGCTTCAGAACACGCGACCATATCCTTGTAACACAGACCCGTTGCGATTGCGGTCGAACCGGTTTCTGTGTCAAATGTATCGGCCGGACTGACGATATGCTCATTGTTTCAGGCGTCAATGTCTATCCTTCAGCCATTCGGGATGTTGTGGGAACGCTTCTGCCCAGGGTTACCGGTGAGATTTTGATTCAGCTGCAAGAGCCGCCCCCGTCCGCAACCCCACCCCTTAGGATCAAAGTGGAACACGGAGACAATCCGGGGGATATTACGGTTCTTAAAAAGGACATTGAAAAATCGGTACGTGAGAAACTGATATTCAGTTCATCAGTGGAATTGGTTCCTCCCGGAACCTTGCCAAAATTTGAATACAAGGCAAAACTTGTGGAACATGCTTATGAGCGGTAATCAGCAGATTTATTGAACCATCATATAGAGTCCTTGATCGACGCTATAGGGTGGTTTTTTGCGTTTTACGCCCAAACAATTTTCGGTGGTTTTCTTTCGGGCAGCCCAAACGGAGGGTGCGTACCGGGCGATCTCGATGAGTTCCCGGAGTTTTTCTTTCTATGGTGATGGTCGCTACGCAAAAAACAGGGACCATGGCCATATTATCAATGGTTTTCGGTTCTGTCAGCCATTTCCCCCATACGAGAACAAAACCTTGACGATTTGTGTTCGATCGTCTTAGAGTATATCATGCTTTTTACAAGGGGTGAAAATGGCGGGCGGGCACATGTTCGGACGTTGAATGTCCTGGCTGCTCTGGTGTGGTGCCTGGGCGGGGTTATTTTGCTGGTCAAAGGTGGAAAACTTCTGGCAGGAGCTGCTTCCATCTTCCCCGGTTCCCTGTGGCCTTGGGTCGCGGCCGTTGCGGGGCTTTTTCTGGGTGCCGTCAAGGGGAAATTTCTTTTTTCCAGGAGCTGCAAAAATAATCTGGTACGCATTTCGAGTTTGAGGCATCCCAGGATCTGGCAGTTCTTCAGCCCCGGTTTTTTTGCCCTTCTTTTCCTCATGATTGCCGCCGGTGTCGTTCTGTCCCGGTTGGCGCACACCTCCTTTGCCGTCCTGGTCGGGGTGGTTGTTTTGGACCTGGCCATTGGGGCCGCCCTTCTGGCAAGCAGCCGTGTGTTCTGGCAACAGAAAGCGTTTGTGAAATCCAACGTCTCGAAGGGTTGAAAAACACTTTGCTGCGTATTTGGGCGCGGATTCATTGCTGAGCATTGATTTCGAACCGCGCTATCTTTTCGTACAGGGCTTTGCGGGAAATTCCAAGCCTTTGAGCGGCCAGACTTTTGTTGCCACGGCATTGCTCGAGTGTTTTCAAGATGAGTTGCCGTTCCATATCCCTGATGCTCACACCTTGCTCAGGAATGTCATAGATAAGCTTTTTGGGCTTCTTGGCCAATAGCCGTCCCGATTCAGACACGATCTTTTCCGGGATGTCCTCCATTCCCAGTAAAGGCCCTTTGGCGAGGATCACAGCCCTTGCCAGACAATTTTTCAGTTCACGAATATTGCCCGGCCATGCGTAATTCATAAGGGTCTCCATGAGATTCGGGTGTACACCTTCAACCACCTTTTTGTATTGCAGGGCATAGCGTTTTACGAAGTGATCAACCAGGAGTGGGACATCGTTTAAACGTTCTCTTAAAGGCGGCACGTGGATGGATATCACGTCAATTCTGTATAAGAGGTCCCGCATAAAACGCCCATGCTTGATTTCTTCATGGAGATCGAGGTTGGTGGCGGCGATAATCCTGACATCTACCTTCCGCGATGTTGCGCTGCCAACGGGTTCAAAGGTCATCTCTTCAAGAAAACGGAGCAGTTTGGCTTGAAGGCCTATACTCATATGGCCAATCTCATCCAAAAACAGAGTACCCATGTGGGCCATTTCCAGCCGGCCCTTTTTTTCCGCAACCGCTCCCGTAAACGCACCCTTGAGGTGGCCGAACAGTTCGGCCTCCAACAGGGTTTCCGTGAGAGCCGCGGAGTTTATGCATACGATATGGGTATCCCGACGGACGCTTTCCAGGTGTAGTGCGCGTGCCAGGAGTTCTTTGCCGGTCCCGGTTTCTCCTAAAATTAAAACGGAAACATCGGTGGCGCCCACGGTTTGAATCATATCAAAGATCTCCCTCATCCGTGGACAGGCGCCGATCATGTTGTGGAAGGAGTGGTCCCCGAAAGCCTGCTCTTGCAGGCTGATGAGCTTATGGGACATTTCCCGCTCCCGGATGGCCCTTTCAAGAACGATTCCCAGTTCTTCATAATCCAGGGGTTTGATGAGGTAATTGGTGATTCCCTCTTTCAAGGCCTGAACGGCTGATTTGACGGTTCCATGAGCGGTCATGATAATAAACGGCGGCGCTTCACCCATCGAGTTCATATTTCTGTAAAGCGCCAGCCCGTCCATCCCCGGCATCTTGAGGTCCGATAGCACCAGATCGATGTCCTTTTGTTCCCGGACGATCTCCAAAGCCCTCGCCCCACTGGTTGTTCGCAATATTTCATACCCCTCATCCGTAAGGATGGCCATAAGCACCTTTAATGTATTGATGCGGTCGTCAACCAACAGTATCTTCTTTTTCCTCAATGTCTGATCCCTCTCCTTTCAGACCGGTATCCACCGGCAATTCAACCCATACCGTTGTGCCGACGTCCGGTTGACTTGAAATCTCAATTGTGCCCCCGTGATTCTCCACAATGCCCAAACTCAAGGGAAGCCCCAGGCCTGTCCCACTCTCCTTTGTGCTGAAAAAGGGGTCGAAAATGCTTTTAAAATTTTCAGGGGCTATGCCGATTCCGCGATCCTCAATGGTGATGTGGATCAGGTCTTTGGAATCCTCGGCGCCGGTGCTTCTCTTAAGCTTGGATGAAAAAAACAGGGCCCCACCGTGGGGCATGGCATCCATGGCATTGATTAAAAGATTGACCAGAACCTGCCCAAGCTGGTTGGCGTCAGCATGGATCAGCGGGACCCATGCATCCAGGTGATTCTCAAAATGGATGTCTCTTTCCTGGGCCTCTTTTCGAAAGAGATTCTGGGTTGAAAAGATCAGTTTGTTCATATCAGTAGGTTCCGGCCTGGGTAAGGATTGTTTTGAAAAATAAAGAAAATCGGTAACGAAACTGCTCAGACGATCAATCTCCTCCGAGATCAGTTGGGTGTATTCCCGGATCAACGTATCCCGGGAGCGCTTTCTCTTCAAAAAGACGACGGCGCCCTTGATGGCGTTTAAGGGGTTTCTGATCTCATGGGCCACACCGGCGGAAAGCCTGCCCAAAGAAATGAGTTTTTCTGAACGAATCAATTCGTTTTGGATGCGTGAGAGGTTTTTTGTCATCCGGTTGAAGGAGCGGGTAAGGTCACCCAGTTCATCCCGGGTCCGGACCGGAATCTCGTGACTCAGGTCTCCCTTTGAGATATGGTTGGTGGCTGTAACCAGATTGCGTATGGGTCTCATCAGATAGTAGGAGAGGAGGGTTACCCCCACCACTGTCAAGAGCAGTGTAATAACCACCACCTGAAGGATTCTCCTCCGGATAGCCCGCGCTTCTTTTTTCAATTCAACGCTGGGAATGGTCGCAGCAATAGACCAACCCATTATGGGGATAAATGCGAAGGCCGCCACCTTGTTAACGCCCTCAAAAGAATAGTTTTTCCATCCGCTCCCCCCGGCCATCATGTCCAAGACCAGTTCTTTCAAGCTCCGATCGGGGTAAGTTTCCACACCATATCTGTAGGGTGGGAAGAGGGGATGGGCGACGTTTCTTCCCAACTGATCGATAAGAAATGCATATCCTTTGTCCCCCACCTGGATGTTCCCGACAATAGCCATTATTTTTTCATAGTCGAGGTCGATCACCACGGCGCCTGCGAATTCTTTCCAGCCGCTGAAAATGGGTTTGATATAATGGATAACCAACCCTTTCTTGGAAGATGATTCAAGGATATCCGAGACATAGAATTCCTTGAACCCCTTGTCTTTTGATTTTTTGAAGAAATCTAGTTCGCTTTGTTTCTTCATTTCTTTGACAGGGCCTTCCTTTCTTACCTTAACCAGCTCCCGGCCATGTTTGTTTAAGTAGCGGATCTGAAAATAGTCGGGGGTCCTCACAATAAAATCCTTAAAAAGCCTCACGATATTATCATAATTGAATTCGGCCTCCGCCTCCAGTCTGAAGGACCTGGCAATGAGGTACTCTTCCAGTACGGGTAGACGGGATAGGGTCTCCAGATCCATGCGACAATAATAGAATATGTGGTTGATTTTATTGGCAGTGGCCTTGATTTCCACCATCAGCTCCTGTCGAACGAGACGGTTAACGCGCTCTGTGGACTCCTGAATGGAAAAGTAACCGACCGCTGAAACAAGGAGACAAACCAGGGGAAGAATAAGCAGAAGGAGTTTTGAGGAAATGGAAAATTTGATCTTCATGTTCTTGAAACCCTTTGTCCACAGCCCCACTAATTGTCGAAACGGAGAACCTGCCGAGGCCCTTAAGGGCTTGAAAACCGGATCCGGGCAGACCCTACCATTTAATATATCCCCTTGCAAGAAATCCTCTGTTGTGTGAAAGCCCCGGAAAAGGCTCTTGGTTATATTGAGTGGCTTTCAGATATGGGCCTTGCAATTCCATGATATTCGGGATAGGCTCCCTCATATTTTTTGTTTAACCCCAAATGGTAGGGCTTTGGCGGAAATGTTTCACATTGGACCTCATATAAGCATATTCATTGCCCTCCTGCTTTTCATTTCCCCAAGTACAACCTATGCCAAAGAGCAAATTGTGGTTGGCGTTGCCACGTCGCTGACCCTGCTGGAAGGCATGGAGAGCTTAAAGGCTGTAGAACTTGCCGTAGAAGAAATCAATGGCAAAGGCGGGGTCATCATAGGCGATAAGATGATGCCCATAAAGGTCAAATCTATTGATCTGCGTGATGCGTCTCCGGAAGTTCCCGTGCCCAAGGCTCTTTATGATCTGGAAAAGTTCATCCTCAAAGAAAAGATAAATGCCATATTGGTAGGTCCATTCCGTTCCGAAGTTCTCTTGGCCGGCATGGACATGATCGCCAGGCATAAACTGCCCCTTTTGGGGACTATTGCCATGTCTGCAGCCTCGGAAGCCAAGATTATGAAGGACCCTAAGTACAAATATATTTTCAGGGTGGGCCTTAACTCCAAATACTTTGTCGAGTATCTTATCAAAGCCATGAAGTTCCTGAACGTGGAATTCGGATTCAACAGGGTCTATATTATGAATCAGGATGTGGCATGGGCACGAGCGGCTGCGTCTCTTCTAATAAAAATATTTTTTGAGAGGGCGGGTTGGGATGTGGTCGATCTGGAGACCTACCCCACAGGCGCCTCAGACTTCTCGGCAGGGTTGAGTCAGGCTACGACAAAAGGCGCTCAGGTAATTCTGCCCATATTTGATATGTCCCAAAGCGGTATCCTGGTCAGGCAATGGAACCGTATGAAGGTCCCTGCCATCCTTTGCGGCTTTATTTCTCCCATGGTGGGACCCAGCGCCTGGGAGATTTTCCACGGCAAAATTGCCGGCGCTCTTAATGTCGTCTTCGAGTTGGGCAATGTGCCGTCATCGAGATACAAGCCGGCCATGGATTTTTATCAGGCCTACGGGAAAAAATACAAAAGAAATATCGAGGCAGGGCATGGTCCGGCAGCGGCCTATGAGTCTGTTTACATCTTAGCCGGCGCCATTGAAAGGGCCGGTAGCCTGGACCCGGACAAGATGGTCGCAGCCCTTGAAAACACGAACAGGGTTGGGGCTATGGGGAGAATCAGATTCCATAGAGGACACCAGGCCATCTTTGGAAACAACCCGGATGCTGAAGCGCTTGCGTGTATCATCCAGTGGACAAAAACCGGTCGTCGAAGGATTGTTTATCCCCCATCTATTGCAGAGGGGAAAATTGAACTGCCCGATTTCCTGAGATGAGCAGCGCCGCATGGTTGGCTCTTATCTCCCCACTTTCATGAAGAGTTGTTACTTTTAGTTACACTTTCCATAACCTATTGAAACGATATGATTTTTTTCATTTAAACGCCATTTTGCCCCCATTTGGTTCTTTGGGCTGTTACTTATGGTAACAGTAGGCGCGGGCAACCTACTTGTTGCCGAATAAATTCTATGTAAATTCAGTCTATTGAGCTCTAATACATGTTGGCATATTCCTTGCTTGAGTTTGAGGGAAAGGCCAAAATAGAGAAAGGAGATCGGAATGAAAAGGAAAATTGGGTTGTTTGGGTTTGTATTGTTATTGGTTTGTGTTTGGATGGTTCCTGCTTCACATGTCTTCGCAAAAGATCCTATTATTCTCGGGGTGCCCACGTCTTTGGGGTTTCTTGAAGGCAAAGAGGGCCTTGCCTGCGTCAACATGGCCGTGGATGAAATCAACAAAGCGGGCGGCGTCAAAGTGGGCAGTGAAATGCGCCCCTTTAAAGTTATGGCCATCGATGCCCGGGGGGCGGAGCCCGGGGTGCCTGTGAGTGACGTCATCCGGGCCCACAAGAAACTGATCCTTGAGGACAAGGCGGATTTTATTGTCTTCGGTTCATTCAGGTCCGAGTGTGCGATCGCCTGCATGGATGTGGTGGCACAATACAAGATTCCCATGATCCTGGGAACGGCCATGAGTCCGGGCATGCAGAAAAAGGTGATGACAAACTATGACAAATACAAATACACCTTCAGGGCTTGCTTGAACGCGGTCTATCTCATCAAATACCTGGGCGGCACCATGGCCTACCTGAACAAGGAATTCGGTTTCAACAAGGTCTTTATCATGAACCAGGATGTGGCCTGGGCCAGAAAGACAGGCGACCTCATGATCAAACTGGTCTTTGAAAAGATGGGCTGGGAAGTGGTGGGTCGCCAGCAGTATCCCACGGGCAGTTCGGATTTTTCCGCCGGGCTAATGAAAGCCAAAGCCAAGGGCGCCCAGGTAATTCTGCCTATTTTCGACATGCCCCAGAGCGGGATCCTGGTGAAACAGTGGAAGACCATGCACATCCCCGCCTTGATGGCCGGTTTTATTTCACCGCTCGCCGGTCCGGGGGCCTGGAAAACCTTTGATGGCAAGATTGCGGGCGCCATGAATTGCATCTTCGAAATCGGCAACATGCCCGTCCCGAAAGTGCCCAAATCCGTGGAGTTCTACGAAAAATACCTGAAAAAATACGGCAAGCCCATTGAAGCGGGCCATTCACCGGCCCCCGCCTACGAGATGGTCTATATGCTGAAAGAAGCCATTGAACGGGCTGGAAGCGTCAACGGCGACAAGGTGGTGGCGGCGCTGGAAAAAACAGACCGTCAGGGTGCCATGGGCCGTATCAAATTCGGCAAGGACCACCAGGTGATCTATGGCAGCAACCCGGAAGTGGAAGCCCTGGGCTGCATGATTCAGTGGCAAGAGCCGGGAAAACGGGTCATTGTTTATCCCCCGTCCGTGGCGGAAGGCAAGATCCAATTGCCCGAAGGCCTTAAGAGTTTGAAATAAGTTGTCAGTTATCAGTTGTCAGGAGAAGCGCGCACTGCACCCTGACAACTGAAAACTGAACCCTTCAAAAAAGAGACTTCCCATGTTATTAGGCACACTTATCTACGGTTTTGTCAACAGTGCGATCCTGGCCCTTCTGGCCATGGGATTCAACCTGACGTTCGGCATCAGCGGCGTGGCCAACTTCGCCTACGGGGCGGTCTATATTTTTTCCGGATTTTCCGCATGGATACTCTTAAACACCCTGGGAATCCCTTACCTGTTTGCCGTTTTGATTGCCATCGTGCTGGCGGCGCTCATGGGTCTGGCCATCTACTATGGCGTGATCCTGCGAATCAAAGGCATGCCGCTTTCCGAGGTTATGGCCACATTTGGCCTTGGGTTGGCCATCATGGAGCTGTTCCGGTATTTTGATTTTGTAGGCTTTCGCTATACCCTGCCTGTCTTTATCGATGGCAGCTTCAGTATCGGAGATGTGTACGTCGACTACCAGCGGATGATTATCGGCCTCATTGCCGTGGGCTTGACCCTCGGTCTGTATCTCTTTACCAACCACACCCGGACGGGCTTGGCTTTTCGGGCCATTGCCCAGGATGAGCGGACGGCGCTGACGTTTGGAATCGATGCCGACCTGATAGGGGCGCTGAGCATGGCGCTGGGGTGCGCCCTGGCGGCCATAGCGGCTGTGGTGATTTTGCCGCTGGGAACCATTGCGGTGGAAGGGGGGTACGAGGTCCTGATCAACGCCCTGGCTGTGTGTATCGTGGGGGGATTGGGAAGCACCGTGGGCATCCTGGTGGCCAGTGTGCTCATCGGGTATTCCCAGACCTTTACGGCCAATTATTTGGAACCCCACTGGATGATGCTGGTGAGCCTCATCGCCATCGCCATTGTATTGATCGTGAAGCCCTCCGGGCTTTTCAGCCATCAAAAAGAACTTGAAGAAAGAATTTAGCCTACTATGAGCAGACGTAAGGAACGAATTGATCGTGGCGTCAAAGCCCGCTCGGCGGATATATTTGCGCTGACAAGCTACCGGGAAATGCTTTACCTGATAATTCCCGGGGCCATTCCCGTGGTGGGTCTCCTCTGTTTTTCGCCCTTGCTCAGCGCTTACTGGCGTGAAGTCATTATTTCCACGGCCATCTATGCATTGCTGGCCATGAGCTGGGATATGCTCATGAGCGCTGGACTTCTTTCCCTGGGGCAGGCCCTTTTTTTCGGGATCGGCTCCTACCTGGCGGGTTCGCTCAATTACTATGCGGGATTTCCGCCCATTTTGACCATCCCCATTGCCACCATCGGGGGAGGATTGATCTGTACGGTCCTGTTGCTGCCCGTGTTGCGGCTTCGCGGCATCTACTTCGCCATGGTGACCCTCGTGTTGCCCCTCATGCTGAGCCGGCTGGTGGAGGCCACGCGAATTCTTGGCGGGACGGAAGGGCTGACGGGACTGACGCCTTTCCCCAACCAGCTGACGGCGCTCTTTATTATTCAACTGGCGCTTCTGGCGACGCTCTTCGGATTTCGGCGGATCATGGGGTCCGATTACGGCCTGGTGGTCAAAGGGATCAGCGACAATGATCGCTCTGTCATGAGCGCGGGCCTTAACATTTACTGGTACAAGGCCCAGGTCCTCTTTTTGGGGGCGTGCGTTGGATGTTTCGCCGGGGCCTTCGGCACCCATATGGACATGTTCGCGGGTATGCCCGGATTTGCTCTGGACTATTCCATCATGCCGGTGGCCGCCGCCGTGGTGGGGGGGACAGGTACCTTCGCCGGCCCCCTGATCGGGGCCTTTATCCTGGTGCCACTGTCGGAAATGCTAAGGGCCCTTGGCGCTCTCAGGATGGTTTTTTACGGGTTGTTCCTGGTGGTCTTTGTGGTGGGGATGCCCGAGGGTATTTTTGCCTATATCCAACGGAAATATCAGCAGATGGAAAGATGGGTGGACGTATCATGACGGAACAGGCACCCTTGCTCAGGGTATCCAATTTGACCAAAACCTTCGGCGGCGTAACCGCTGTTTCAGATATGGCTTTTGACCTTCAGGAAGGACAGCTTCTGGGCGTTATCGGCCCCAACGGAAGCGGGAAAACCACTTTGGTGAACCTTATTACGGGATTTGTGAAGCCGGTGGCGGGTCGTATTGAATTCCGGGGAAAAGACATTACCGGCTGGCCTCCCTACAAGGTGGTGGGAGAGGGAATTTCCAGAACCTTCCAGATGGTCCGGCCTTTTTATCAGCTGCCGGCTTACAAGAACCTTATCGTGCCGCTCTATTCTCCCCGGGTTAAAAAACTGGCCGGGGGCAAGTACGGGAATCGAGACGCGGTAGCCCTGGACCTGCTGGAAGAAGTGGGCTTTGAACGGGACGCCCATGTGAGCTACAAAAAAGCGGGCGCACTACCCCAGGGGTATCTGAAGCGACTGGAACTGGCCAAATCAATGGCCCTTCGTCCGGATCTGATTATCCTGGATGAACTCTTTTCCGGCCTGAGTTTGGCGGAAGTGGCCAGCATCGTGCCCATTATTGAAAAGCTCAAACACCAGGGCAAAACCATTATCATGATTGAACATCGACTCAAAGAGCTTTTCCGCATCGCCGACCGGGTGATGGTGCTGAATTACGGGCGAAAGATTGCCGAGGGTCTGGCGGCCGAGGTGATGGAAAGCCCGGACGTAAAAGAAGCCTATCTGGGCAGCGAGGCGGAGTGAAAGGGAACGAGATGCTTGAAGTTCAAAACCTGATGGTCTTTTTTGAAAACGCCCTGGCCTTAAACGATTTCCAAATGGAAATCCGGGAAGGGCAGGTGGTGGGGGTCATCGGGAGCAACAGCGCGGGGAAAACCACCCTGATGAACACCCTCTCGGGACTGATCATCGATATGCGGATCAAGGAAAAACGTCGGGGTGGCGAACGGATTACGGTCTACGGGAAGATCT
>JABGPV010000135.1 GCA_018644785.1 Deltaproteobacteria bacterium | reverse complement strand
TGAAGGAGCTCAAAGGTTTCGGATGGAAACTCTTTGGGTTCTACCTTGGCGCTCAGAGCAAATTCCGAAACGAATTCTTTCACAAGGCTGGGGATGTCATCCACGCGCTTTTTCAGCGACGGAACCCGCATGGGAATCACATTTAATCGAAAATAGAGATCATCCCTGAAAGCCCCTTTTTCGATCTCCCTTTCCAGGTCCTTATTGCTGGCGGCAATCACCCGGACATCCACCTCAATGGTCTTTGTACCACCAACCCGTTCAAATTTCTGTTCTTGGAGAATCCGGAGGGTTTTGGACTGGGCCTTAAGACTCATATCACCGATTTCGTCCAGGAAAATGGTCCCTTCGTGGGCTGAATCGAATTTTCCCTTTCTCATGGTGGAGGCCCCGGTGAAGGCCCCTTTTTCGTGCCCGAAGAGCTCGCTTTCGATGAGATCTTCTGGGATCGCCGCACAGTTCACTTCGACCATGGGATTTCGACTCCGACGGCTCAATCGGTGAAGGGTATGGGCAACAAGCTCTTTGCCGGTTCCGTTCTCTCCAGAGATGAGAACCCAGGCATTGGTGGGGGCGACAATTCGAATCTGTTCTTTCAGCTCCGCAATGGCGCCGCTGTTTCCCACGATGTTGTGTTTTTTCATTTCCTTTTCTTTCAGGAAATGAACTTCTTCCATCAGGCGGGAATGGGCCAGTGCGTTATTGATGGAGACCAGCAGTTTTTCCAGTGACAGGGGTTTTTCAATATAGTCGTAGGCCCCCACTTTGGTCGCTTTAACGGCCGTTTCGATATTTCCATGCCCCGACATCATAATAACCTGGAGCGTCGGGTAGAGGCTCTTCATTTTTTCAAGGGTTTCAATCCCGTCCATCCCCGACATCCATATGTCCAACAGGACCAGATCAGGCATCACTTCTTCAATCTTTCCCAACGCCTCAAGGCCGCTTTCAGCGATGGCAACATCAAACCCCTCATCGGTAAGAATACCCTCCAGGGATTGCAGGATGCTGGTTTCATCATCGACCACAAGGATTGTTTTGCTCATCTTGCCTGCCTCCCAGTTTACGCCGACTCCGCCAAAGCAGCTGCGACGGCCGGGCCGGAACAACCCATCATCCCGGCGGCGATTCGGGCGGTCCTTTCAGACGCCCCTCCCCTGCCAAGATCTTCTTTTACCATTTTCAGTTTATGAATTGTCTGCTGTCGCAATTCACCGTCCACCAGAAAGCTTTTTCCGGCCATGGCCAGTCTTTCCGGGGTCACATCATCCTGAATCAGCTCAGGCGCCACGCCCTCCCCCGCCACCAAATTCACCAGACCGAGATAGGGCACTTTGATGGCCCGCTTTCCAACCTCATACGTCAACCGTTTCGCTTTATAAATCACCACCATGGGAACATTCATTATGGCCGCATCCAGCGTGGCGGTCCCCGATGTCACAAAAGCCAGATGACACGGGTTCAATGCACCATAAATGCCTTCATGATAAATTTCGATATCCAACTTTGTGTTCTTAACGAAACGTAAAAGCCAATCTAAAGAAATGGTCTCTGCAAGCGGCAGAACAAAACGAATATGGGGATATTCGGCTTTCAGAATTTCACCGGCCCTGATCATAACAGGCAAAAGGTTCAAAATCTCTTCCCGTCGACTGCCGGGAACCAATCCAACAACGGGACTTTGGATTGCGGATTTCGGATTGCGGATTGCGGAATTCAATTTATGAGCATTTTTTTCAAAGGCGTCGATCAGGGGATGCCCCACATACTCCACATCAATGCCGCTTTTTTGGAAAAAAGGTTTCTCAAAGGGCAGAATGACCGCCATTCTATCCACCCGTTTTGCGATCTTCTTAACCCTGCCCCGCCGCCATGCCCATACCTGGGGGCTGATATAGTAAAGAACCGGAACATTCAGGTTTTTGGCGATTCGGGCCATATGGAGGTTGAAGCCGGGATAATCGATCAGGATCAAAAGATCGGGGCGGTGAAGTTTAAGAATGGACTTCAGGATATTGGCAGCTTTTACATGAATGCGAAACTTTCCGAAGATCTCTGCTAAACCGACCACGGCCATATCCTCGGACTTAATGAACCGCGTTACACCTGCCCGTGCCATGTTGTTCCCCCCGATTCCGAAAAACACGGCTTGGGGGCATATCCGTTTGATGGCAAGGACCAGATTGGCGCCATGTAAATCGGCGGAAGCTTCCGCCGCCACCAAGAGAACCCGTTTACGATCCCGCTTATTTACAGATGGGCTCGAAATTCTGACAGCCTCGCTCGATCTGATGGATGATACTCAAGGCGATGCTCAAGGCGTTCCGCCCATCCTCTCCTGTCACGATCGGATCAGAACCACTCTGAACAGCATTTACAAAGGAGGAGATTTCATCGGCCAACGGATCGCTCACATCATATATTTCTTTACTGGTGGCAACTTCAGGAAAATCGTTGGCATCTTTGGTTGTGGAATCCAGCTTAATGGCGGTGAGCTGGCGTTTTCCGCAGTCAGCTGAAAAATAGGCATCCGGTTGAAACACGCGTATTTTCCGCAGCATTTTTCCTGAAACACGGCTGGCGGTCAAATTTGCCACGGTCCCGTCCTCGAAAATGAGGCGAACATTGGCGATGTCGGTCTTTTCCGTGATGACGGGCATTCCGACGGCATGGACCTCTTTTACGTTGCTTTGGACCAGGTGAAGGATAATATCCAGATCGTGAATCATCAAATCGAGGACCACGTCCACATCCAGTCCCCGCGTCGTAAACAGATTCATTCGGTGAGATTCCAGAAAAACAGGATCCTTGAGCAGGGGTTCCAGCTTTTTGATGGCCGGATTAAATCGTTCAATGAGACCCACCTGCAACACCAGATTCCGTTTACGGGCCATGTGGATCAGTTTGTCCGCTTCTTTCAGATCGTAGGTTATGGGCTTTTCAATGAGCATGTGAACATTGTTTGCCAACACATCTTTTGCCACTTCAAAATGCATCTCCGTGGTAACAGCCAGACTCACGGCATCCACCTGGCTCAGGATGCGGGAGTGATCATCGTGAGCGGTTGTATCATATCGACGGGCGATCTCCTTTACGCGTGTTCCATCCACGTCCACAACACCCACAAATTCTACTTCGGGCATGGCCTTATATTTCTGAACATGATACTCACCCAGATGACCCACACCGATCACAGCGACTCTAAGTTTATCCTTTTTCATCCTTATCTCCCGAAGCGCTTTCAACAGCAACCACAGCGATCTTTCCCCGGTCCGCGGCTTTCACCATCTCCGACCTGTCAAACATCAGTGTGCGTCCGGCTTCCACAGCCAGGACAGCGCCCTTGACCCGCGACATGACTGAAATGGTTTCCATCCCAACGCAAGGCACGTCAAAACGAAGATCCTGGGTGGGCTTGCTGACTTTAACCACAACAGCCTTTTCTTTGGCCAGAGCGCCCCCGCGAAGGATGGTGGCATCAGTACCATCCATGGCCTCCACCGCTAAAACCGTCTTTTTCCTCACCACAACACTCTGCCCGATATCCAGGCGACCCAACTCCTTTGCAATCTTCCAACCAAAACGGATGTCCGCCCATTCACTCCGGGTGGGCTGCCGTTTGGTCAGACAACCTTCGGGCGCCAGAAGCTCCGGCATAAAAAGGGTTGAACTGACAATCTCAACCCCCTCCTTGGCAAATTCATCTGTTACCGAGCGGAGGATGTCATCGTCATGAAAGATCGCCAGTTTGGTCATAATGGCAAGTCCCTTAAAATCGGGACGCATTTCAAACATCTTCTTCTTGGCGATGGAACCCGCCATCAGCGCCTTACTGACACCGAATTTCTTAAACGTCTTGATGAGTTGGCCCAACTGGCCCAGTTTGATCCATACAATCTCATCCACTTTGTCCGATAAAGCAGCATCCGTTTCGCCATGGTGGGCTACAGCCACCACACGCGTTCCCTGTTTCCTTGCCGCATCCGCCACCAGCAGCGGGAACTGCCCGCCACCTGCAATCAGCCCGATGGTTTTATCCGGGGCCGGCATCACCGAATCACCCCCCGCTTTGACCCGGCCAGGAAATCCAGAAGAATCTTCAACTCCGGTATCATCTCCAGCTCTTGCTTGACCTGCAAAATGCCCATATCCAGGCGCTTGTGATCCCGCCATAAAATCCGGTACGCTTTTTTCAGTATATCGATGGTCTCCTGAGAAAAGCCTCTTCTTTTCAGGCCCCTCTGGTTGACACCATAAAGCCTGGCCCTTGGGCCGGCGGTGATCATATAGGGGGGGACATCGCGATCAATTCCTGCTTTGGCACCCAAAAAAGCATGGGCGCCGATTCTCACAAATTGCTGAACCGCCAGAAAAGCATTTAAAATGGCGTATTCTCCTATATGGGTGTGACCGCCCAGGGTGGCGCCGTTCCCCAGGATTACCCAGTCCGAAAGGCGACAGTCATGGGCCACATGGGCATAAGCCATCAAATAGTTATGGCTTCCAACGACGGTCTCCCATTCCTCTTTGGTAGTGGCGCGATTGATGGTGACATATTCCCTGACGGTATTTTCATCGCCCATCAAAAGACGTGTCTCTTCATCACCATAACCCACGTCCTGGGGCGGTGTGCCGATAGAAGAGAAAGGATAAAACCGGTTCCGCTTCCCAATGGTCGTATGGCCCTCAATAGCCACATGAGCGCCGATCACGGTATCACAGCCAATGGTCACATGGTCACCCACACTGCTGAAGGGGCCGACCTTGACGCCCGAATCAATCCGCGCGTGGGGACTTACCGCCGCCATAGGATGAATGTCTGTTAAATTACCCAATGGTCGCCACCAAAACCGCCTCTGCCACCAGATGACCGTCCACAAGGGCCTTTCCCGCCACTTTCCATACCTTTGAGCCTGTTCTCAGCGCTTCGATTTCAAATCGGATCTGGTCGCCGGGAATCACCGGCCTTCTGAATTTGACTTTGTCGATGGCCACAAAACGGATCGGATCGGGGGTTTCTTTTTCCATGACGCCGGGGATGGACAAACGCGCCATGATCCCACCCACCTGCGCCATGGCCTCAATGATGAGGACTCCCGGCATAATGGGCTCACCCGGGAAATGCCCCTGAAAAAAAGGTTCATTAATGGTTACATTTTTTATACCCACCACCCTTTTACTCAACTCCAGTTCGATAATCCTGTCCACCAACAAAAACGGATAGCGGTGAGGGATAATTTCGGTGATTTCCGTATATGTCAAAGGGAGTTCAATCGATGGGCGGGCACGTAGGCCAGCCCCTACTTCGTCATCGGTCATCTGTCGTCCGTCCTCCGTCATCTGTCCGTTGTTCCAATTCATGAACCTTTCTCTCAAGGTGCCGTAAGCGATCACTGAATTGCGGCAGTCGGGTCGTCATGGCCATAGTCTTGAGCCGAAGACGATGGGAGATAGCCGGAGTGCCGGAGACCACGCTTCCGGCGGGAATCGACTTTGCCACACCGGACTGGGGGCCCACCATGGCCCCGTCACCAATCTCTGTGTGGTCATTTACACCGACCTGCCCCCCGATAACCACACCCCTCCCTAGCTGAGAGCTCCCCGAAATCCCTGCGAGCGCCACAATAATGGAATGCTCCCCGATAACCACGTTGTGGGCAATCTGAACCAGGTTGTCGGTTTTAACACCTTCTTTAATCCAGGTCTTGCCGAATGCGCCACGATCAATACAATTATTGGCACCGATCTCAACATGGTCGTCAATCTGAACAATCCCGGTCTGCGGAATTTTAACGGATGATGAACCATTCCGTACAAAACCGAACCCGTCACTCCCGATGGTAGTGCCACCATGGACGATCACATCATTTCCAATGACACAATCCCGCATGACCGTTACGTTGGGATACAGGATGGTCCTCTTGCCGATCTTTACCCTTTCATCAATAACGACCCCCGGAAAGAGCGTGGCCCCATCGTTGATTTCAGAACCCTCGCCCACATAGACCATGGGGAAAATTGATACATCTTCTCCCAGATGGCAGTTCTCGCCGATAAAGGCATCAGCGCTGATCCCAGGATATCGGGTGGGCGGCATGGCAAAAATCGACGCGATTTTCGCATAGGCCAGTTCCACGTGAGGGGTTACCACCTGCGGCCCCTTGAATTCGTCATTTATCTCGGAAACCAGCAATGCACCGGCCTTCGTGTTTTTCAGGCTCTCACCATAACGGCGATCCGAAAAAAAAGAAACCTCCGAAGGGCCAGCCTGATCAAGGGAGTTAATACCCGTAACAACAAAGTTTTTATGACCGATGCACTCCCCAGTCACAATTTCTGCCACTTCTATTAACGGTATTTCCAAGGACTTCTCTCTCCTATTGCTTCATCTTATCGTAGGCTTTGATCACCTGGGCGGTGATATCAATGGTATCATCGTTGTAGATAAGCCCCACGGTACCCTGTTCCAGGATGATGGTATAGCCCCCTTTTTTTGCGATCTTCTCAACGACCTTTTCGATCTCCTTGCCGACCTTGCGCGTGGCCTCAAACTCTGCGTCTTTCATTTCCTGGGTGACTTCACCAACCATGTATTTGTAGTGCCGGGTCAGCTTCCCCAATTCCATTTCCTTGTTTTCTTTGGCATCAAGGCTCAGCATCATACTCTGCTTCTGCAAGTCTCTTTCCAGCTTTTCAATCTGTTGTCTTTCACCATCCAATTTTTTTTGAAACGCGTTATATTTTTTCTTTAACCCTTCCTTAATCACCTGGAAATTTGCCGACCGCTGCTGAAGCCGCTTCATGTCCAGCACGCCGATCTTGACCCCGGCCGAAAAAGCGACTGTATACTGCATGGAAAACAAGAACGCCGAACCCAATAAAATCCAAAAAAACTTTTTCATGTTGGTCCCCTTTCAACTGGTTTTTCGTTATCTGCTTACATTACACCGCCAATACTGAATTCCCATTTTCCTGCCCCCTCATCCTCCATCTTATCCAACTTCCAGCCATACTCCAGCCGAAGCGGGCCCAATGGCGAATACCATCGCACTCCGGCACCCACCGATTTCTTAAGACCGCTGAAGTTATAAGCATCTTCAGATTCAGAAGTCCACACATTACCGGCATCAAAAAATACGACACCCGTCACACCCTGTTCCATGAGCAATGGAAAGTTGTATTCAACATTATAGACCATCATTTTTTCGCCACCAATATAATCACCTGTTTTCGGGTCGATGGGCGAAATGGTATTGAAATCGTAGCCACGGACCGTATTGATGCCACCGAGGAAAAATTTCTGGTAGGTGGACAGCTTCCCCCGGTTCTGAATAAATCCCGCTCGGCCCTGAACCATGAACACCGTATTCCAGAACAGGGGAAAAAACCACGCTGTTCTTCCACGATACTTGGTGAACTGTTCATCGCCGCTCAGGAATCCTCCGGCATACTGAACGGAACCATCATTGATGGACCCCCGGGTGGTATTGAATGTCCGGTCCCTGCTGTCCCGTTTGAGAAAAAGTGTAAAACTGCTGGTGATGTTATTGCCGGTCATGTCTTTGAGTATCTGTGAAGCGCCCTCGGCAACATCACTGATATTGGCATGGTCATAGGCATACATGAGGGTAACCCGGGTGTAGTCTATATAGAGCGGTGCTCCGAGGGAAAGTCGGGTGCCATAGCTGGATCGGGTGTAGTCCGCGTATTCCTGCCGAAACTTGTACAGATCAGCCCCCAAGGAGAGGCGCGTATCAAAAAGCCAGGGTTCCAGGAACCGGATGTCGAATTCCGTATTCCGTCCACCGATTCTGGCTGAAGCCGTCAAGCGCTGTCCATATCCCATAAAATTTTCATCGGAAACCTGAAAGGTCACAAATGCCGAATAGGCCGAGCTGTACCCGGCGCCCACGCTGAACGTCCGGGTTCCCTTCTCTTTGACTTCCACGTTCAAATCCATCAAATCGTCACGACTGCCCTTCTTGGTATGGAGCTGCACATCCTCAAAAAACCCCAGACGCCTCAAATTTTCAGAGCTCCGCTTCAAACCTTGTCCGCTGAAATATTCGCCCTCCATTACCTTCAGTTCACGCCTGATAACCTTGTCTCTCGTGTGCTGATTCCCGGTTATGGTGATGCGCTCAAAACGGACTTTGGGACCTTTTGAAATCCGGTACGTGATGTCAGCCAGATGGTTTTCATCGTCCTCCTTGATAATCGGCTTGATCTCCGCATAGGCAAAACCTTTGTTGGCATAAATATCTTGCAGACGAATCATATCATTTCGAACGGTCTCCCGGTTGAAAACTTTTTCCTTTCCGATATTGACCTGTTTTAAGAGCTCATCAGCGGGCTCGATAAGATCCCCGGCAACATTCACCTTTTCAACCTCGTACCGCTCACCTTCATCGATATCAATGGAAACCACCAATCCCTTGATCTTGTCATCATAATAGACTTTAGGCTCCCCCACTTTGGCCCTGATGTAACCATGATTATGGTAAAAGCTGGTAATCTTATGCGCGTCAAATTCCAGCTTTTTGTTATCCAGGATACCCGCATGGGTAATCCAGGAAAGAAACCACTTCGTACGGGTCTCCATGATGTCCCTGAGTTCATCGCTGTCATAGGCCTTATTCCCTTTGAACTCGATCTTCAGGATGTAAACCTTGTCATTTTCATTAACGTCGTATTTCAACAAAACCTCGTTGTTGGGGAGGTTTTCGGTGGTCTCCTTGATTTCGGCATTGTAATAACCCTTTTCCTTGTAAAAATCATAGAGACGATTGACGCTTTGCTTGATGGCATTGAAATCCAGAATAGAATACAGATTGATCCCAAGCTCTTTCTGAAGATCTTCATCATCGAACTCATCATTGCCCACGAACACGATCTTGCCCACGGATGGCTTTTCAACCACGTTAAAGGTAATCACCTTGCCCGCCGGACCGTCGGACACACCCATGGTTACATCCTTGAAAAAGCCCATTTTGTAGATGTCGCGAAGGTCTTTGTCCAATTTATCAAAGTCCAGCCTGTCCCCGGGCTCCGTGCCCACAACCGCCAGGATAGCGGCCTTTTCGATTCGCCGATTGCCTGCCACATGGACGGAATCCACCTGGGGAACCCCGGTGATCCGATCTTCAACACTCAAAGCCAGTCGCTTCACCGACTCCGGAACCTCGTCCATATCCTCAATAACCTGAAAGATAAAAAAAGGCATCTTTTTACCCGAAACGTCAACGACTTTCAGGTCGATACTCCCCTTGTCGCCGATCTGGGTCATGCTCCCTTTCACCACCCAATCAGCCGTAAACCGATTTCCCAAACGAACCAGTACTTTATCCCGGAGAACTTTTGAAAAAACAATCGGATCTTTATTGATGGTCTCGGGGGGAATCGTTTTGAAACCGTTCTGTTTCATTCTAAATGAAAGCATCTTCTGCAACCCTTTTTGCAAATGGGCAAAGGATTTGGCAGCATTGACTTGAAATGGCAGAATACAGACGGTTCCTTTCTTTTCCCGGGCGGGCGCTTCCACGACCCCGAAACAGAAAACCATGAGAACCAGTAAAAAAGCCTGGGATGAAACGGTGAAGGCCTTTCTTCCATATTCATCAACAAAAAACAACAAAAAATGCTTGATACGACTAGCGAATTCGACCATCAATCAACTCCATTTTTTTTGACATCTTTTCCGCCAATTTCTCGTTGTGGGTGGCAATGACCATGGCAACTCCCGCCTCCCTGTTCAGGCGGAAAAGCAACTCAGCAATCTCCTCACCGGTCGCCCAATCCAGATTTCCCGTAGGCTCATCCCCCAGAATCAACCTTGGACTCATAATCAGCGCCCGCGCAATGGCCACACGCTGTTGCTCTCCACCGGAAAGCTCGCCTGCCCGATGGGTCATGCGATTTTCCAGACCCACATTTTTAAGCACATCTTCTGCCATATGGATCGCCTGCTTTCTGGAATGCCTGGCGATCAAAGCCGGCATCATGGCGTTTTCCAACGCATTTAGTTCAGGCAACAGATGATGGAACTGAAACACAAAGCCAATCTCCCGGTTTCGCAAAAGGGACAAACTCTTCTGGCCCATTTCATAAATGTCTAAACCGTTAAACTTAACGGTTCCAGCCGTAGGCGGATCCAGGCTCCCCATAATGTTGAGCAGGGTTGATTTTCCCACGCCTGACGCACCGGTAACGGCCAGGCTGTCGGCGGGATGAATTTCCAGATCAATCCCTTTCAGAACCTCAATGGTCGACCCGAGGTGCTCGAAAGACTTACTCACCCCATCAAAGGTCAGCATGGGCGGGTGTGAAATCTCTGCCGCCTCCGCCAAAGTGGCACCGACAGCTGGAGCCGGGTCCGTCTGTAAGAGGCTCTCATCTAAGCGATCATTCATACCGAAAGGACTCCACAGGGTTCAACCTTGATGCATACCACGCCGGATAAAGGGTCGCCAGGAAAGAAATGACCACCGCCGCAGCTGCCACAATGGAAACATCCGAAACTGAAACTTGCACCGGCAGTTTGGAAATGTAGTAAACATCGGAGGGAAGGTTGATAAACTTATACCTGCTCAGCAAATAGCATAAGCCGAGCCCGGAGGAAAGACCGGCAATGGTTCCAATGACGCCCACCAGAATACCCTGGAGCATGAAAATGCTCATAATGCTACGGGCGGAAGCGCCCATGGCCCTCAAAATGGCCACATCCCGCGTCTTTTCCATGACCACCATCACCAATGTACTGATAATATTCAGGGCGCCCACCAAAACAATCATGGTCAAGATGACAAACATGGTGAGTTTTTCAAGCTTGAGCGCCGAAAAAAGACTTCGATTCATGAGTTTCCAGTCTTTGGTCCAGTAAGGATACCCCAATGATTTCTGAATCTTCCTCGCAATAATATCAGACTGGTAAACCTCTTTGACTTTTAACTCAAGCCCCGTCACACTGTCACCCAGGGCCAAAAAACGTTGGGCCTCCCCAAGCGAAATATATACCATTGAAGCATCATATTCATACATACCGGAATCAAAAATGGCGGTCACTTTGAACCTTTTGGTGTTGGGCGTTCTGCCTAAAGGGGTCAATTTCCCTTCGGGTGAAATCACCGTCACCAAACTTCCGGTAGAGGCGCCGATCTGCTTGGCCAATTCGCTTCCGATGATGATAGAGGGAATGCCGTTTTCGGCCTCACTCAAAGACGACAGGGACCCTTCTTTGATCATTTTGTCAAAGCTGACCACCCGGGCGGCGCTTTTGGGATCCACCCCCCGCAGTACAGCGCCGGAAACCCTTCCTGAGTTATTGAGCATCACCTGGGTGTAGACGAAAGGGGTTATGGCCACCACCCCATCCATTTTTTCCACCTTTTCAGCAACCTCTTGGTAACCGTTGAAGGTCCCACTGAGATTCAACACCAGAACATGGGAATTCACACCCAATATTTTGCTCATGAGGTCCGACCTGAAACCATTCATCACGGAAAGGACCACCACCAGCGCCATGACGCCTACCATCACGCCCAGCACAGAAATAATGGTAATGACGGAAATAAAACGCTGTTTCCGCTTGGCTTTCAGGTATCGAAGTCCTAAGAATAACTCATACATGAGGGAAACAACCTATTCCTTCGGTCGCATCTGGGGAAACAGGATGACATCCCGAATGGATGGCGAATCGGTGAGCAGCATCACCAGTCGATCAATGCCGATGCCTTCCCCGGCGGTCGGCGGCATGCCGTATTCGAGGGCGGTGACATAGTCCTCATCCATAAACAATGCCTCCTTGTCCCCGGCATCCCTGAGCGCCACCTGGCTTTCGAACCTGCCTTTCTGATCCACGGGATCATTTAATTCTGTAAACGCATTGGCAATCTCCCGGCCCCCGATAAACAGCTCGAATCGATCGGTCAACGAAGGATCCTGGTCATTACGCCTGGATAGGGGTGAAACCTCCGTGGGATAACCGGTCACAAAAGTGGGGTGGAGCAGATGGGGTTCCACCAGGTGATCAAAAAGTTTGGTTAGTATCTGTCCGTGCCCGTCCCGGTCCTGAACCGCAATGCCAAGACCCCGGGCCAGAGTTGCCGCAGGTTCCCTGTCATTAAAAACGTTTTCTTCCACATCTCCCGTCTCTCTTAAGGCATCAAAGAGGGAGATCCTTCTCCATGGGGGGGTAAAGTCAATGGTTTTTCCCTGGTATTCAATCACCTGCCCACTGCCCACCTGTTCAAGAACGTGGCCGAAAACATCCTCCGTCAATACCATCAAATCCTCGTAAGTGGCATAGGCCATATAAAATTCCATCATGGTAAATTCAGGATTGTGCTTGATGGAAAGGCCCTCATTCCTGAAATTACGGTTGATTTCAAACACCCTTTCGAGGCCCCCCACCACCAGCCGTTTTAGATAAAGTTCGGGAGCCACTCTCATGTAAAGGTCCATCCCCAGTGCATTATGATAGGTTTTAAAAGGCCTCGCAGTGGCCCCGCCCGGAATGGGCTGCATCATGGGCGTTTCCACCTCCAGGAAGTCTTTTTCGATGAAAAACTCGCGAATGGCCTGGATAATCCGACTCCGGGTCACAAAAACTTCCCGCACATGATCATTCATGATCAGGTCCACATACCGCTGCCGGTACCTTGTTTCAACATCGGTTAGGCCATGCCATTTTTCGGGAAGGGGCCTCATGGCTTTACTAAGCAGCGTAAGGTCTTCCGCCACAAGGGTTAATTCTCCGGTTTTGGTTCTGAACAGCGACCCCTTCAGCCCCACGAAGTCGCCGATATCCATCAGCTTGAATGTATCGAATTGATCGGGTTGTATCTTGTTTTTCCTGACATAGGCCTGAATTCGGCCGGTTCGGTCTTTGATGTGGATAAAGGACGCTTTTCCGAAATCTCTTCTGGAAATAATTCTACCGGCCACAGAGTGGCTTTTTGTTTCCTGCTCCAGTTCCTTTTCATCCATACCACCGAATCGCCGCAGGATTTCTCCTGCGGTTATATCCACTTGGTAACCCGCAGGATAAAGATTGACGCCGCCCGCCCTCAATTTCTCCACTTTGTTCGCTCGATCTTCTATAATTGCACTCGGTTTTCCCATAGCTGTACAAAATCCATCCTGATTTTATTGTTTGAAACAACCTGTTTTATCACAATTGATTAACCTTGTTTATTTAATTCAATCGGTCATTATAGTCAAGGTCAATAGCGATCAGGAATAAGTTTTTGGGGCAATAAGGTTGAAACGGATTTCCGCTATGAACGACGAAACTTTCAATTTGTGCTTGTGGGACGGTGGAAAATATGGGAGATTAAATAATCACCTAAAACTGATAGGGAGGAACTTTCATATGGCCAAGGCGAAAATCTGGTTCATGGATGCGAGGGCAAAACGTTTTCTGGAATCCATCGCTATTAAAGGGCGAGAAATTCTGGAGTATTCCGGGTGGTTGGACAACCTGAAACCCGGGGACCTCGTGGCGGTGAAAACCCATATGGGAGAAGCCTATAATGTGGGATACCTTCGACCCATTATTGTACGGACCCTGGTAGAAGCGCTGAAGGAAAAGGGATGCCGGCCTTTCGTGACGGATACCACCACCATGCCTTATCATCCCTGGATCAGCCGAACCCTGGCCATCGATCACCTGGAAACCGCCAACATGAACGGCTTCAACCAGGGAACCATGGGGTGCCCGGTCATCATCGCCGACGGCTGGATGGGAACCGACGACGTCATCGTTGACTTGAAAGGTCGTGGTAATTACCTGAAAAAACAATTCGTGTCTCGCGCCATTGCCGATGCGGACGCCGTTTTGTCCG
>JABGPV010000134.1 GCA_018644785.1 Deltaproteobacteria bacterium | reverse complement strand
AGTTCTATCTCGTTGAGGGGTCGTTGTTGGTCCGGCGTGGGATTTCGGCCCCGGGCAGGGAACCGGTGGACCTGATATCTGAAAAGAGGTGAACTTGAAACTTTAAACCTGAAACTTGAAACCCTTTACGTCAACCCCTCCATTTTTTTAACCATCAAGTGATGAAAATCATCCACGCAATTAAGGGGAATGTCAACCGGCTCAGAGCTTAGGAGTGCGGCATAGGAATCCTCGTGCTCCGGTGCAAAACCGTGCATGGCCGGCAGTGCCTTTACCCCCATATCGCAGGGTTCGATCTGCCACCCCGGATCCATAAGAAGACATTTCTCCCCATACATATGGTTCTCAAAGTCAATGGCGTATTTTTTCTCCTCCTCTTTTGACAACACGTGGGAGTGAGGGAGCTGATGAAGGAGGTTCAGAATCCTCTCCTTCGTCTGTTCTTTCAGGAACCAGAATCTTCCCATGGTGGAATCGTAGACCGCCACATAATCCTTTCCGAATTTCAGGCCAAGGCCCTCTACCCGGGCTTTGACATTGACGACTCCTGCTAAAGTCGTCATGCCATGATCGGACAGCACAGCGAAATAGAAATCATCGTATCTTTTTTTTATGGCTTCAATGATTCTCTGAATCTGCTCACTGTACCACTCAATTTTTTCATCAATCTCCCGTCCATCCTTTGTGACCCTGTGAAGCAGACCATCCATTGCGGCCGTATACAAGAACGCAAAACGTATTTCACCTGCGTCTATCTCTTTAATCAACGCTTCGATATTTTCGATTTCTTTCAACCGCCAGTTGGAAATGTGATAGGGGATGCCTCTTTTCTCGAGCTTATCAGCGAGATTCTTGACCGGCTTTAGCCCGTCCGGAACAAACATATCGGTCTTTTCGATGTAATCAAAGTAGTGTATCCGGTCGAAAGGCATTGCGTACATTTCGAAATACCCGGTATATCCGTAAAGTTTGGCCACCAACTTTGAAAGGTTATGACGCACCCGCCACCTGTCAACAATGGCGCCTGGCAGATAGGGAAGCAGCAGGTATTTGAATATCTTAAAAGGCGATTTATCAGGGGCGTAATAATAAAAACTCAAGTGCTTGTGTACGGTCGGTTTTTCTCCCGTCAGAATGGTCGGGATGGCCGTGGACGAGTATCCAAACTGCATCCCCACCCTGTACCTGTGGGGGGCAATATCTTTAAGGAAATCCCGGTCCTTGATGATCTCCCAACCCAAGGCGTCAATAAACATGAAAACGGTGATCTTTTTCATTCAAGCGTCCTCCTGTGAAAGGGCTTATCGCCATGCAGCCATGATATCCATACAGATCCGATTCATCTCCATTGCACGGGATTCAGTGTCGGCTTCGTTGTAGCAGCGAAACTCCGGCGCATTGCCTGATGGGCGAAGGTGTACGATTTCATCGCTTTCAAAGGTGATTCGCAGACCGTCAGTGGTGTCAAAAGAGGAAACCGGGCCGAATGGCTCCCCGAAAATAGCCCCAATGGTCTCTTTATCCCTTGATTCATTCCCGGAATAAAGCGCGTTGATCTTGGCACTGCTCTTTTCCGTAGGGAATTCTTTCAGCCGGTTGCTGTATGTAAACCGTTGCGGCAGTTCAGAGACCAACTCGCTGATCGTCATGTTTTTTTCAATGGACAGCAAAAGAATGGCGAGATGGAGGATTACGGCGTCTCGCGTGGGCAATGGGGACAGAATCTTCCCCCCCGGTCCAATGGGGGAGGCTATCAAGAACCCGCCATTGGCCTCATATCCAACCACCCGTTTTGCCCCTTTTTCCTGGGCCTGTTGCATGGCTTCAATCACAAAGGGTGATCCGATCCTTGTACGGTAAATCACCTTGAAAAAACCGCATTTTTCCACGGCGGAATTGCAGGATATGGGTGTGGCAACAGCATCGGCCTTGAGATACGCGGCGCAGAGAATACCTGCCACATCTCCGCGGAGCCACTTCCCGTTTTCATCGCTGATCAACGGTCTATCGCTGTCTCCGTCCGTCGATACAATGGCGTCAAAATCATATTCCGCAGACCATTTCCCGGCCGCCTCCACGTCTTCCGGCCGGATGGCTTCCGTATCAACGGGAATAAAGCTCGCGGAAAACCCTAAGGGGGTGACATTGGCGCCCAAGCCGGAAAGAATTGTGACCATATCATCACGGCCCACAGCCGAATGTTGATATACACCTATCTTTTTGCCATTCAGGCAGTTGGGAGAGAAAAACTCGAGATAACGGTCTATGTACAAATCTGAGGCTTCGCTGTTGGGAACAAGGGGTTTTTCTTCACCTGGAAACATTCCCTTCTCATCAAAAAGACCCTGAAGCAGTGTTACTGCCTGGCGTCTGATGCCTGCTTCATCGTGCTTAAGGATTTCCCCTTCCCTTTTGGTGTACTTGATGCCGTTACGGTCTTCGGGGATATGACTTCCCGTGACCATCACCGTAGGGATGTCTTTCATGAGGCCGTAATGGGCCAATGCCGGAGCGGGTAGCCTTCCGCAACATTGTGGCGCATAGCCCTTATCTGAAATGGCCCTGGCCGCTGCCGACATGATGCGCTCTGTGCTTGAGCGCAGATCTCCGCCTACGGCAATAGTCCCGGTCCCTTTCAGTTCGTCTGTCTCTTCCAAGTATTGAATAAAGGCCGCTGTGTAGGCGTAACACACCCTGTCGGTCATATCATCTGCGAGACCACGGGCGCCGCTTGTGCCGAATTTTACCCCGCTCTGAACCATCAGATCATTAATCTTGACTGTTTCGCCCATTGGTTTTCCCTTCCTTTGCATCGGGTATATGCAGATAATTAAATGTTCAATTTGCAAAATAGGACTAATTTCTAAAAAATAGCGGAATGCTTTCTCTGACCCTCGCACCTTACGAGGTCCTCTGGTTGAAATACAGTTGATTTATTGGACAGAAACAACCTATTTCGCCAGCTCTTCCTTAACAGCAAGGCCTATCTTCTCCAGCAGGAACGGTTTTCTTATATATGCTCTCGCACCCAGATGCTGAAGCTCTTTAGCACGGTCCGTTTCAGAAAATCCACTGGCAATGATTGCCTTTTGCTCGGGGTGGATTTCGATAATTTTCCTGTAGGTGTCGAGGCCATCCATACCCGGATCCATAATCATATCCAAGACCAATAAGTCAGCCTTATGGGTCTTGAGATATTCAACCGCCTCTTCCCCACTGGGAACCGATACGACCGAATAGCCCAACTCTTTTAGCATACCGGATGCTATTTTCCTTTGTTCTTCCACATCATCCACAATCAGAATCGCTTCGCCCTTGCCCATATAATCTTTTAAAGATATATCGGATCTCTCTTCGAGCGATTTCCGGGTCAGCGGAAAATACAGCGTGAATGTTGTTCCTTTCCCTTCCGTACTCCGGGCATGGATATATCCGTTATGGTCCTTTACCGTCCCCCATACCACTGCCATGCCCAGGCCCGTTCCGCTTCTTCCCATTTTTTTCTTGGTGTAGAACGGTTCAAATATTTTCTCCATATCATCCGGGGAAATACCGGTCCCGGTGTCTGTGACTGTGAGCACCACATAATCGCCCTCTTTTACATCATCATAACCTCTTATGGGTCTATCAATGTATCGGTTCTCCGTAGAAACAGTCAGCGCCCCCCCTTCGGGTATGGCCTCGGCAGCGTTGGAAACCAGGTTCATGACGGTCTTGGAAAGGTGAGTGGATGATCCCAATATGTTGAGGGTGTCTTTTTCAAGACGGGTTTTGATATGGACTCCGGGATGGTACGATTGAAGTTTTTCATGCTCGGGGCTTTCCAGGTATTCATCGACAACATGACTCAGATTGACCACTTCGGTGACGGCAACACCCCTCCTCGCCAACGTTAATAAATCCTGGACAACCGCTGCTGCTTTTTCTCCAGATTTTTGTATGGTTAAAATTGATTTTCTTAAAGGACTGTCGTCAGGGAGTTGCAGCAATAACAATTCAGGATAGCTTACAAGGCCACCCAGGATATTGTTGAGATCGTGTGCCACACCACCTGCCAGCATTCCAATGGCCTCCATCTTCTGGGCATGCTGGAGTTGGTCTTCCAACTGTTTTCGCTCTTTTTCCTCCTTTTTTTGCTCAGTAACATCTCGTATTACGCCCAATACTTTTATCGGCAACCCGTTTTCATATATCAATTCCGCTATGGAATAGATTAATATGGTTTGCCTGCTAACCTCCTGATGAACTTCAAACTCCATGTCATATGGTTTGTTTTCTTGAATCAGATCCACCAATGCCTGGTTTACCCTTGGTGCGTCAGGGATACATGCCTCAACCCGGTCCAAAGGGAGGTAAGGCGAAGTTCTTTCAATGCCATAGATACGAAATGCCTGTTCAGACCCCCAGACTTTTCCGGTGGAAATATCGTACTCCCAGTTACCCAGCTTGGCCACCGACTGGGCCTTTTTCAGGCGCGCTTCACTTTCTTTTAATGCATTTTCGGCATCTATTCGCTTGGTGATATCCAACATGGTTCCTGTGACAACAATCTTGCCTGTTAAAACCATGGAAGAGCCGAAGATCTCCACATGGATTGTCTCGCCACTTTTCTTAATTCCACTGAAAGAATATCGAACGGCTTTGTTTTCTCCAGATAACCGTCTGCCTACCTGTTCTTGAACCGTCGCCAGATCCTCGGGAAGTACAAGTTGGCTAAATTGCATGTTGTTCAGGCATTCATCAACACTGTAGCCAAAGATTTCGGCAAATTTCGGGTTAACATATTTGAAGACATCATCTGAGATGAGATAGATGCCCACAAGGGACTGTTCAGCAAAACTGCGGAATTTAGCCTCGGATTCCTTCAACTCCCCTTGTGCTTGCTTGCGCTCTTCGATCTCCTCCCCAAGACTCATCGTTCGCAAAGCCACCTGTCTTTTCAGGGAAAACGACCACAGAAGCAGAACTGATCCAATCAGTATAAAAGCAAGGATTATCCCCCCAATATATTTCAGGACCGTTCTCAGAGATAAACCCGGCGGTTCCAGCGCGCCGAACCATTTCTTGTAGATGTTGCTGTATTGATCCGATGTTTTTACTATACTTAAACCCTGGCTCAATCTTTCTAAAAGCGCCAGATTCCCCTCCGCCACCGCAAAACTGAAGGGCCTGTTGTACGCCTCGATAACAATCGGTGACAATTCGAGGGTGCTGAACTTCAGATTCTTGGCGGCAATCAACCCCACCAATTTGGGCATCAACGCGGCATCTCCTTTGCCTGAAGACAACAGTCTGAGGGCATCGGGGAGGCTGTCAACAAGGACCAACTGTTCAGGCCCTATGAGTTCGGTAGAAAGAAGATAATCATGGGCTTGATCCCCCTTCATTACGATGATCTTTTTCCCACGGAGATCATCGAGGGACCGTATTTTGGTTGCATCATTTTTTGTAAAGAAAGCGTCGTAAGCAATGGTGTGCGGTACCGAGAAATCAAATTGTCGATCCCTTTCACTCGAATAGGCCATCATGGGAAGGACATCGATGCTCCCATCTTTCAGAGCATTACGTGCCAGATCCCATGAGTCCACATGGATTTTAAGTTTCAACCCCATCTCTTGAGCGACGGCCTTTATTAAATCGACACTGAAACCATCAGGATCTCCATTTTGATTCACAAACGTATAGGGATAATAATTATCCACAATAATCGTCGTTAACTGCTTTTCCTGAATAAGCGTGTCGCGAGCGTCAGATTGCTCTCTATTTTTTGTATCTCCATAGGAGTATAATGGGATTAAAAGCATAGAGATGGCAGCGAGAAAAAAACATCTTTTGACAATGCCATGTTTTGAATTCATTGAAACAAAATCCATTATGGATCTCCAAATTTAGCGCCCAAACGAAAACTATCTTTTCCGCCAATCTCTTGCATCAGGGGGAAGACCATGAAAACCGCTATTTCTCCAGTTCTTCCCGAATCGAAACCCCTATTTTTTCCAGGATGTAAGGCTTCTTAATATATTGGCCTGCCCCTAGTTTCTGGGCCATCTTAACATCTTCTGTTTCAGAAAACCCGCTGGCGATAATCGCCTTCTGGCCGGGATGAATCTTGATGATCGCCTCGTAGGTTTCCCGCCCGTTAATTCCTTTGGGCATGACCATATCCAGGACGATCAGATCCACCAGGTGTTCCTTCACATATTCAATGGCATCCTCTCCGCTTGAAACCGCCTCAGCACTGTACCCCAGTTTGGTCAACATCCCGCATGCGATCTCTCTCTGCTTTTCCTCATCGTCAACCACGAGGATTTTTTCTCCATGCCCGAGATAGTTTTCCAAGGGGACCGCTTCTTTCTCAGCGGCCATCGCCTGCCGGGTAACCGGAAAGTAGAGCTCAAATATCGTCCCCTGTTCGCTACTCTTTACATTTATGTATCCCTTATGATCCTGGACCGTATTCCAAACAACAGCGAGGCCGAGACCTGTTCCACTTCTCCCCATGACCTTCTTGGTATAAAAAGGCTCAAAAATCCGCTCAAGATCCACAGGCGTTATGCCTGAACCATTGTCTGAAACGGCCAACACGGCGTATTCTCCAATACGCACATCCCCATACCCCTTCAGGGCTTCCAAATACTGATTTGTCGTAGCGATGGCAATGATACCGCTGCCCTCAATGGCCTCTGAGGCATTGGCAACCAGGTTCATCAAGATCTTTTTGATGTGGGTCGGCGAACAACTCATGTTCAACAGATCCGGGTCAATCTCAGTTTTGAAGGTCACAAACGGGTAGGTTGCAGCCAGTTGCTGATGCTCGACTGAATTCATGTAGCCTTCGATTTGGACATTCAGGTTCGAGACCTCCTTGCCCATTGCAACACCTCTTGCCACCGTCAGCAAATCCGCCACCACATCGGCAGCCCGCATCCCGCATTCCTGGATTGTTATTATGGGTTTTCTGAGCGGGCTCTCTTCAGGCAAATCCATCAACAGTAACTCCGGATAGCTTACGATCCCTGACAAGATGTTATTCAAGTCATGGGCAACACCGCCTGCCATAAGGCCGATGGCTTCCATCTTTTGAGACTGAAGGATCTGATTCTGAAGGCGTTTGATCTCGCGTTGCGATAAAACGTGCTCTGTCACGTCTCTGCCGGTCCCGCTGATATAGGGCTCCCCGTCATCAAGTTCGACCAGTGAACTGCGGTAGTCAATATAAATTTTGTCACCGTTTTTCGCGAAATAGCTTGAGATACCCTCAAGGGACCCTTTTGTCTTGATCTGTTCCAGATATCCGCTTTCAAAAAAAGGCCTCACTTCCGGCTTCATAAAATCCGATGCAGGTCTTCCGATGAACTCATCCCTTTCATAACCGAATACGTTGCACATACCCCGGTTCACGGTGATGAAACGGCCATTAAGGTCTTGGGTGTAAATGAGGTCTGTTATGGAATCAAAGAGGTCGCGATAACCCTTTTCTGATTTCAACAATCTCTGTTCGGTCCGTTTTTGCTCGGTTACATCTCTCGCAGCACCGGAAATCGCCACAACTTTTCCTGACGCGTCTTTGACCTGGGATTCATCAATTTCGAGCAATACGCTCGTACCGTCCTTTTTCGCCAATTCCAACAGATAGGGCGCCTGTTTCTCGCCTGAGGCAATCCCTCTTTCAGAAATTTCAATCCCCTTCTGATTAATGGGATTGTCCGTTGCCAGTCTCGTCCATTTTATCATCATCTCTTCAGGACTATACCCGAGGAGATCTACTGAAGTCTGACTCGCATATGTCAAGGTATGTTTTGTATCGTGGATGTAAAACAGTTCATTGCTGTGTTCAATTATGATCCGAAGTTTTTCTTCACTCTCCCGTAGCGCGTCCTCTGCCCGCTTACGCTCAAAAGCTTCATTTTCTAATTCCTCGACCCTCTGTTCCAATTCTTCATAGGTTGGCTTACTTTCCATTGGAATATGCTCCTTTTTCCTCATTGACAATCTCGGGATTACAAGCCCTTCCCGACAGTAACAGAAAATGCAAAATATAGAGGAATAAAACAAGGCTTTTTTGTGAGGCGCTAAGGCCTTGATTTCATCATCTTTGCCACCAGAATCCGCACCAGGATGTACAGGGGAATAAAAACAAAAGCATAACCCACACTGTTGCCGACGAGGGGTAAGTCCAGCGGAAGTGGGAATCTGACGTCTGAAAAGCGCAATTGCAGCCAGCCGAGGGCCAGGGGGATCGGCCAGAGGGAAGCCGCCGCCATGGCCACCTGCAGAAAAAAGGTTTTACCGTAGGCCTCGTTGGCCAGTTTATTGATGGCTTTGTAGGACTCTTTGTCCCCGGCCTTGAGGGCATTCATGCTCTGGGTGTGCCGCAGGCTCGTTTCCGCCAAACCTTCCTTCACATGCCGCAGATTCACACGCATCACCAGGGCCATGGTCACACTGCCTGACAGGGTGGACCACAGGGCCAGGATCAACGTGCCCAACCACCAGCCCATCATAGGATTTTTCGGCCACCGATAAGGGGCGATCAGGAATTGATCAATGCCGTTTATAAGACCGGAAACCATATCCATCTTAGTTTATATTCACCTGAATTAACCCTGAAGCCAGCAAAATAAGTAAACGCAGAATAGAACTTCTTTTTCATAACCGATTTCCTGGCGGATTACTTTGGGTACGTGGCGTTTATTCCCAAGCCACAGAGGAATGGCTTCCAGCTTACCCAAAGATGTTATCAGGTTTGTAGGGGTGGGTGCCTTCTATAACGTCCACGCCAGCTTTGGCCTTGATCTTTTTTGTCAGAATTTTTTCATAAGGACAATGATCTATGATGCAAGGTCCCAAATGAATCTTAGTAACCGTTTCATCCATAGGCTTGTTCCAGAGGTTCACTTGTGCCAATCGGGTGACGATGGTTGCCCCGGGGCAGTCTCCGCAATTCAAAAGCCCCATCACTTCCGCATCCCCTTTCTCATATGAGCTGAAATCCCCTTCCCTTCGATTAAAGGCCACAAGACACCTGGAACAACCGATACAGACATCATCCATGGCTTTTTTACATCCAACAATTAGAATCTTTTCCATAAATTAAATCTCCTCAAGCAGAATTATATCAAAAGAAATCAATGCAGCATTGCCATTTTGGTATTCTAGTATAAAATCATATTTCTTGGAACAGATTTATTTGGGAAATGTGGATACTTCGGGACCATCACATGGTAAAGGATGGGGAAGAAACGCTATTTTCCCACCGACGGACACATGAATGCTTTGGGACATATGGTAACTGCGGATTACATTCGAAAAAAGATGTAACGCCTTTGTTTCCTACGGGAGATACACAATTCCCAGGCAAAGTCTGTGGTTTCAAGGATTGCTTATGCTCTCGCGTGGAACGCTTTTCAATTTATTGATTGGCATCTTTTTGAAAATCGGTATAGATTGCCTCAAATGATACGCGAGCATTTAGGAAGGCATCGCTTGGATGGATCGTGTATGTTTACAAGGGGTGAAGAACTTTCCATCCGGTTTTGATGTTTAACGAATAGACCCAATCAGGTGTTGCTTTATGCCGGCACCATGTAACGAACGCTGAAGGGAGTCAAATTTGGAAGCAGAAAAGAGAATTGCAGATATCAGGGAGAGGGCCCGAAAAAACTTTTCAAAAGGGTATAATTGCGCCGAATGTGTTCTGGAAGCGGTATTGACACATGTGGATACGGGTCTACCCAAGACCATCCAGAGGGTGGCCACCGGTTTTGGTGGGGGTGTTGGGCTATATGGAGATACCTGCGGCGCAATCACCGGGGCCGTGTTGGCGGTGGGCGCGGTTCACGGCAGAAGTGATCTGCCGGAAGGTGAAGACAGAAGAGATGTGGCGAAAAAATCCGCAAAGGAGCTCTATGGTAATCCCGGATTGTACCGGTTATTTAATCAAATCCCCAATATGGTGAAGCAGAAATATGGGAACACCCTGTGCAGAGAAATCTGTGACCCGTGGAAAGAAAAGTGGCTTTGCAGAGAGCATGCACTGCATTGCAGGGAAATTATCACGGATGTGGCTGAATTTGCAGCCGGTTTGGTCTGTTCACCAAAAGAAGAGATTGCATCAAAACCATTCGGAAATAATGTTGAAAACCTCAAGAATGAACCCTTGAATTGTGACTCGAAAGGTTGAGCGAAAGCTTTGAATTAGGAGTTTCCTAATCCGGAAAAACCATTTGAAGGCCATCGCCGGGAAAACATGGGAACGGGAATTTCCCGGCAATGGTCAATAAACGTCAACCTGCGAGAATGTTCCGAACGACCTTTTCACCGAATTGTGAGGTTGTCAGAACGTTTTTCTCCGTATGCCAGGGGGTCAGGAGGTCGCTGGTGATGAATCCCTCTTCAAAAATCTTAAAAATGCCGTTCCAGATATCCGATGCTTCTTCCGGCAGTGCCAGACATTCTTCAAAGAGCAGGGCAATGCTTCCGATCATGGAATAGGGGTTGGCCATATTCTTTCCGGCGATATCCGGGGCGGAACCGTGAGCCGGTTCCACATACCCCTTTTCCGGCCCGATGCAGGCAGAAGGCATAAGGCCAAGAGATCCGATAATACCGCCCGCCTGGTCCGTGAGGATGTCACCCTGCATATTTTCCAGCAGCATTACCCCGTTAAACTGAGTGGGATTGACCACCAGTTGAAAGGCGGCATTGTCCACCAGGACCGACTGATAAGGTACGTCGGGATAGTCCTCAGCAACCGCTTCCACAATCTCCTGCCAGAAACGGGATGTGGCCAGAATGTTGGCTTTATGGATGTTGGTTAGTTTCGCTTTTCTCTTTCTGGCTTCTTCAAATGCCACCATGGCCACCCGTCGCACATCCTCTGCTTTGTAGATGCAGTCATCCCGGGCATATTTCATTTCCGTCATGGAACCTTCAACTTTGTCGCCAAAATAGATGCCGCCCACCAGCTCACGAATCATCAGGATATCAATTCCGTCACCAATCACCTCATCCTTGAGGGGGGAGAAAGATTTGAGACCCGCAGGCAGCCTTACGGGCCTGAAATTGGCGAAGGTGTCATAGCGTTTTCGAAGGGGCAGGATGGCCCCCAGTTCCGGACGGTGTTCCTGTGGAATCCGGTGCATTTCTTCGACGGCCAGACCCACAGGGCCTTTGGCAATGACGTCGGCCTCATCGCAAATGCGTTTGGTTTTGTCAGGAAATGGCGACCCATCGGAAAAGTATGCTGATGCGCCGAAAGGGGCGTAAATCAGTTTAAAGGTGTGGCCGTATTTTTCCATAACGGCTTTCAGGACCTTGATGGCTTCCCGCATGATTTCAGGGCCGATGCCGTCGCCTTCCAGGATTGCAATGGTCTTTTTCATGATTTCTCCTCGGATTCTATTAATATTCAAAGTCGACACTTATATCAGAAGATGACGCCATAAATCATCTTTTAATTGACATTTGTTCGCTTTGGACTGCAATATGCGCTCTGGTATATATGGAAAGAAACCCTCACTGAGAGGAGATCCGGCATGTTGAGCATCCGCAAAATCGGAATCGTGGGTCGCACCTATCGACACCTCAACCGGTATCGGGAAATCCTGGGTGTATTGTTCAAGTATGGTTTTGGAGATATCATAGAAACCCTTAAAATTGAACAATATATTGAAATTGGCCTCCAGATGATTTCCAGAAAACGGCGCGAGCAGATCGAAAAGCTATCCCGAGCCGAAAGGGTTCGAATGGCGGTGGAAGAGCTGGGACCCACATTTATCAAACTGGGACAGATCCTCTCAACGCGGCCGGACCTGGTCCCTCTGGAATATTCCCGCGAATTGAGCAAACTCCAGGATCATGTGCCGCCTTTCCCCTACGAGGAGGCCAGAACCATCATTGCCGAAGAGCTCGGGGGGGCGCCGGAGGAACTGTTTGCCCATTTTGAAACGGAGCCGCTGGCCGCCGCTTCCATCGGCCAGGTGCACCGAGCGAGGTTGATGGATGGAGATGAGGTGGTGGTTAAGGTCCAGAGGCCCGGCATTCGGAAAATCATTGAAGTGGATCTGGAAATCCTGCTTCACCTGGCTTCCCTTATGGAACGTCATGTGGAGGAAATGGAGGTCCAGCGCCCCACCCGCATCGTAGAAGAATTTGCCCGAAGCCTGGAAAAGGAAATTGACTACACCATAGAAGCCTATCAAACGGAGCGCTTTTCACGTCAGTTTTTGGGAGAGCATACGATTTATGTTCCGAAAATTTACAGAGAATTCAACTCATCCCGCGTGCTGACCATCGAATATATTGAAGGTAACAAGGTTACGGATTTCGAGGCGCTCGAGGAAAATGGATGCAATCTTCATACCCTGGCTGAAAACGGCGCCGACCTGGTTATGAAACAAATTTTTGTCCATGGGTTTTTCCATGCGGATCCCCATCCGGGAAATATCTTTATCCTTTCAAACAATGTCATCTGTTTTCTGGATTTCGGCATGATGGGTCGCATCCGTCGGGATGAGCGGGAGGACTTTACGGATTTCGTCATCAGCCTCGCTGGAAAAAACGAACGAAAAATCACGGAGTCCGTCTTAAGGCTCTCCGTTTATGATCAGGACCCGGATCGGGGGAGGCTGGAACGGGACCTCACGGATCTTTTGGAGGAACAGGTTTACGGGCGTCAGGGCAGACTGGAGATGGGAAAGTTGTTTCAGAAGCTGATTGAGACCGTTACCACCCATGGGCTGACGATCAAACCCGATCTTTACCTGATGATGAAAGCTTTGGGAACCATCGAAGGGATTGCTAAAATGCTGGATCCGGCTATTGACATCCTGAAACAGGCTGAACCCTTTGTTCGACAAGTTCAAGAGGAACGGATGAATCCCAAACGGATCGCCGGGGATATGCTGGAAATCGGTACGGAACTGATCCAGCTGGGACGGGAAATTCCGGGAGAGTTAAGGTCAATCCTCAAACAGGCCAGGGAAGGCAAAATGAAGATTGAATTCGGCCATTCCGGCCTTGAACCCCTGCTCAATACTTACAATCGAAGTGCCAACAGGCTGGTTTTTGCCATTGTGCTGGCGGCATTGATCATCGGATCTTCTCTGGTTGTCCTGTCGGGGATTCCCCCCAGATGGCACGGTATTCCTCTGATCGGGCTTGCGGGGTTCATCTTGGCAGGGGTCATCGGGTTTTCGCTGCTGATTTCCATTCTGCGACGCAGGAAGATGTGAAAAATCCAATGGGTTAGGGCATCCGGCAGGAAAGATTAACTCATTATATTTGAGCGAGCCCTAAGATTTCCTACTGTAGCATACGAGACCCAGAACGATCATGACCACACCCAGGAACATGGGCCACATGGGAACGGGATCCGCATAGGGTGTCTGGTCTTCAAGGGTAAAGAAGAGGAAGGTGAAAAAGGAAAGAGCCACTCCCAATCCCGTGAGAATGATGCATAGCGCCTTCATTACCGTTTCCTCCAATCACTATGAAAGGTTAAATGATCGGGTTATGAAAAGTTTCACTCCGGGCGCTTAAACCAACTGCAGAAGCTGCAAAAGCCTTAAACCTATCGAAATACTAATATATATCGTCTGTAATGTCAAGTTGAATGAAATCCCGAGGTTGAAACTTTACCCGGGAGTGCCGTGGGCAGCGAATGACTGCGGAATTCTAGCGGCATTCAACCTTGCACCTCGTAGTTCTTCAACTTTTTACGAAGGGTCTTTCGGGTAATACCCAGTCTTCTGGCGGCCTCGCTCTTGTTGCCGGAGGTCGATGCCAGTGTTTTGAGGATGGTTTCCTTTTCCATTTTTTCAAGTGAAACGCCCTCATCCGGTATTTTCAGGGATGGATCTACTGCGTTTTCCGGCGGAAGGTTCTGAAGTTCAAGGGGTAGATCCTCGGGTTGAATATATTCAGATCGGCTCATGACCACGGCCCGCTCCACCGCATTCATCAATTCCCGCACATTCCCCGGCCAGCCATATCGCAGCATTTGATCCATGGCATGCGGAGAAAATCCTTTGATATCCTTGCGGTTTTTTTGAGAAAAAC
>JABGPV010000133.1 GCA_018644785.1 Deltaproteobacteria bacterium | reverse complement strand
AATTACCCGAAATTCATCTCGGCAGGCGCGGGCATCGATATGGACGAAGAAAAACTGACCCAGGCTGCCAAGAGATACCGGACCCTGGTCAGGGCCATCAACATCAGAAGGGGCATGAGGCGGAAAGATGATGCACCCCCTGCGAACCATTGGAAGAAAAGGTTCCCTGAGCTTGAAAAGGAACTCCTGGATACCTATTACCAATACAAGGGATGGAATGATCAGGGGATTCCGACTAAAGAATCTTTAAATGAACTGGGTTTGGATTACGTATCCGAAGACTTCGAAAAGAGGGGGATCTACAAAGATAATGGTGATACACCTTCCAAAGAAACCTCTGCGGACAAGGAGGTGTAGCCGTGGCTGAGAAAAAAAAGAAAGTCGTTAAAACCATAAAAGTAAATGCCGACCTGTGCAATGGTTGCAGGGCCTGCGAGGTCATCTGCTCCGCCTTTCACGCAGCCCCCAAATACAGCAGCAACAACCCGGCAAGATCTCGTATTAAGGTGAATCGCCACCCAATGAAGGACATATATGTTCCGGTTTACGCGGGTGAATATACGGCTGCCGAATGTGCGGGCAGAGACAAATATACAATTGATGGAAAAGAATACGAAGAGTGTGCCTTCTGCCGGGCTTCTTGTCCCTCCAGGGACGATTTCAAAGAACCCGATTCAGGCCTTCCCCTGAAATGCGATATGTGCGAAGGCGAAGACGAGCCTTTGTGCGTCAAATGGTGTCTGGTGGATGCGCTCACCTACGAAGAACGGGAAGAGGACGTGGAGGAAGAAGAAAGCCCCGAGGAGATGGAGGTCGGGTTGGAAGCATTGGCAAACGAATATGGACTGGACAAGATCATGGAGACCGTTGCCCGAATGTCCATGTCAAAGAAGGGCTAAAGCGGCAAGCCGCAGTTTTAAGTTTCAAGTTTTAGGTTTTAAGTTCTTCTGCCAATGGATTCCTGTTGTTACAGAAACTATTTTTTTCGAAGAAATGAAAAGAATATGTAAGTCATTAAAATACCGTAGGGCGAAACAAGAGGCCCAACAGCCTAAATATAAGGAAAGACAGTGGAGATTGTAGCCGACTACAAAGAGATTATTGATGTCATCAAAGAGAGCGGTGGCGACGCCTTTAAAAGATGCTTCCAATGTGGATTGTGCGATACGGTCTGTCCGTGGAACCGGGTCAGAAATTTCAGCATGCGCAAGCTGGTCCGACAGGCGACGTTCGGTTTTACTGAGATTGAAAGTGAAGAGATGTGGCTTTGTACCACCTGTGGAAGATGCCCTCAGCAGTGTCCCAGGGATGTACAACAGATTGAATCGGGTATCGCTTTGCGCAGGGTTGCCACCGAATATGGGGTCTTTCCTGCTCCTGTGAAGCCTGTCCGAACTGCGGTGGGGAGCCTCATTGGCGAAGGCAACCCGCTCGGTGAAGACCGAAAAAACCGTGGTGACTGGGCAAAAGGTCAATCCGTAGAAACATTCACCGAAGAGATGGAAATACTCTATTTCCCCGGCTGCTACCCCAGTTTCGACCCGAGAGCAAAAAAGATTGCCATTGCCACGGCCGAGATTCTCAACGCCGCGGGGGTGGAATTCGGGATACTGGGTGAAAAGGAAAATTGCTGTGGAGAAAGCATCCGAAAGACCGGTGATGAAGAATTGTTCAAACGCCTGGCCAAGGAAAATATCAAGACATTTATTGATAATGGCGTGAAAAAAATCCTCGTTTCTTCCCCCCACTGCTACGAAACTTTCAAAAACGAATACCCTGAATTCATGGTAAATTTTGACGTGATTCATATCACCGAATATTTATTTGAGCTGATGAATGCGGGAAGGCTTGAGTTCACCAAGCCCTTTGAAAAGAAAATAACCTACCATGATCCCTGTTATCTGGGTCGACATAACGACATATTTGACGAACCCCGCGAGGTCCTGAAGAAGGTCCCCGGTCTGTCGTTAATTGAAATGTCTGAGACACGGATCGACAGTCTTTGCTGCGGCGGGGGCGGCGGCAGGGTCTGGATGGAAACGCAAAAGGGTGAAAGATTCGGCGACCTCAGAATTGATCAGGCCATTGAGACCGGAGCTGAACTGCTGGTGACGTCGTGCCCATACTGCATTACCATGTTTGAGGACAGCAGGATTACCATGGGTGCGGACGAGAAAATAGAGATCCGGGACATTACGGAGATCATTCAGGAAGCTTTATAAAGAACCTTATAAATTTTTTCATAAGGACATAAAGAATTGGAAAAAGAACAGATTGAACAGCTTTGCAGCAGTTTCACGGACAATAAATTCGGCGATGTGATGGTCGTCGGCGGCGGCATCAGCGGGATTCAGGCATCGTTGGATCTTGCCACTGCGGGTTTTAAGGTTTACCTGGTTGAGGAGGCGCCGAGCATCGGGGGGCATATGGCCCAGCTTGACAAAACCTTTCCCACCAATGACTGCTCCATGTGAATACTTTCACCCAAACTGGTCGAGGTCGGCCGGCATCCAAACATAGAGGTCCTGACGTATACTGAAGTTGACCGTGTAGAGGGAAAGGCGGGAGACTTTCAGGTAACGCTGGTTAGAAAACCCAGATACATCATAGAAGACAAATGCACCGGCTGCACCACCTGCGTCGAGTACTGCCCGGTGGAATACCCTGATAAATTCAATCAGGAAATTTCGCAGAATAAAGCGGTCCATGTCTACTTCTCCCAGGCCATTCCCCTTATTTCGTACATTGATGAAAGTTGTATCTACCTGAAAGAGAAGAAATGTAAGATTTGCGAAGGCGTCTGTCAGAATGATGCCATAGATCTGAATCAGACCGCCAAAAAGCTTGACGTTAACGTGGGCGCCATCATCCTCTCCTCCGGAATAAAACCGTATAACCCTGAAGTGAAGGACGAATATCGCTACCGGGAGTTCGAAAACGTCGTTACCAGCATGGACTATGAGCGGCTGTTATCCTCTACAGGCCCGCATGAGGGGCAGGTGCTCCGCGCTACCGACAAGCAACATCCCAAAAAACTGGCCTGGATTCAATGTGTCGGTTCCAGGCGGGTGACGCCTGGCGATAACAGTTATTGCTCAGGCGTGTGCTGCACCTACACCCAGAAACAGGTGATTCTGACAAAGGATCACGACTTCGAAGCAAAGTGTACCATATTCCATAATGATATCCGTTCTTTCGGCAAGGACTTTGAACGATATTATCAGAGAGCGGAACAACTTCCCGGGGTCGAATTCATCAGAAGCTATGCCTCAATTGTCAGAGAGGATCCGGAAAGCAAGAATGTCTTTTTAAGATATGCGACCACCGACGAAGGGGTAAAAGAAGAAGAATTCGACATGGTGGTATTGTCCGTTGGATTGAACCCTCCCGGCCATAATCAGGAACTGGCGGGAAAGTTTGGAATTGAACTCGATTCGCACGGTTTCTGCGAGACCACACAAACCAATCCCATTGAAACGACCCGGCCCGGAATCTTTGTCAGCGGTGCCTTCCAGGGTCCCACAGATATCCCCGAGTCGGTCTTTACCGCCAGCGGGGCCGGCGCTCAGGCGGGTGAATTCCTCGACTACAGACGGGACAAGCTGGCTGAAGAAAGGATATATCCAGCCGAAAGGGATGTCTCCCGGGAGGATCCCAAGATCGGCGTCTTTGTGTGCCATTGCGGGGCCAATATCGGCAGTGTCGTGAATGTTCCCGACACGGTTGAATATGCCAAAACCCTGCCCAATGTTGTCTACGCCCAGGAACAGCTTTTTTCATGCGCGACCAATTCCGCCAAGGAAATAACGGATCTGGCAGTGGAAGAGGGATTCAATCGCGTGGTGATTGCGGCGTGCTCCCCCAGGACCCTGGAACCGTTATTCCGAGACACCCTCCGGGAGGCGGGACTGAACCAGTATTACTGCGAAATGGCCAATATCAGGGAACATTGTTCCTGGGTCCATTCCAAGCAGAAGGAAGAAGCCACCCGGAAGGCGCAGGATATCGTCCGCATGAGTGTGGCACGGGCGTGCTATCTGGAACCGTTACAGGAATTTGATCTGCCCGTAAACAGGGCCGCCCTGGTGGTTGGCGGCGGTATCGCCGGCATGACCTGTGCGCTTTCCATAGCCAACCAGGACCATGACGTTTACCTGATCGAAAAAGATAAAGAACTCGGAGGGATGGCACGTCGACTTCCCGCAACACTTGAAGGAATGGATGTTCAGGCATATCTGAATGATCTGATCCGTTCGGTTTATAACAACCCCATGATACATGTGTCCCATGGGGCCACCATCACGGACGTCTCCGGGTATGTGGGGAATTTCATCACCACGGTGGAAGCTGAAGGCGGGGTCAAAGAGATCAAACATGGCGCATCCGTCATTGCCATCGGTGCGGATGTGTATACGCCGACCGAATACCTCTATGGAGAAGATGAGAAGGTGCTCACCCACCTTGAGTTGGGAGAGCAGATCGCCAAAGGGGAAGAAAGTGTTGTTAATGCTCAGAGCCTGGTAATGATCCAATGCGTCGGCTGCAGAAATGAGGACAGAAATTACTGCAGCCGGGTCTGTTGTACCCATGCCATCAAAAACGCCCTGAATCTGAAAAAGGTGAATCCCGAAATGGATATATACATCCTCTTCAGGGATATGAGAACATACGGGTTCAGCGAGGATTATTACCGGGAAGCATCTGAGAAAGATGTCAAATTCATCCGCTATGATCCCGATGACAAGCCCCGGGTGGAAGCGACCACCGCCGAAGGCAGACCTGTCATAAGGGTTGCCGTGACGGATCCCGTCCTGGATCAGAAGATTGCCATAGATGCGGATGTGCTTTCTCTGGCTGCCGCTGTGATTCCGTCCGCATCGACCCAGGAGATCGCCGGACACTTCAAGGTAACTTTGAGCCCGGATCAGTTCTTTAAAGAAGCCCATGTCAAATTAAAACCGGTCGAGTTTGCTGCTGACGGCGTCTATCTCTGTGGAACAGCCCACTATCCCAAGCATATAAAAGAATCAATCAACCAGGCTTATGGCGCTGCCGGCAGGGTCTTGACGCTTCTGTCAAATGATACGGTCGTTGCCTCGGGCTCTGTCTGCGAAGTCAATGACAACGATTGTATATCGTGCGGGGCATGTATTACGGCATGTACCTATGGTGCCATCGAGTTTCGCGAGACACCACAAGGTAGAAAGGCCTGGGTTAATCCGGTTCTCTGCAAAGGTGACGGGGTCTGCAATGCAAAATGCCCGACCAATGCCATTGTCCTGAAGCACTTTACCGATGAAGAACTCTTTGGCCAAATTGATGCGGCGGTCACAGAGGAAGAGATCATAGAACAAATGGATATGGCAGTTGGAGATGTCTAAAGCGGCAAGCCGCAGTTTTAAGTTTTAAGTTTTAGGTTTTAAGTTAAGAAAAGAAACAATCTCAGTAAAAAGTCAATCCAATGAGGTGAGAACGAATGAGCGCAGGGTTTGAATTTAAACCAAGAATACTCGGTTTTGTATGTCACTGGTGAGCGTACGGTGCTGCTGACCTGGCTGGAGTTTCCAGACTGCAATATACGAATGAAATGAGGCTTATTCGGGTGATGTGTTCCGGCAGAGTGGACCTGGAATTCTTGCTCAGAGCCTTCTCAAATGGCCAAGACGGCGTGTTTGTTGGGGGTTGCAAGTTAGATGAGTGCAACTATGTAACACATGGAAATTACGATGCATTGGCCAATGTACACCTGTGCAAAAAAATAATGGCACGCATCGGCCTGAACCCTGAAAGGTTAAGAATCGAATTTATGTCCGGTGCAGATGGGGGCCTTTTGGCCGACGTTACCAACGATTTCACCCGACAGGTGAAGGCGTTGGGGCCACTGGGCAAGAGCGAAGGCATGAACGCAGAGGATCTGGATTCCAAACTTAAAGCCGCCAGGAAACTGGTCCCCTATATTAAGTTGGTGGAAAGGGAGCGGCTTAGAATACCGTCTAAATCCGAAGAAGCGTATCATGAATTTTTCGCAAGTGACGAATTTGACGGCTTATTTGAAAAATTAATTGGTGATCAACTGGCCATCAGCCAGATGATGTCACTCCTGAAGGAAAAATCCCTCTCTACGGGTGAAATCGCCGAGGAATTAGCCCTGAATCCGTCTGAAATAGCAAAATACATCAATAGTTCATCACGGCAGGGCCTCGTCAAGTACGATGAAAGCACCCAATGCTACGCCCTCGCGTAGTAGGAGATTAGGACAAAGGTCTATGGATAACGGTAGAATTGATCAAATCATTGATAAACATCAGGCTGAGGCCAGTTCGTTGATTCAAGTCATGCTTGAGGTTCAGAGCGAAAACAATTGGCTTCCCAAGGAAACCCTGGACAGGATCAGCGAAAGGCTGGACGTTCCTTTAGCCCGGATACTGCATATCGCAACCTTTTATAAGGCTTTCAGCCTGATTCCCAAGGGGCGTCACGGCATCCACATCTGTGTGGGTACCGCTTGTCATGTTCGTGGCGCCAGTCGTATTCTCGACACGGTGCAGGACCAGACGGGCATTAAACCCGGCGAAACGGACCTGGATCTGAAATTCAGCCTGGAGGTTGTGAACTGTCTCGGCTGCTGTGCTTTGGGACCTGTGTTGGAAATCGATGGGAAAACCCATGGTAAAATGACGCCGGGCGAAACCTCCGACGTGTTAAAAAACTATGAATAGGGCAAAATTATGTCGCGGATAAATTCACCAGCTGAATTGGAAGCATTCAGAAAGGATATTCTCTCTAAGAGAGACCCGAATAAACCTTGTATTACCCTCTGTTCCGGATCTGCCTGCCATGCGACGGGCAGTGGCGAAGTGGCTTCAAGCCTTGAATCAGAACTTGAAAAACAAGGGCTAAGTGACCAGATTGAAATTAGAAAGACAGGCTGCCACGGCTTTTGTGAGCGGGGTCCCATAACCATTATTCACCCTGAGGACATTTCATATTTCCAAATACAGCCCGAGGATGTTCCCGAAATCATCTCCGAGACCATAAAAGGGAAAAAAGTCATAGACCGGTTGCTGTATACCGACCCCGAAACAACTGAAAATATCGTTCAGGAATCGGAAATCCCCTTCTACAAACACCAGGAGCGGCTCGTTTTCGGTTCCAATGGCAGTATTGATCCCAAGAGTATCGATGACTATCTGGCCATTGGTGGTTATTCAGCACTGCAAAAAGCGCTTTACGATATGACCCCCGAGGGGGTAGTGGCGGAAGTTAAAAAATCCAACCTGAGAGGCAGGGGGGGTGGCGGATTTCCTGCGGGGAGAAAATGGGAAGGATCCCGCAATGACCCTGAGCCCATTAAATACGTGCTCGTCAATGCGGATGAGGGGGATCCGGGTGCTTACATGGACAGGAGCCTCCTTGAGGGCAACCCCCACTCGGTCATTGAGGGGCTGACGCTCGGCGCCTATGCCATCGGCGCCCACGAAGGTTATATTTACGTTCGACAGGAATATCCCCTGGCGGTGGAAAATGTACTGTTGGCCATCAAAGCGGCTGAGGCGTATGGGTTCTTAGGAAAAAACATTCTCGGTTCAGGCTTTGATTTCAAAGTTATTGTACACCAGGGGGCCGGCGCTTTTGTCTGCGGTGAATCGACGGCGCTGATGACCGCCCTGGAAGGCCGGGTGGGAGAGCCCAGACCCAAATATATCCGAAGCAACATCAAGGGCCTCTGGGAAAAACCGAGCGTATTGAACAATGTTGAGACATGGGCCAATGTACCGTTGATCATCAATAAGGGTGCCGACTGGTTTACCCAATATGGAACGGAAGGCAGCAAGGGCACGAAGATCTTTTCACTGGTCGGTAAGATCGTCAATACCGGTCTTGTGGAAGTTCCCATGGGCATGCCCTTGCGCGATATCATTTTCAAAATAGGCGGTGGCATTCCCGGCGGCAAAGCGTTTAAAGCCGTACAGACCGGTGGACCGTCCGGTGGGTGTATCCCCGAGGAACTGTTGGATCTGCAAGTGGGTTTTGATGAACTCACCCAGGCCGGTTCAATGATGGGCTCCGGCGGCATGATCGTCATGGATGAAGATACCTGTATGGTGGACGTGGCCAGGTACTTCATTGCGTTCCTCACGGATGAATCGTGCGGTAAATGCACCCCCTGCCGTGAAGGCCTGAGGCAGATGCTCAAAATCCTGACCCGGATTACCGAAGGAAAAGGGAAAGAGAGCGATATCGCACTTTTGAAGGACCTGGCCGAGACAGCCAAGGAAGCCGCCCTTTGTGCCCTGGGAAAGAGCGCCCCCAACCCGTTCTTGAGCACATTACGCTACTTCGAAGATGAGTATGAAGCACACATCAAGGAGAAGAGATGCCCAGCGCTTTCCTGCAAAGAGCTGATCGCCTATTATATCGATCCGACCCAGTGCAAGGCTTGCATGATTTGCGCCAGGAAATGTCCTGCCGATGCCATTGACGGTGGCAAAAACAAGATCCATATGGTCGATCAGGACAAATGCACAAAGTGCGGCACCTGCTATGAAGTCTGCCCTTCCCGCTTTAGCGCGGTGACCAGGATTTCCGGCGCGCCTATTCCGGATCCTATCCCTGAAGAAGAAAGAATCATCAGAAAGAAGAAGAAAAAATGAGCGAAATCCTTTTACAGATTGACGGAAAAGAAGTTGGCGCAAAAGAAGGGATGACCTTGTTGGAGGCCGCCCAAGGCGCTGGCATATCCATACCCACACTCTGTCACCATGAAAAACTGGAACCCTATGGGGGCTGCCGGCTTTGCATTGTAGAAGTGGAAGATCGCGGCCGGACAAAACTTGTTGTTTCCTGTGTCTATCCGGTGGAAAACGGTTTGGTGATCAATACCAGATCCGAGAAAATCGATCGAATCCGTAAAACCATTCTGGAACTGTTTCTGGCCCATGCGCCGGATGCCTTTGAATTGCAGGACCTGGCGAAGGCATACGGGGCTGACAAAGACCGTTTTGAAAAAGAGGCTTCATTCTGCATTCACTGTGGTTTGTGTGTCAGATACTGCGCTGAAGTTAAAGGGAAATACGCTGTTGGATTTGTTGACAGAGGAACCCGCAAAGAGATTAGCTTCATTCCGGAAATCGCCGCCAAAGAGTGCTGGGACTGCAAAGAATGTTTTCCCCTTTGCCCCACGGAGGCACTCCAGGCAGCCTATGTCCTCACCAAAGCCCTGTCCGCCTAGACCATTTCAGATATTCATTATTTGACGCAAACAGTTAATCATTATATCATACAGCCTCACCCTCGGCGGTGCGCGACCATCCGCTGACACAATTTTTCTTGCACAAGGAAGGGAGGCTGACATGAAAATTCTCGCTTTAAACGCAACCTACCGTCCCGGAAAGACCACCACCCACCTGACCCGAAAGGCGCTGGAAGGCGCTGCTTCCGTGGGCGCTGAGACTGAAATGGTGATGCTTCGGGATAAAGATATTCAATTCTGCACCAATTGTCTGACCTGCTACAAAGATCTCGATTCTGAAATAGCGCCCTGTACCATCGATGATGACGTTAGCGAAATCCTTGGGAAAATCCGGGACGCAGATGGCATCATCCTGTCGTCTCCTGTTCATTGTGGCTTTGTCACCGGACTCATGATGGCCTTTATTGAGCGAATCACCTTCAGACTGTGCCGCCCCACAGGTGAATACATGGGACTTAAAGGTTGTCCCGAACCCCGGTTGACCGGAAAGGCCCGGCCCTTGGCCACCATTGTCAGTGCAGGCGGAATGCCCATCGAAATGCGGCAATACTGTGACATGGGAACCCCCTGGCTGAAAGAAGCGGCGGTCTTTTTTAATGGAGAGTGTATCGGCGACATCTATGCCGGAGCAGTCTTTAACAAGGCGCTTGAGGACGAGGACTGGCCCAAATCCTTCCTTTTCAGAGAACTGACGGAAGAACAACTTCAGGAAGCATTTGACCTGGGGATAAAAATGGGTGAGGCCACAAAAACAGGCAAGGCACGTCCCTTTGATCCGGAGATTTTGATGAACACTTCTGATCGGAGCGACTGAAAAGACAAGAGGAACATTCTCAACATATGGGAAAGTATGAGATGAACAGGGATAAGGGCTTTAGGCTGCGGGTCGAAAACCTGATGAAAAACCTGAGCAACTGTCAAACGTAAACCCCATTTTTTTTACGAGGCTGCAATGGATAAAAAAGACGACAAGAGTACATGGATCATTGGTGGCACGACGCTCATCGGGACAGGTATCGGATTCATACTCCTCAAAATATCCGCCCTACTGTTTGTGGCATCTATTCTCATAGGAATAGGCACTGGTCTTGTGATTGCTTCCTTAATTTCAACCAGGAATAGGCAAAAATGAGGAAATCGGCTGAATAATGGCAGATAGCAAAATTCTGCAATCGGTTGAACTGACCCGCATAAACGGCGGTTGCGAACGCATCACCGAGCGGATCATCCGGGAGACGGCGCTGACGCTTCGCATTAACCGAACCGTTTACGCCACGGCCATGATCACGGCCGGCATGGAACGGGAATTCGCCCTGGGGCACCTGTACGCGCAGGGCATCATCTCTCACATGGCCCAGGTCACATCCCTCGAGGTCACCGAAACGGCGGTGGAGATCACCCTTACCCAAAATGCGAAACTACCCGAAAAACCAGTGGCATCGAATCTGGTGGTCGATCGCAATAAGGTGTTCACCTGCGTCAAAGCCATCCTCAAAAGCAACGTCTTCGCCGAGACGGAAGCGGTGCATTCAGCCGGGCTGTTCCTGGAGGGAGAAGCACCCGTTGCCATCACCGAGGACCTGGGCCGGCACCATGCCCTGGACAAAGCCATCGGTGCAGCCCTGCTTGAAGGGATTGATTTAACCAGAACCCTGGCCGCATCCACCGGCCGCCAGCCAACCGAAATGATCCATAAATGCCGAAATGCCGGCATTCCCATTATCGCCACCAAGGGCGTTCCCACATCCCTGGCGGTATCCCTGGCGGAGCAAAACAACATCACCATCGCGGGCCTGGTACGGGGAACCCGGATGACTCTCTATTCTCACCCGGAGCGGATCCGATGACGCTTCAGACCACATCTGTTGAAATACCCGTCCTGCAGCTTCAAAACGGCCGGTTCACGGCCGCGAAACCGGCTGTTATCATTGAGTCTGAGCTACGCATTATCCTAAACGGCAGGCAACTGGCCACCGCATCACTGCTCCCGGGGATGGAAAAAGAGTTCGTGACCGGCTACCTCTTCGGTCAGGGGTTTATCAAAGCGCCGGAAGATATTGCATCGATTATCGTTGAAGGCTCGTCCGCTGAGGTAACCCTGGCGGACAAAACAGTCCCGTTCCCTGCGAGTACCCGCTACCGCATCGTCTCAGGAGGCGGACGTACGGCTTTCTCCGGCGATCATCTGCCCCAAATTGAGTCAGATCTCACAGTTAAAAAGGATGTGGTATTTCAGGCCATGAACCGCCTGTTTGATATGGGCACCCTGTACAAAGAGACCGAAGGGGCGCACGCCGCCGGCATATTCACAACCGCAGCCGAACCCGTGTGCATCATTGAAGACATCGGACGGCATAACTGCCTGGACAAAGCCATCGGTTATGCCCTGCTCCACACCGTCTCTTTAAACGACCACTTTCTGGTTTCCACGGGCCGCATGGCCTCCGAAATGGTGGCCAAATTGTGCCGGGCCGGGTTTCCCGTGGTCGCCACCAAGACGGCCGTGACCGACAGGGGACGGGAGACGGCGCTTGCCTCTCGCATGACACTCATCGGCTTTGTCCGCGATACCGGCATGAAAATTCACACGGACATGACGGTACGTATCATCGAGGAACCGGTGATGAAAATCTATACCGGCGCTGAACGGATATTGGCCGCCGGAGCTCCTTTCTGAAGACCATGCTCAGAAAAATTTTTTGCCGGAGATAGACGGGAAAATAAAGGGTAGATCATTTTTCTGCGCCTCTCTTACCGCCCGTCAACCGCTTCACGGATTTATCAAAGTCGCTCTCTGAGATGTCTTTTTCCTGAAGCCGCTTCTGGTTGAGCTTGTCATATTCAGCCACGGCCATCTCCTTCGCCATCTCATGTGAAATCCTGCCGGCATGGGTGAGGATATCCCTATCATTGACCGATAGAAAGGCATCCAGTTTTTTGATCCAATCGGCCATGTACATTGGGGTGCGGCGCATGGCCTGGCCCTCTGCAAAGATCAGATACTGTTCTACCAGGTTGTTCAAGGCGAGCAATTCTCTTTCGGTGAGATAGTTTTTAGCGATGGTCACGTCCTGTTTCCGAACCCCGGTACCGCGCCAACTGGTCAGGCCCATATGGGGCTTGTCACTGTCAACGCGCTCATGAATAATTTCCGCCGCAGTCATACCGGTAATAGCCCAGTGCATTTTGTTCTGGACGGTCTTGAAAAAGTCGATGCTGAGCTCCAGTGTAGGATCGTAATCGATACTGGTGGCGTAGATATCCGTAATTTTCTGGTAAAAACGCCGCTCCGAGGTCCTGATATCTTGGATGCGGCGGATCAATTCCTCAAAGTAATCAAAGGGCTGATCGGGATTTTTCAGACGTTCATCATCCAGCACAAAACCTTTAACAATGTATTCACGCAGGCGCTGGGTAGCCCAGATGCGAAAACGGGTGGCCACATGGCTTTTCACCCGGTAACCCACGGAGATGATCATGTCCAAATTGTAATGTTCCAGCTGGCGTTTTACCTCCCGCATCCCTTCTCTGCGAACTGTCAAGTATTCCTTGACAGTTGCCGTTGACGTCAGTTCGCCTTCTTCAAAAATATTACTGATATGCAGGCTTATATTTTGTTTGGTTGTCTGAAGCAGGTTGGCCATAAGCTGCTGGGTCAACCAGACCGTGTCATCCTCAAGGCGAACATCGATTTTAACCTGGCCGTCTTCAGCTTCATAAACAAGGAACTGGCCTTTGCCTGGGTTATATCCGTCGTTTGTTAAATCTTTGCTCATTATCGTACCGCCTCCTCGTTTTGTTGCTCCATGCAGGTCTAGTCTATCCGTGGGGTTCCGTTATAATTCGAAATATTTTTGTGCATTCCACCTGAAGGAGCCCCGGGTCAACCAATTCATCAATCCACTCCCCGGCCTCAAACGCGGGATTCATCTGGATAAAGGGATCAGGCCACAAAATACCTTTCTTCAAGTTGCCTTCAACGCAATCCTTGATCTAGCCATCCTTTATGTTGATGAAACGTTGAATGTAATCGGAATAATCCTGTTTCAGCCCGTTTCGCAATCCAAAGACGTCCACAATAAGAACCTCAGTGATTTTTCGGCTTTAACGGTATAGCGGTGAGACACAAAAAGTGGTAGAAATAGTGAATGATAAGTAATTATTCCCAGGACCTTACTACTCGAATAATTTTCAGTCAATACAAAAGATTGGTCACTCCACAATGACGAGAGAGAAATCATTTTCACCTGAGGCGCCAACACCAAAATGGGTTGACAGAAGCCTTGGAGCCTTATGCTTTCTGATCAAATAAACCGGAAATCAGATTCCCCGAACTGTCAAATGCCAGTTCCACATCCGCCTCACCTATGATGGGGTCTATTTTTCCTTTAAGAAAATCAAGGCACCCCACGGATACCATCAGGTGGGTTAACTCAAGGGTGTTTTTGATGTAGACGATGCGCACATCTTCCGGGTGGTAGGGTCTCAGTGTTTTAAGGGCGGCAGCGATGGCTTCCCGATCCGTTTGGAACGTGAGCGGAATTTTTGCCGATTCCGGGCAGCAGGCCGTGATGGCGTTGACAAGGGTCACCTCAAAATTCATCTTGTCCACCAGGCGCCGGGTGGTAAAGTCCGCCTGACCGATCCCCAGGGCACTCCCTTCACTGCCTTTCGTTAAATCTCTCACGAAAATCCGGGAGACCTTAGGCCAGGGACGTTCTGCACCGTAAGCGCACACATCGCGCCCCACCACACACGAATCAATACCTAAGCCACTGATGTCTTTCCCCATTTCATCTATAATCAGAAGGTCGATTTCGTCAACGGGCAGGGTGGGCAAC
>JABGPV010000132.1 GCA_018644785.1 Deltaproteobacteria bacterium | reverse complement strand
AGGATTCGGCAGGGTAGGGCAAGCCCTTGCAAAACGGGCGGCGGGTTTTGATATGAAGATACTTTACCATGATATGTCCGCCGGCTTCATCAAGGTCTCTCATGAGATTTTTGCCGGAACCGGATGGTGCAATGTCGCAGATAAACGGTGTTTCTTCACTCATCAGATTGAATATTTCCGGTTGAATATCGAGTTCCAATTCGGATGCAACGGCCTGCAGATGCAATACGGCGTTGGTTGAGCCGGCGATCGCCATAAGAACGCGAATGGCGTTCTTGAATGCGTCAAAGGTCATGATATGAGAAGGCTTTATGTCGTTATGGAGGAGTCGAACCACTTGTTGACCGGCGTTAAAGGCGATTCGCGTCAATCTGGAATCAGATCCCGGTGTGCTGGTGTTTCCGGGCAGCGTCATTCCCAAGGCCTCCACCATGGCGGCCATGGTGTTGGCCGTTCCCATAACCGGACAGGCGCCGGTACCCGGGCAACCCCTGTCCTTTATTTGGGCGAATTCGTAATCATCGATAATCCCTTCTTTGAATTTTCTATGATATTCGGGCGCCACGGCAAGCGGGTCCAGCACTTTACCCTTGTGACGATTAAGGTTCATATATCCACCGGTGACGACCACGGAGGGGAGATCCAGCCTTGCGGCGGCCATGAGGTGTCCGGGAATAACATCATCACAAACCGGCACGAATACCATTCCGTCAAATAGATTCGTTTTTGCTACGGTCTCGATATAACCAGCCACCAGGTCCCTGTGGGGAAGGTGGTAGTTGTCGTTTCCCGCCATACTCGTGCAGATGGAACTGATGACGAACTCACGTGGTGTACCTCCGGCTGCCCATATGCCGGCCTTCACGGCTGCACATACCCGGTCCAGATGGATTGACGCCGGGTTCACCTCTCCCCAACTGCTGACAACACCGATCTGCAAACGCCCGATGGCTTCATCGCCGTAACCGAGACCCCGAATCATCTCCTGGCGCTCCACAAGGGCGTAATCGGGGAGATGGCCGTCCTGTTTATCCATTGCCATGTCTGTTCTCTCAGATGTTTCTATGGGTTCGAAAGCTTAGTCGGGGATTCCCAATTGGTTCCAGCCGCGTAGCCGATAGTAGTCTTTTCGCATATATTCCAGTTCTTCGTCACTAATCACGTGGCCTGTCTTTTCCATCTTCTGAAAAAGTTTCTTAGGGAGCCAGTCATCTTCCGGAGTCAGTCCCTCCCGCAAGTTAAACCGTCGGATGAGCGTGGATATGTCAGCCGCTCGTTTGCGCAGGTCATCTTTATTGTTTTGGATTCCGGTGACCCCTTGCAGGATTTCGCTCAACACGTCCCACGTGTAAAGGTCCCGGTAAAAGCGACAGAAAATGAAGGTATCGAAAATCGTCAGCCGATCTTCAAAGTCTATAAAGAGCTCGGCCTTCCCCTCAATTTGATCCGGGGCGATCATTCCCGTCAGTTCCGGCTTATAAAAGGTTGCCCTCAGGTGGCATGCTCCCCGGTCGGATGTGGCGTAGGCCAGACCCATTCCCTTGAGCACCCGGGGGTCATACCCGGCTGGCTCCATCCCTTTGACGTGGACCGCAATATCTTCAAGGTCCCATTCCTTGGCGGCATGTCTTATGCCCTCAGCAAGAACATCGCCGATGCCCTCTCTTTGTGCAATCTGACCCAGCAGGCCCGCTATTGTGTCCACTTCCCCATAATCGATGGCATAGTCGATTTTCCCTCGCTTTGAGGCTTCGATAGTGAATGCGCACAGGTTGCCTGCCGTAATGGTATCCATGCCCAGGCGATCACAGATATCATTGAGATAGATAATCTCCTCAATGCTGTCTATTTCACACAAGCCGCCGAAGGCATAAATCGTTTCATACTCAGGCCCTTCGAGCTTGAGTCCCGCATGGCGCCCCTCTTTGACGGTCGTCATCCGGCCGCATGCCATAAAACACCGCAAACAGGCGTTCGGGGTCACATGGCAACGCGAATGGAGCGCATCCGAACTGATACTTTCCCATTTTTCGTATTTTCCCTCTGACCAATAGCGCGTCGGAAAGGCATTGGCACCGTTCAGGACCTTGACCAACTGGGAGGTGCCCATGGTCTTGTAGGCGTTCACCCCGGGGTTCTCCTTTGATATGGCGGCAAATCTCTTCACAAGATTTCCCACGGCGCCTTCGTCAGCAAGCGAACGCTTGCGGTCACCTTGAAAAACAACGGCTTTGACCTTTTTTGCCCCCAATACCGTGCCAACGCCGGTCCGACCCGCACTTCGCCATAGATCGTTCTTGATGACGCCGAAACGAATCAGGTTTTCGGCGGCGGGCCCAATAACCACAGCGCCGACCCTGTGATATCCCTTCTCCTTTTGACAGAAACGCTTTACAGCCTCTTTTTCCGTTTCATATGTTTCTTTTCCCCATAAGTCACCCGCTTCATGGAAAAAAACGTCATCAGGACGGATATCAACGACCACCGGTTCGCTGCTCTTCCCATGCAGCACAATGGCATCATAACCTGTGGCATCAATCGCCTCGGGAACTTTGCCGCCCGAGTATGATTCCGAGTAAAACCCTGTTTGCGGTGATTTCGTGAAGACACCGTAACGGCAAGATCCCCAGATCTTGCTGTCCGTCACCGGTCCGCCGGCAAAGATCAGGCAATTGTCGGGGTGCAAAGGGTCCACACCGGTTGGGTTGAGTTCGAAAAGAAGATGAGAGGCGAGCCCCTTCCCCCCTAGATACCGATGGTAAATCCTTTCTTCCACTTCCTTGATTTCATAACTTTTTTCTGACAGATCAATTCGAAGTATCCTGCCATAAAATCCGTACATGGTGGCTCCTCCCTAAAGACGGCTGGTAATTCCGGGCCAGGTTTGAACCCGTCTCCCAACATCAATGACTTTTACGTTAAAGTTTAATCTTCACGATTTATGGTTGTCAAGAAAAAAATTGGGGCACCGTGCTTCCTTAAAAGGATTGATATTGCCACCGCTTGAACTCAGGCATGATAAGTGAATTAAGTGTTCGACTTTATGTTATAATTAAATAGATCCATTGATCCATCCCGCTTCTATGCAGTTTTATTGTTAGCGTCATTGTCTTCGATTTAATGTGAAGCTAACTGAATCGATTAAGAAAAAAATATGAAAATGTCCATTTATTTCTTGACAGGAATTAAGAAATGATGTTTAGTTTTTTAAGAATCACATAATTAAGATGACCATAATGACTAGTCTGTATTTTAAAAATCAGTCTCTGTGCGTGGTTATGTTCATTTCCAGGAGGCATGAAAACCCGCGTCATGAAAGGGGGATAAGATGATGAAAGTTCTATCGAATTCGCAACTTGGCGAACTTCGTTCTCAGTATTTTTCCAGTGGTTTAGGCTGTGTTTCGACGAAATTTATCGAATCGGGCCAGGGCGCCATTCTACGTGATGTAGAGGGACGGGAATACATCGATTTCGCAGGTGGCATCGGTGCCATGAGTGTCGGGCACAGCCACCCCAAAATTGTGGCTGCCATTAAAAGCCAAGCTGAAAAAATGACCCATTGCTGCATAATGATTAACCAGTATCCGCCCGCGATCGCGCTTGCGGAGAAGTTATGCCAAATCACCCCCGGAGAGTTCCTGAAAAAGGTCGTTTTGTTTAGCAGTGGCGCCGAAGCTGTGGAGAACGCCGTAAAGATCGCCCGGTACTACACCAAGCGGCCGGCAATAATCGTTTTTGAGAATGGTTACCACGGCCGAACGCTGCTCACCATGAGCATGACCAGTAAAATGAAGCCTTATAAATTTGGGTTCGGTCCCTTTGCGCCGGAAATATATCGCATGCCCTTCGGTGATGTTGCCGGTCCTGAAAAATTGCATGACTTCTTTGTGAAGTACGTGAACCCTGAAGCGGTCGCTGCGGTGGTGGCTGAACCGGTTCAAGGGGAAGGGGGGTTTATTGCCCCGCCCCCGGACTATTTTCAAGAGCTGGTGAAGATATGTCACGATAACGGGATTCTATTTGTGGCAGATGAAATCCAGAGCGGTTTGGGCCGCACCGGCAAGATGTTTGCCATTGAGCACTGGGGCGTCGAGCCGGATATCATGACGGTGGGCAAAAGCCTGGCTGCGGGCATGCCGCTGTCCGCGGTGGTGGGTAAGGCCAAAATTATGGATTGCGTGCATCCCTGGGGGCTCGGTGGAACTTACGGGGGGAACCCCGTGGCCTGTGCTGCAGCCCTTGCCTTTATGGAGGTTTTTGAATCAGAGAAGATGCTGGATAAATCCATAGCCTTGGGAAAAAAGCTGCGTGATCGTTTTGAGAAATGGCAGAAGAAATTTGATCTGGCCGGTGAAATCAGGGGCCTCGGCGCCATGCTCGGGCTTGCCCTCGTAAAGGGGCCCAAAGGTGAACCTGCTGCGGAAGAAGCCGGGCAATTGGTAAACTACTGCCATGAAAACGGACTGATCATTCTCAGTTGCGGCACCTTTGGCAATATCATCCGGACCTTGATCCCGTTTGTGATCACGGACGATCAATTGGAAAAAGGTCTGGCCATTATGGAGGACGGTCTGACGAGCATCTGCAAATAACCCGCTATCCAGTCCCACCGGGAGCCTTCAGTACCGTCCTGAGCCCATACCTAACGTGCCGAGGAACACAGAGAGCGGTGCCCCTTGTATAGGCGCAATACAAACAGGGCGGCAGATCTTTTTTTGCGGGGATTCTTAGGGTGCAGACTTGGACGCATTAAACATTTAATTTCGGAAACATACGGGTTTATTTGAGAGGGTGATACGACTTCCCCATGAAGCGCAAAGCAACCATTAAAGACATCGCCCGGATGGCCAAAATATCGACAACGGCTGTCTCTATGGCCCTCAATAATCGCCCTGGTGTGAGTGCAAAAACAAGGGAAAGAGTTCTTAAGATAGCGGAAAAGCTCAAATACCATCCCAGTTATGTGGCAAAAACCCTGATCGGTAAACGAAGTAATACGATCGCCCTGGTCATTGAAAATATTGCGGACCCGTTCTATGCGGAATTGGCGCTGGGAATAGAAGAGAGGGCTGCCGAACTGGGTTATAACGTCCTGATTTACAACACGGGGGGCAATCAGGAAAAGGAAAAAGGCTGCATTGATAATCTGCGGGCCAGAGGTGTTGACGGTGTCATTATTTCTACGGCAACTATCGATGATCCAAATATTATACCGCTCATAGAAGATCGCTTTCCATTTGTTTTGGTAAACCGGCTCTCTTTGGATCCAACGCTCATAAACAAAATGGATTACGTTGTGCTGGAAAACTTCTCCTGCGGGTATAAAGGCATGGAGCATTTTTACCGGTTGGGGCATGTCCGAATTGCCATTATTGCCGGGGCTTTGAACGTGTCGACCGCATTCTTGAGAACCAAAGGCTCCATGAAAGCTATTAAGGATTTTGGCCTGCATGAAGATCCCAAATTGGTGGTGGAGTGCAGCTACGTGCGACAACATGCCTACAAAGCCACAAAAAAACTCATCGCAAACAAAAACCACCCAACCGCTTTTTTTGCCCAAGACGACAATATGGCCATTGGCGTTCGTGAGGCGATTCTGAGCGAAAAACTGCGGATTCCGGAAGATATTTCATTGATAGGGGTGGACAATATCCAAATGACATCTCTGATGGGTGTGGATCTCACTACGATCACCCAAAATATCCACCAAATGGGCACCACAGGGACGGAAACGCTGATAAACAAAATTGAAGGGGAGGGCTCCCATATGGTGAACCAAGTCATTATGGAGCCCAAACTGGTACTTCGAAAGTCCTGCGGCTTCCACCAGAAGGGATATATGCGCTGACAGCGGTACCGCCTACTTGATGGTCCAACCACCGTCCACCAGCAACACATGGCCGGTAACGATTGCCGCCTGATCCGAGGCCAGGTACAGCACCGCGTGCGCTATCTCCTCCGGAGTGGCCATACGGCCCACCGGAATGGAATCCAGAACGAATTTCTTAAAATCCGGGTCCTTAAACATCTCTACCACAAAAGGCGTTTCAACAAAGGTGGGCGCTACCGCGTTAACGGTCACTCCCTTGGGGGCCCACTCAAGCGCCAGTTCCTTGGTCAACTGGTCCACGCCGGCTTTGCTGGCACAATAGGCCGCCCTCAAAGGGATGGCCACCGTGCCCGTCTGGGACGAGATGTTGACGATGCGCCCATAACCCTGGGCCACCATGCGGCGCCCCGCAGCCTGGCAGGCAAAGAACAAAGAGCGCAGATTGATGTCCAGGACCGCGTCCCAGTTCTCACCCGTCACTTCCAGAGCGGGTTGGGGCCGGTTGATGCCCATGGCATTGACCAGAATGTCCAGCCCTCCCATTTCAGCTTCGGCTGCGGCCACAAGTCGCTCGGGCTCACCCTCCTCGGTAAGGTTCATGGCCAGGGGGGCGCATTGGGCGCCCAGGCCGGACAGCTCTGCACTCAATGGGCCCAGCTTTGCGTCCTGGGTCCCGGAGATAAAAAGCCGGGCGCCTGTCTGGGCCAGCAATCGGGCGCAGGCCTGGCCGATTCCACCACTTGCCCCGCAGATCAGGGCGCGTTTGCCTTTTAAGTCAAATCCTGTAGTGCTCATTTTCCGTATTTCTCCACCCGCACCTTGCAGCTTAGACCATGGGCCAGCATGTTCTCGTAGTTACATGATCGCTCGCACACCTGGGCGATCTTGAGTGATCCGGCCTTGTCAGCGTACTGGTAGGTGACGGTCTTGACGAATTTACCCACCGACAAGCCGCCGGTATAGCGAGCGGCCCCCATGGTGGGCAGAACATGGTTGGTGCCGATGGTCTTGTCCCCATAGGCCACCGTGGTCTCTTCTCCGCAGAACATGGAGCCGTAGTTGGTGCAGTTGTCCAGGTAGTAACGCCAGTCCTCGGTCTGCACCTCCAGGTGCTCCGGGGCCCAGTTGTCGCTGTAGGCAATCGCCTCGTCACGGCTGTCAACAATGACGATTTCGCCGTTGTCACGCCAGGCCACCTCGGCCACATCCCGGGTTGGAAGTACCGCGAGTTGCTTCTCCAATTCGGCCAGGCATTTTTCAGCCATAGAGCGGGAAAACACCACCAGGCTCTGGCGGGCGTTGGGGTCATGCTCGGCCTGGCCCAGGATGTCAGCGGCAACAATCCAAGGGTCGGCGGCATCATCGGCGATGACCAGAATCTCAGTGGGGCCGGCCAGAAGATCGATTCCCACATCGCCAAAGAGCTGCCGCTTGGCTTCCGCCACGAACTTGTTGCCCGCGCCCACGACCATGTCCACCGGAACCAGACCCTCCATGCCGTAAGCCATGGCGGCCAGAGCATGAACACCGCCCATGCAGTAGATTTCATCCGCCCCGCCAGCGGCCATGGAGTAGAGGGTGGCCGGATAAATGCCCACGTCTTTCATCGGCGGGGTGCAGGCCACCACCCTTTTGACGCCGGCCACTTTGGGGGTAATAACCGTCATGTGGGCCGAAGCCAGCATGGGGTAGCGCCCGCCGGGCACGTAGGAGCCGTTGGAAGCCATCGGGATGATTTTCTGGCCCAGATAAACTCCCGGCAAGGATTCCACTTCAAAATTCTTGAGGGTCTCCATCTGAGCGGTCGCAAAATTTTTGATCTGCGCCTGACAGAAATCGATGTCCTCCACCATGGAGGCGGACAGCTTTCCCTTTGCTGCGGCTATTTCATCATTGGATATCTTAAAACTATCCGGAGACCAATTATCGAATTTTTCCGAATAAAAGCGCACCGCGTCTTCGCCTTCGCTCAGGACCCTGGCAATCATTTCGGCCACGGTATCGCGAACGGCGCTGAGGTCCTCGGCCTGCCTTTCTTTTGCTTCTTTTAAATATACAGCCATTGTTTTCTTTCACCTCTGTCGTTTACTGGGTCCGCTGTTTTGACTGCGGAAAGTTGAATGGAAGAAAGCTCAGCCCTCTTGCAAAATGGCCACCGCCCGCAGGGGCGAGCCGGTACCGTCCCGGATTTTAAGCGGCAGCGCTATGAAGGTGAAGCGCCTGCCCACAAGCTTATCCAGGTTGCACAGGTTTTCCACATGGGTTACGCCCCTTTCGCCACAAACACTGTGGCAGGGATAACTCTTGTCGTACCACATGTCCGGGCTGGGAGAATCGACGCCAAAGTTCACCGCTCCCTTGTCGATGATCCACTCGGTGGCCTCGCGATCCAGTCCCGGGTAGTCGGTCATGTATTCGGGCTCACCGTAGTAACGGTCATAGTGAGCGGTGAAGAACAGTACCGTGTCACCCGGCAGGATATCCTGTTCGTATTTTTCGAGCTCGCTTTCGATCTTGGCTCGGCCGAACTGGGTCTTACGTTCAATATCGCTGACGTCGATGCACACACCCTCTGTGATGCATTTTTCCAGGGCCAGCTGATCAATGGATTCAGCGTCGGGCTCCCGGGAGAGATGGCTGACCGAGTCGATGTGGGTGGGCCCATGGTCACACAGCAGAATGCCCCGGGTTTCATAGGAGAAGCCGGTGCCCAGCTGGCGGGCGCATTCATCGTGGGACATGTGGGTCCACACCACGGTCTTGAGGTGACCCGGATAGACGGGCATGCCGGTGTAAATTTCTTGCGAAAGATCGATGATTTTTCCTTTTAACATAGGGAGACTCCTTATTTCAAGAGTGTCTAAACCGTTACAGTTTTGCGGACATAGCCCTTCTGATTGAACCCGCAGGTGCGGCGAATCACCAGACTGGGCTCCAGAACCAACTGATAAGGTTCTTCATAACCTTCTTGGCGATTGATTTTCTTGATGATTCTCTGAGCCGCCAGTCGGCCCATCTCGAGCGAGTGTTGATCGATGGTGGTCAGTTCAACGGTACGCAGCGAGGTGGCTTCTACATTGTTTAGCCCTACCAGGGCCATGTCTTCCGGAATGGACAAACCCGCGTCAAGAAGGGCCTCAAAGGCCCCCATGGCCATGTCGTCATTGCAGGAGAAAATGGCGCTGGGACGTAAGGTCAGGGGCAGGTTCAAAAAGGCGTTGGTAGCGAGATAACCGCATTCCCTGAAGTAGTCACCCTCGAAAAACAGCTGTTCGTCCATCACAATGCCGTAGTCGCCCATTGCAGCAAAGGCGCCCTGCAGTCGCTCAAGGCCTGTGGATGTGTTCTGGGGACCCTTGATGATGGCGATTCGTTCATGTCCCAGACGCACCAGATGTTCCACCGCCAGGTATCCCGCCCGCTGGTTGTCAACGATTACGTAGTCCATTTCGGGGCAGTCATAAACCCGGCGTAGCACTGAAATGACGGGAAATCCTTCCTGAACCAATTGCTTGAGAGGAGGATCTTTCATCAGAGCACAGGATGTTATGAGCCCGTCGATGCCTCTGGCGCGCATATCCTCGATCTTTTTCCTCTCGATTTCCGGGTCGTCAAAGGTGGAAATAAGATTGAGGGAGAAGCCGTGTTTGTTCAGAACCTCTTCAACGCCAGCCCCGATCTCAGGGAAAATGGGGTTTTTAGTATTGGTGATCATTAAGCCGATGGAGTCGGATTGGCGCTTGACCAGAGATCTGGCCACCAGGTTGGGGGTGTAATTCAGCTCACCAGAAACCCGTAGCACCCGGTATCGTGTTTCCTTGGATATCCCAGGCTTGTTGTTGAGTACCAATGACACGGTGGAAGGCGAAACGCCGCTCAGCCGCGCAATTTCTTTGATGGTCACTTTACCCACGGTCAACCGGTCTCTGCTCTTTTGGGGTGAGTAGGATCTGACGACTAAAACGTTTTATTAAAACGTTTTAGTTCTGTTAAATTATTCCGCCAACCTTGTCAAGATTTTTTTATGGCAGTTCAAAGTTTTTTGCAGATTCCGGATTGTTGGAAGAACCAAAAATGGCTCACGTGCTGGAGGCTATTCACGCTTATAATAAGGGGGAGGGGGGACCAGAAAAATTAAGGTGGACCAGGATAAGAGCCGGGTTTCAGCAATCGAATTCATTCTTTATATTTGATAAAAGTTCCTTGCTTATACTCCTTAAAAGCGGTTTGTAATTCTTCTTGTGTATTCATAACGATGGGACCATGCCAGGCGACAGGTTCACCAATGGGCTTGCCGGAAATCAGGAGAAACCTAAGTTTGTGCTCCTCGGTAAAGGCTATTATCTCCTCACCGTCGCCGAATAAAACAATCGTCCCATTGTCGACAAATGGGTCGCGCTGAATGTCAAAGTAGTTTTCCCCTCCCACTTCGTAGGTGAAAGGATTTTTCTCTCTGCAGAAATATCCCTGACCGTCGATGATGTAAGCAAAGACCGTATGGCCCTGTTGCGTGGGGTGTTTGAATTTTGAATTTGCAGGAACCGTAACGTCAATATACTCCGGATCAATTACAATATCCTCTACAGGGCCTTTAATACCGGATACTTCACCGGAAATGACCTTGATGGTCGTACCATTGGGAAGTTTGACCTCGGGTATTTGTTTTTTGGCTATATCTCGATAGCGCGGATTCATCATCTTTTCGCCGGACGGAAGATTGGCCCAGAGTTGAAATCCGTACATTCTTCCGTTTTCGTCACCTTTGGGCATTTCCAGGTGGATGATCCCACTTCCGGCGGTCATCCACTGTACATCCCCCGAGCTTATAATTCCTGTGTTTCCCATACTGTCACCGTGCTCTACGTCCCCGTTCAGAACATAGGTGATTGTTTCGATCCCGCGATGAGGATGCCAAGGGAAACCTTTTAGAAAGTGGTCCGGATTATCAGAGCGGAAATCATCAAGAAGCAGAAAAGGGTCGAACAGGGGCACTTCGCTGAATCCAAAAACCCTTTTCAGGTGAACGCCGGCCCCTTCAATCGTTGGCCTGCTCTTGAGGACTTTGAGTATTTTTCGAGTTTTCGGCATTTAAGCATCCCCCCTTTAGATACCCTAAGTATTATGCTCACCTGGCCCCAGGGCCGCCAGGCCCTTGGGGTCAGATGGAGCTATTGGTTCGGCAAAGCTTTGATCTTGAATTCCTTTAGCGACACCCGACTTTCCCATTGAGGCAACCTGTCTGTAGGCCCTTCAATCTGCACCAGCGGTGGCACACGGTCCGCAAGCCCATTGATCTTGGCCCACAATGTCGTATCTCCCCAGAATTGCGGTGGCGTATCAGCGGCAGCCACTGCCGCAAAAATCTTGCCTGGTGTTTCACAACCGTCACGAATAGCTGCAAGTGCGAGACTTTCGAGTCGCCCCAAACCGGTTGTCTGGTCCGGATGCTCCTGTAGCCATCGCGTTACCACTGCTGGGACCCAGGGCAAAGGTGGCTCGGTCTTTTCTGACAATTCGATGAGCAGAGCGACATTCTGAGTTGCAAATGCCCTGTCCACGACGGCGGCAAACCTGAATTGCTCGTCTGTGACGGGACGTCGGTTGGCATAAAGGGGTGAAAGCTGTTCCGGCTGCAGTTGACCGAGTCCGTTGAATGGTTGGATACCGGGAAATGCGTCGACACAAAGGAGTTCCACTTTCCGGATTCCTTTGTAGGATAGGCACGTAAGAATATGGGAAAGCATGGACTGATCAAAAAGACACGCATCGAACCACAGAACGATACGCTCATAAGACGCTGCTTCCGCCAGTCTTTGGTATTGGTCATGTAAAGTTTTCAGTATGCGATCCCTATCCAAACCGCCTGCGGTAGACTCCTCCAGAAACAACGCACGAGCGCTGAGAGTATTTTCACTTGGCCAACCTGGCTCCCGTGGGCCATCATAGAGAATGTCATGCCAGACGAACACTTCCCCCGGGAGACATGCCTTTGCCAAACTTCCGCCTGCGATATCGCCGCTCGTGATATGAAATACCTTGCTCATTTTTTTCCTGCCGAACGCTTCACATCACCGGCAGAAAAAAGCAGAGCGAGGAACGAGTGGCGCTTTTTGCTGCCCGAGCGTATGTGATTGTTAGCTGAGCCTATTCCACTAACTCAAATTCACCAGGTCTCCATTGGTTATCAAACCACGCATCGAGCGGCCCATATAACCGTAACAACACAAACCATCCCTTTCCTGGAACGGTTTCTATCCGGTTACCTTCCTTTCCCTTGGGTGGTTTCGGACCGAAATAAAGGTCTACAGAGCCGTCAGCATTTTCAACAAGCCCTACTTTTTTGTTGTTTTTACTTGGGAATCTCTGACCGGTTTGTAACTGAGAGCGCGTCTGTGGATCATAAACGACGACAGACCAGAAATCCTTGGCGGGTACATTGGCAGGAATATTCAGGTTGTAGTTTTTGTTGCCATACAAATAGTTGCCATCCTTATCCCTATCGCCAAATGCATATTGTGAGCCTTTCCCGATAAATTTCGCGGCCATTGCCGGTGTATTTACCGTTGCCATATAGAAGAAGTAGGTGCGTGCATCAAGGTTACGACCCCCTTTACCACCATCAATCAGCCATTTGTTATCACCACCGACAAATCCGGTTTTCCACTGACTGCCTTCCCACTTGAAGGCCTCTGGTGTGCTCGTATTAAAATATATGGACCGTGCTGCTGCATTGCCAATCTTCATCGCATCGGTCAGGATTGCTTTCATGCGTGCATCAGGTGCGAATCTTTTGCCTTTTTGCAGACCAATGCTGGCCATTAAACCACGTAATTCGGGCTCAAAAAGTGCTACCGGTTCACGCTGTATCACCGCATCCAATTCCGGGAAGAAGTGGTAATCATTGGCATGAATGGTATTGAAAAACTTGCCTGATCCATTGATAAAGTGCATTTTAGGCGGATTGTTTGCTTTTGAAAGTGGATATATTTTCAAGCCTTCACGAAACATTTTTGAGGCAGTATCCGGTTTCCCATCAACCAGAAAACCACGCAAGATCAGCCAGTTGATATAGCTGGCTGATTTTGAAACATAGACTTTTTTCTTTACACCCCCAATTTTCATTTCTACGGTTTCACTGCCTTCCTTGTACTTCAGATCGCCTTTGTAATCCGGGGGAAGAATCAGATAAATACCACCTTTACCTTTATCAGGTCCAACACCCCCCATATCGGTTACAAAACGGAAAAAGGCATCATTCACGGTACCCGGTCCACTGCCCGGGGGGATTTCCACGATGGTTGGGCCGTCTTTTTTCAAATCCAGGATCCCGGACGCATAAACCGTGTCGGTATTACCCGTTAAAAATAATGCGGGAGAATCCATCAGGTCGTCCATGATGAGTACATAGTCGGATGCCTTGACACCCATCTTGCGATTTCCAAGATACATTGCTTCCACTGATGCAGCAGGGATTGCGCTTAAAAATACCTGCACGCCTCGGGCTGTATCCAGGTAATCAAAAACCTTTTCGGCAGTTTCATCGTTTGGCAAGCCGTCATAAAAATCCAATGCGCCAATTGATGTTTCCACCTTGTTGGGTGTCATGATGGATTCAGGAATCTTATAGTTGAATCCTGGCGTCGTCTCCGCTGCAAGAGAAACGGTTGAATTTAGTCCAATTGCTAACAAAAAAACTACGATGTACAGCCGTGTAAATACAGCTCTTCTTTTGCTCAATTTGGGCTCTCCTATTTAAATAGTTGGGACATTTTCTTTAAAAGCTCTTTTTCACCATCAATATGGGGCATATAAAGCCAAATACAGGCTGACCTCAATGTCATTTCGATATCAAATCAGCTAGTTGGCTTGGTCCGACCCCGTTTGCACCTCAACTGCTTTCGATACTGCGATTCCTTACAAGCCCCAGATCAAGACCTCATTGCAATTTTCCGGTCAAATCTTCGAAGAGCTGGGGCTGGTTGATGTCCATGGTGCGAATGGGGCCGGGGGAGAAATCCAGCTTTGTCATCTCCACCATGCGGATGTTCAGGTTGCCATAGGTGGAGAAATGCAGGCGTTTGTTTTTCAGGTCTGAATAGATTTGCCATTCGGTTAACTCGTTATACACTGAGCCGTCCGGGGTGAGTTGCCTCGACATGCCCTTGGTAATATAGAAGGTCTGATGCAGGCGCATTGCCTTGTTCAGGGCTTCTTGGGCCGTTTTCATGGGTGCGAGAGCGTTGGAATAATAGGCCACGCGTACGAACCGTGAGGGCGGAGTGATGTCACCGGGCAGGCCGA
>JABGPV010000131.1 GCA_018644785.1 Deltaproteobacteria bacterium | reverse complement strand
AGGGGTTGGCGGATCGATATCAGAACATTCGAACCCGTATCAGGGATTACCGCACAAAAATGGGCCAGATCTTTGAGACTTATGCCAGGCTGGAACTCCTGTTTCCCGAAACCAAAACAACGGAAATTTTGAAATCGCCCGGCAAACTGAGTGTTGCAAAAAACAGTGAAATAAGGGATCTCGGAAAAGTCATTATTATTTTTTCGCTGGATCTGCTCTATTTCTGGATGTATCAACCCCGTGCCGGAAGCGCACTGAAGTTGATTATGAAGTCGCTCACCCGTGAAGAACAACGGATCCTGGTGGGTTCTCAACAGATTCTGGCGCAGCAGAAGAAGATCAGTTTTCTGATCGTTGCCGGCTTGCTGGGCAAGAACTTCTCCAGAGCCCTCTCTTTTTATCTGGATTGCTTCCAGGGGTATCTGGCGGCCCTGAAAAAAATGGCGGGTGAAATGAAAAAGTAGAGGGCCCGGGACGGTTTAGCGGGGACTCATCTCGACTGGATCGCCATCCCTGAGCCCGGCGGGATTGGTGACAACGTGCTCCCGGTTGTCCAGGCCCGAAAGGATCTCCACCCGGTTGTCATAGTAGGATCCCAAGTGAACCGGTTTGAAAAGCGCTTTGCCGTTGTTAACTACAAAAAGACCCACCTGCCCATTTTTCTCGGCCAGCCAGCTTGCGGGGATTTTAATGGATTTCCTTTTGCCTACGATAGGAAATTTTATTCTCGCTGTCATTCCGTCTGCCATGCGGGGGTCGGGATTTTCCACCACCAGTTCCATGGGGAAAAACCGGGTGCCCGATTCCGCTGTGGGCGACAGGAAGAAAACCTTGGCCATAAACGTCTCATGGGGAATAGCATCCACCGTAAAATCAAAATCCTTCTTGTCTGAAAGAATTTGAAGGTCTCTTTCGTTCAGGGAAATCTTTATTTTGAGGCGATCCAGCCCGATCACCGATGTGATGGGCGTCCCCGCCGGAATGACTTCCCCCTCTTCCACATCCCGATACGCTATGGTTCCGACGATGGGCGTGCGAATGTTGGATTTTTTCAACCGGTCTTCCGCCATGGCCAGGGCAGCCTCAGCCTGCCCCAGCTGGGCGCGGGCCGCACCCACATCTTCGTCTCGGGGGCCCTTTTTCGCCAGTTCCAGCCGCTGTTTCGCAGATGCCATTCTGGCATTGGCCGTACTCATCTGCCGTTCCGCCGCATCGTAAGCGCTGTTTGAAACAGCACGAATTTCATGGAGCCGATTAATCCGTTCAAAATGCTTCTGCGCTTCTGAAAGGGCTGCGGCCGCTTCCTGCACCGAAGCCGTGGCAATCTGAATCTCCTGGGGCCGGCTGCCTTTCTCCATTTTCTTAAGATTGCTTTTCGCAACATCCCTTACGGCTTTGGCTTCACGGATCTGAAGGCGCATGCTGCTGCTGCCGATTTCCGCCAGAAGGTCACCCTTTTTGACCCGCGCGCCTTTCTCAAAGTTAAGCCGCTCGATCATTCCGCCAATCTCATTGGAGATCCTGACTTTGAGGTAGGCCTCCAGAACACCCACGTACTCGATATCCCCCTCAGGCGGGTGCGCCTCAACGACTTTCAGGTTGACCTGCCGGCTTTTTCCCCGGGGAATCTCATTTTCAGCTAACGGGCTTTCCTTTGAGGCAACCGGTTCATCACTGCATCCGAAAACTGCGCAGAAAAGAAACATTGTAAAGAAAAAAACCCTGATCATATCACTTTTCCCCGCCGTTTGAGGTGTATCTGGATGGCCGTAATGGCTGCCGGTGTTACCCCTGAAATTCTGGCAGCCTGCCCCAGCGACAAAGGTCTGATTTTGCCCAGTTTCTCCATTACCTCATTGGACAGCCCGTGAACAGTCTTATAATCGACTCCTTCGGGAATTTTTTTCGATTCCAGGTGTTTCATTTTTTCCACCTGTTTTTGCTGCCGTCGAATGTACCCATCATATTTTATCTGAGTCTCCACTTCCATGGCCACAACTTCATTTTCATCTGCCAGTTCCGGGTCAAACTCGTGGAGGTGTTCAAAAAAGATTTCGCTTCGTTTCAGGAGCTGTTCAAGGGAGGTGGCTTTCTTGATGGGTGCCGTTTTCAATTCTTTCAGCCTGTCCTGAATTTCGGGGCGGGGTTTCAACGTCACCCCCCTCAATCTCTTCAAAAGATTCTGAACCTGGTCTCTTTTCCGGCAGAAACCGGTGTAAACGTCCCTTGAAACCAGTCCCAGATCATAACCCAGATCCCGCAACCTGAAATCGGCATTGTCTTCCCTTAACAGGAGACGGTATTCCGCCCGTGAGGTGAACATGCGGTAGGGTTCCCGGGTCCCTTTTGTCACCAGATCGTCAATCAACACGCCGGTATATGCTTCTGCGCGTGAAAGGATCACCGGCGCTTCACCGCGAATTTTCATGACCGCATTGATACCCGCCAGAAATCCCTGGGCCGCGGCTTCCTCGTACCCCGAAGTGCCGTTGATCTGACCGGCGTGAAACAGGCCCGCCACCCGTTTGGTCTCCTGGGTGGGTTTCAGCTCCAGAGGATTGATATAGTCATATTCAATGGCATAACCGGGGCGCAGAATTTCGGCTTTTTCCAGACCCGGGATGGACCTCACCATCCTGACCTGGATGTCAATGGGCAGGCTCGTGGGAAGTCCGTTGGGATAGACTTCAAGGGTATCGAGTCCTTCCGGCTCAAGAAAAATCTGATGCCGCTCTTTTTGGGCAAAACGTACCACCTTGTCCTCGATGGAAGGGCAGTACCGGGCACCGGTTCCCTCGATAATACCGCTGAAAAGCGGTGAGCGGTCCAGGCCCTCACGGATAATCCCATGGGTTTTTGCGTTGGTGTAGGTGATGTGACAGGGGACCTGAGCCAGGGAAATCCGTGTGGTGGTGAAGGAAAAAGGCTTGGGGTTTTCATCCCCCGGTTGTACTATGAGGCCCTTGTAATCAATGGTTCTGCCGTTAAGCCGGGGGGTGGTGCCGGTTTTGAGTCGGCCCAGTTTAAAGCCCAAAGTCGCCAACTGCTCGGGCAATCGGGTAGATGCGGGATCTCCCATTCGACCCGCGGAAAAATGATCCAGACCGATGTGTACCAGTCCCCGCAAAAAGGTACCGTTGGTGAGGATAACCGTGCGTCCGAGGAATTTTTCGTGAATCTGGCTTTCAATGCCGTAGACTTTTCCGTCTTTGACCAGCAAATGGTCCACCATGGCCTGACGGATATCCAGGTTAGGGGCACCTTCAACCACCCGCTTCATGCGTTTTCGGTAGAGATCGCGATCATTCTGGGACCGGGATCCCTGCACCGCCAGACCTTTCCGTGTATTGAGCCGCCGGAACTGAATGCCCGTTTCATCGGCATTCTTTGCCATCTCACCGCCAAGGGCATCGATTTCCTTGACCAGATGCCCTTTGGCCAGTCCGCCGATGGCCGGGTTGCAGCTCATGGCGGCCACATGATCCAGGTTGATGGTCAACAGCAGGGTGGGATGTCCCATTCTTGCGGCGGCGAGGGCCGCTTCACAACCGGCGTGACCCGCACCCACCACGATGACATCATATTGTTTGTCACAGGTGCTCATGATGAGACTTCATTGCAGTGTTTACAGGGCCCTGTTTCTACCTCTATTCAATTAAGGAATTTATGACCCGGGTTTTTTGACCACGATGGTTTCGTTGCGGTTCGGTCCCACGGATATAATGGAAACGGGGACGCCGGTGATGTCTTCAATGGCGGAAAGATAATCGAGCGCCGCCCGGGGAAGATCTTTTTTCTCCCTGGCGCCGGTGATGTCTTCCTTCCATCCGGGCATTTCTTTATAAACCGGTTTGCACAGGGCGGTTTTAGTAAGGCTCGCAGGTCTTTGATGGACCATTTGCCCATTGACGTCATACCCGGTACAGATTTTGAGCGTTTCAAGGCCCGTCAGAACATCCAGCTTTGTGATGGCCATACTGTCCAGGCCGTTCAACCTTATGGAATCACCCACAACCACCAGATCCAGCCACCCACAGCGCCGCCGCCGACCGGTGGTGGCGCCGAATTCTTTTCCCGTTGCCTGAATAAAATCACCTGTTTCATCTTCAAGCTCGGTCACGAAGGGGCCGGCGCCCACCCTTGTGGTGTAGGCTTTCACAATCCCCACAACGTGATGAATCTGGTTGGGTCCTACCCCTGCGCCCGAACAGGCGGTACCGGCAACCGGGTTGGAAGAGGTTACGAATGGGTAGGTGCCGTGGTCAATGTCCAGGTGGGTACCTTGAGCGCCTTCAAACAGGATGGATTTCCCGGCTTTTGCGCCCTGGTCCAGTTCAACTGAAACGTCTGTGATAAAAGGCGCCAATGTTTGACCCATGGATAGATAATGATCCAGGATCGGTTGTGCCGCTAAAGGAGATGCCCCCAGGAATTTTTCCAGAAGAAAATTCTTTTCTTCCAAGTTTGTTCGGATCTTTTCTTCCAGGACATCCTGTTCAGTGAGGTCAATGGCGCGAACCCCTGTTCGGGACACCTTGTCTTCATAGCATGGCCCGATGCCGCGACCGGTGGTGCCGATCTTGTCTTTCCCTTTTGCCTTTTCCCTGGCCAGGTCCAGGGCCCTGTGGTAGGGCATGATCATGTGCGCTTTTTCGCTGAGTGAAAGCCGTTCGGGACCCACGGTGATGCCGGTTTTTTTTAGGCCTTCCATTTCTTCTAAAAGCACCTCCGGATCCACCACCAGACCGTTTCCGATGAGGCATTTCTTGTTTTCATAGAGAATGCCGGATGGAATGATGTGAAAAATAAACTGCCGATCGTCGACCTCCAGGGTATGACCCGCATTGTTCCCCCCCTGAAATCTCACAACAAATTCCACTCCGGCCGTCAGAAGGTCAACGACTTTTCCTTTTCCCTCGTCACCCCACTGTGTTCCGACCACTACGATATTGGCCATTGCTTCTTCCTTTCTTTCAGATCTGTTTGAAAATTCCGATAATCTTGTTGAGTGTCAATATCCCGATTATCATAATCCCTTCCGGGCGCTATAAGACACACCTGATCACTGTATTTTTTGAGAAGTAAACGTGCCCCCACATCACCGGTGAGGGCTTTCAGTTCAAGAAAAAGATCGCGCCTGAAAACAACCGGGTGTGCGGCGCCTTCACTCACCTTGACAGCCCCGATGGGCAATCGGGAATTCAAATAATTTTCAATCAGGAGATCAATGACACGCCTGTCAATAAAGGGCATATCCGCCAGAAGAATCATCCCATGATCGTGGCTGGGGGCAATTTCTTCCACCCCGGCGACCAGGGAAGAACTGATGCCTTCCCGGTAATACCGATTATGGACAATGGTCAATCGGGGATCCCGGCTCACAGCGCCCAACGCCCGCTCAATCTCCCGGGCGCGATGCCCCAGGACCAGCACCAGGCGGTCCAGCCGGGATTCGAGGGCGGCGGTCAATGATCTTTCAACAAGGGTCATGCCGGCCACGGACATCAGCTGTTTCAGACTGCCCATGCGTGTGGAAGCACCGGCGGCAAGCAGAATGCCCGCCACTTTCCGGCCGAAAGCGTCCCCTTGCATCATTATTAAGGTTCCTGTTCCTTGACTTTCCCGGCCTGTTCGATCAAATCAAGCAATGATGCCATTTTGGGGCTTGACGGACGATCAAATGCTTCTTCCCATTGTTCAGGGGTCAATTCCGCTTTTAAATGGGCTTCTACCGGGAAATGAAGATACCAGCAATCCAACGTCTTAAAACATGGCAGACCTTTGTTTTCCATACGACAAAAGGAAAAAGGTATCTGATGGCCCAGTCTGGGACACCGAATGGTTTGCTCATCTGTGGGTGGGATGCTGCTTTCCGTCATGTTTTATCCGCCTGTTTACAGGCCTTTATGTCACGTACGGCCCCGGCAAAACGGTTTGCCGGAGCCGTACGCTGTAATTTCAAGACCTATGCAAAACCACCGGCATCGTATTGCTGTGGTTTGGGAAGCGGCGCGATGTCCTCAAGCGCCCGTTTGATTTCTTCTTCCGGAAGGGGATGATCCTTGAGCCGGCCCTCAAAATAAGCCTGATAGGCTGCCATATCCACAAGGCCGTGCCCACTCCAGTTAAACAAAATGACCTTTTCCTTCCCCTCTTCCTTGGCTTTTTTCGCCTCACGGATGGCCATGGCGATGGCATGGTTACACTCCGGCGCACTGATGAATCCTTCGGTTCGTGCAAATGTAACACCGGCCTCAAACGTTTCCATCTGATTCACGGATTCCGCCCGAACCAATTTATCCATGAGCAGTTGACTGACGATGGGGGCCATGCCATGGTACCGCAACCCCCCGGCGTGGATGGGCGCCGGCACAAAATTGTGTCCCAGGGTATGCATGGGCAGCAGCGGAGTCATCTGGACCGTGTCCCCGAAGTCGTAAGCAAAGGGTCCCTTGGTCATGGTGGGGCATGAGCTGGGCTCTACGCCGATAATATCAATTTCTTTCCCATGGATCTTATCCCGCACATAAGCGGTGCAATTGCCTGCGAAATTGCTTCCGCCGCCCGAGCATCCAATGACCACATCCGGATAATCCCCGGCAATGTCCATCTGCTTCTGGGTCTCCAGTCCATTGACGCTCTGGTGCAGCATCACATGATTCAGAACACTGCCCAGGGAATATTTGGCCCCTTCGGTGTTGACAGCTTCTTCCACCGCCTCGCTGATGGCAATGCCGAGGCTTCCCGGTGATTCGGGGTCCCGTTCCAGAATGGTACGTCCGGCGTTTGTTTCGGAACTGGGACTGGCAACACACTTTGCCCCCCAGGTTTGCATCATAAGACGTCGATAAGGTTTCTGGTTAAAAGAGATTTTCACCATATAAACCTTACATTCCAGACCGAAAAACGCGCAGCACATGGAAAGCGCACTTCCCCACTGGCCTGCCCCTGTTTCGGTGATGATTTTTTTGGTGCCGAAGACCTTGTTGTAGTAGGCCTGTGCAATGGCCGTATTGGGCTTGTGGCTCCCGGCCGGGCTGACGCCTTCGTTTTTGTAATAGATTTTGGCCGGTGTATCGAGATATTTTTCCAGGTTATACGCTCTGTAAAGGGGGGTCGGTCGCCAGATGGCGTATTTTTCCAGCACCTCTTCAGGGATATCGATCCATCTCTCCTGGCTCACTTCCTGCTCGATCAGGTTCATGGGGAAAATGGGCGCCAGATCGTCGGGGCCAACCGGCTCTCCGGTTCCCGGGTGCAATGGGGGTTCCATGGGCGTGGGCATATCCGCCATAATATTGTACCATTGACGCGGCATCTCCGACTCAGGTAAAAAGATCTTTTTGGTTTTCATGACATTTTCACTCCTGATATATTGGTTGACATATTCAACCGCGGCACCAATGCCACGACCGATTCCCAATTTGCAGCGCCGCATACCGGTTACGCATGCGGATGATAACCATGAGGATGCGTGTTCCGTGGACCCACGCTTTCTTACTGCCGATGGTGTTGAAAATTTCTAATACACTCAGGATACCCAAAAGCGTTTGAAAACTGAACAGAAGGCTAGTGTGTTTGGCCCATAAAGTCAAGCATGGAACGGCCATGAAATTTTCGGGAGGTTTTAGGATGCACTTGACAGAAATGCGACTTTTTCCAGAAAAATACCCCACGACCCGGCATTACCCATTTAATCTAAAAATTCTTCAGGAAACCAGGCGTCTGGGTTTCACCTCCCCGGTGACTTTTCTGGTGGGGGAAAACGGCGCCGGAAAATCCACACTCCTTAGAGCACTGTCTCACAAGTGCGGCATCCATATCTGGCAAAAGGAACGGGGCGATCGCATGGAATCAAACCCTTATGAAGAGCTGCTCTACCGGTATATGGATGTTCAATGGACAAACGGCCGTGTGTATGGGTCTTTCTTCGGCTCGGAACACTTTCGAAATTTTTCCGAATACGTGGAGGAATGGGCCGCATCAGACCCGGAAAGCCTGAAATATTTCGGTGGTAAATCCTTGATCACCCAATCCCATGGTCAATCCATGATGACATTCTTCAGGACCCGGTATAAAATCAAGGGCCTGTACTTTTTAGATGAACCGGAAACGGCCCTTTCACCCAAGAGCCAATTGGAACTGGTTCGCATACTAAAAGAAATGGGAGAAGCCGGCCATGCCCAGTTTATTGTGGCCACCCACTCTCCCATCCTTCTGGCCTGTCCCCGTGCCACCATTTACAGTTTCGATCATTGTTCCGTAAAACCCATCGATTATGAGGAAACAGAGTACTACAGGATCTTCAAAGACTTTCTGGAGAACCGGGAACAATATTTATAAGGTTACGGGGCCAACCGGGCAGACACGCAGGTCCGCCCATTTCGTCATACCAAAACGGATTTCAGTTCTTCCTGGATATATTGCAGCTGATCGACCTGCTCCTCTCCGATCTCTTTATCAAGGGTTCCGGCTTTCACCTTTTTTCGCAGGGCCTTGAGTTCATTTTCAAGATCAATGATGTTGTTCAACAGCGTGGTTTTCACATCGGGACCCTCTTTTTCCGGTACCGGTTCATCCACGGAGACCGCTTTTGATTTGAGGATCAAATGCTCTTTCCATTTGGGGATATGGGTAATCAGGTTGAGTTTTTCAGAAATTTCCCGGGCCAGGGTTTCGCTGGCCGTAATTTCCCCATGCACCACAAAAACCTTCGGGTTACTTTCGAAATGGGAAATCCATTCCATGAGGTCCGCCTGGTCCGCATGGGCCGAAAAACCCCCAATGGGATAAACCTTAGCCCGGACCGCCACGTTTTCCCTGAAGATCTTCACCTGCTTTTCACCATCCACAATTTTTCTGCCGGTGGTCCCTTTGGCCTGGAATCCCACAATTACGATACTGGCCCCCGTTCGCCAGAGATTGTGCTTCAAGTGGTGCTTGATCCGTCCCGCCGTACACATACCGCTGGCGGCAATAATGATGGCTGAGCCCTGCTTTTCATTGATGGCCATGGATTCCCGGGTGGTGGGCGTAAACTTCAGGTTGGGCATGTCAAAAGGGTCGTAACCCGCATCAACAACGGCCCTCGTCTCTTTGTCATAATATTTCTTGTTTTTTCTGAATATTTTCGTCGCTTTGATGGCCAGCGGACTATCCAGGTAGATGGGAATGTCCGGGACAAGCCCTTGTCGATGGAATTCTCCCAGAATATACAGGATCTCCTGGGTTCTCTCCACGGCAAAAGCGGGAATAATAATTTTTTCGTTATGGGAAACACTGTAGTTAATGGCTTCCACCAGCTCCAATTTGCTGTCTTCAAAGCTCCGGTGTTGACGATTTCCGTAAGTGGACTCCACAAAGAGATAGTCGGCATCAAAAACCTCATGTGGGTCTTTTACAATCAACTGGTCCTGCTTACCCAGATCCCCGGAAAAAACCACCTTAATGGTTTCACCGTCTGCCTCAATCCACAATTCCAGGATGGAAGACCCCAGAATATGCCCCGCATTTCGAAGCCGTGCTTTCAACCCCGATTCAAGGGTCAACATCTGATCTCTTTCCATGGGGTGAAAGCATTTAAGGCTGGCTTCCGCGTCTTCAGTGGTGTACAGCGGGGTTACCCCCCCTTTGGCCTGGCGGGAATTTTTGCGGGTCTGCCATTCAGCATCCATCTCCTGAATGTGGGCCGCGTCCAGCAGCATGATCTCGCACAATTCCGCGGTTGGGGGGGATGTAATAATTTTCCCCTGAAATCCATCCTTTACCAGCTTGGGAATCCGCCCGCAATGATCGATGTGACAGTGGGTGAGAAACAGGATTTCAATTTCCTTCGGATCAAACCCCCACGGCTCCCGGTTGCGGCTTTCCATCTGTCGCCCGCCTTGAAAAAGCCCGCAGTCCACCAGAATTTTCCCCATACCGGGCGATTCTACCAGATAGCAGGAACCGGTAACGCTTCCCGCGGCACCCAAACATGTAATTCTGATCATATGGATCTCCTTTCGTGGCACATTAATCATCATCTCCATCAGGATGGCGGTAACGTTCTCCCGCATAATTGGTCACCAGCAGAGAATCACCGCCTTGTCCCGTGAGGTATTCCGGCAGGAGGGGCACTTTGCCCCCGCCGCCCATAAGATCGATGGCAAAATGGGGAACGCAGAGGCCGGAAGTGTGTCCCTGCAGTCCCCGTATGATACTTAAACCCCGGTTCAACGAAGTCCTGAAGTGGCTTGTTCCCCGGGCCGGATCCGCATGAAAGAGATAATAGGGTTTAACCCTTATTGTCAAGAGTTTCCGTGTGAGGGTCATGATGGTCGCAAGATCGTCGTTGACCCCCTTTAAAAGAACCGTCTGGCATCCCAGGGGTATCCCCGCATCGGCCAGCCGATTGCACGCAAGAGAAGCTTCGGAAGTAATTTCAAGGGAATGATTGAAGTGGATATTGATATGGAGCGGATGAAATTTTTGAAGCAGCATGGTCAGTTCCGGTGTGACCCGTTGGGGCAGGGTGCAGGGGACCCTTGTGCCGATCCGTATGATTTCCACGTGCCCAATGGCGCGAATGGCGCTTAAAATTTCCCGTAACCGCGCATCTTCCAGAAGCAGCGGGTCCCCGCCGGAAAGGAGCACATCCCGCACTTCCTTGTGCGCCCTGATATAGCCAATCCCCTGTTCAATGGACGCGTCCGTCACCATGGAAGTCCGGCCCACCTTTCGTTTCCGGTTGCAGAACCGGCAGTACATGGCACATTGGGAAGACACCAGGAATAGGACCCGGTCCGGATACCGGTGGGTCAGACCATAAACAGGGGAATGACCTTCCTCGTTCAAGGGATCCGCCAATGCCCCTTTATCGTCCAGCTCCCGGACGTCCGGCATGCATTGCCGGTATATGGGGTCGTTCTCTTCCTTGATAAGCCCCAGGTAATAGGGGTTGATGCGCATGGGATACCGGGATATTACGCGCTCCAGTTTTTCCCGGTGGGTCGAGGGGAGGCGGGGCAGTGCATCCAGGGTTGCGATACTTTCCGAAAGCAGCCGTTTCCACAAGGGGGCATTATTCTTCATGCTTTTTTCATTCATGATCCCCACGTCCCTATGCCGATACCATCCGGATGATTTTTCTGGATGTGTATTCCGCCACATCGGCCAGGCCGTCTAAAGGCATGAAATCAAGGGCGTTGGAAGAAAAAAGACAGATGGCTGAAGGGGGAAAATCTTCATCCTCCAGGTAGAAAATGGTGCAGACGGCAATCTTCGGAAAGGGATAGAGCAGCATGGAAAAGTCCCCGCTTTTTATGGCTTCGCCATCAAAAGCCGACATAATTACGCCCTGTTTTTCCTGGATTTTTTTCACATGGGGGACCAATACCCGCTCGCTGTTGGCGCTGAAAGCCCCGTGATAGGGCATGCTTCCCGGAAAATCCTTGAAGGCCTTTAAGGGTTCGATCTGAATATTCGCGACTCCCGCATGCGTAGCATAAAGGGAGACCAGAAGTCCTTTGGGCTCCACGTCTTTTTGGCCGGAAAACGTCACCTGTTCGTGATCGAACCAGGCGGTTTCGCCAAAGGCTTGAAGGGAAAACCCACTACCGCTTCTTGAAGCCCCCAGACGTGTTTCCAGATCGGGAGGGAGTTTATCAAACAGGCCTGAAAGATTTTCTTGGATCAGTTTTTCATAAGTTGTTGTCATGGGTTTTCTTCCTCATTTCGAATTTTCTTCACAATACCTTCCGTAAATGCACAGGGCCGCCATGGTTCCCACGGACTCAATGAGCTCCGGAATGGATATCTGCTGGTTGAATCCACCCAGATGAGGCCCGGTAAAAAGCGTGATATCCTTCGCCCCCTTTTTCATTTGCATGGCCTCTGCCATGGGCAAACGTCGTTCTACCAGGAAATCCACGAAAGCATTGTCGGTCATTTCCTGCTGGTCCGCCACCCTGAGAATTTCTTCCATGTATCGGTCCACACCCATCTCATCCACCATACGTTCCGCCAGATTGGAGAAATTGACCGGTACGGCACCATTGAAGGATTTTCCCACAAAACCGGAATAATAATGGTGGAAAATACCTTGAATAATTTTCACCAACAGGGGTTTGTGGAACAGGCCTCTCGCATCCACGGGCCCGCCGCCGGGCTCTAAACCCACCCTGCGGCTGTCTTTCATGCGGAAATAGCTTCCTGTCACCAGAAAAAGGCTCAACAATTGAGCCCCCATGGGGAAATAGGTCTTTCGGGCAGGGCCCCGGTAAGCCTCCAGGTGTTCAAAATCCCGAATACCCGAACAGCCGAAATTGGGGTAACGACAGGACCACAGCCATCGATCCAGTCGCCCGGCCCGTTGCCATAGGTATAAGCCCTGATCATCTCTTCTCGCACCCTGCACCCGGTTGTGAAACAAGGGCACCGGAGCACCATGAACTATGCCCAGACCGGTGAGCTTTCCAAATAAAAAAGCGTTCCTGAGAATGGTTTCCAGAAATTCTTCCGATCCCAGCTGCTTTTTCCGAGCTGCCTCGTTGGGATAGCAGAAGTAATCCGGATGTGCCAGAAAAGCGATGGCAAACCCCTTTCCATGGCGTTTTTTTCTCCCCGTTTCAGGGACCGGCAAATCCATCAACCGAAAAAGGAAACGCCCACGAACCGACACGGCTTTTGGAACATGGAATCTTACGGGAAAAGCATCCTCGTTGCCCCCCAGATGATTGAGCCAGGCCGCCTCATGAAGCAAGGATTCGGGTTTGTCCTTTACACCGGCCAGTTTGACCACCAGCAGACGGTTTTTTCCGGCCGTTTTCACCACAAGGCTTCTCCCCATAAAACGGGGCAACCCTTCACATGAAATCCGGGTTTCTGCCAGAAATGCCTGCCAGCTTATAACCGGTGGCTCCCTTTTCGCTTCCAGCCTAGGCCCGGCAGTGCCTGCAATGGAGAAAGGGAGCCCGCCCAGGGCTTCAGCAGTCGCCCGCTGTGCATGGCCCGTGGTTTGGCTCAGCATGTTCATGACCGCATCATGAGCCTTTCGGGCGCAGGCGTCATGGGGAAATCGGGCGAGCACGGAACAAAGAGCGCCGGCTGCCTCCTTGAACAAAAAATAGGCTTGGGTCTGATCTGAAACGGCGCGGTTATAAAAAAGACTTTCCAAACCGGCAATGGTTTTTGGACCCATCTTCTCCGGCTGCGCCCCGGCCAGTGTATGAATCCGGCAAACAGTCAGATATTTAGCGGAAAAATCATAATGGTCATGATTTAGAACGGTTTCCGCATCGGCCATTTCCTTTTTGATATTGTAATGGTTCATGCTCACTGAAAATTATTTGACAAGTTCTGCGAATTCCTTTAATTTTTGTACTTGGGTTGAGTTGATGTCATCCATTGGGCGACAGGCGGATACCATATGTCAAAAACCGCTGATTTGCAATCATCCGTTCATATTTGCGCCATAAAGCAATTCTCACCACAGAAATACAGAGAGGTCAGCGGTTTTTTTGTTTTTTCTCCGTGTCCTCTGTGGTGATGAATGTGAAGGAAGTTTTAAATAATTGAGATGGAGTTGGATGTCTGCTCCGGAAAGGATATGTCGTGAAAGTACTGGTGGTAGGCAGTGGGGGGAGAGAGCATGCCCTGGCATGGAAGTTGGCCCAATCAAACAAGGCGAAAAAAGTATTTGTGGCGCCGGGCAATGCGGGAACGGCCCGCGAATCCGGCGTAGAAAACGTCCCCATCGGTTCGGACGACCTCAAAGGACTTCAGGATTTTGCCGAGAAAAACCATATTGAATTGACCATCGTGGGACCGGAAGCGCCCCTGGTGGAAGGAATTGTGGACCAATTTGATCAGGCGGGGCTTAAATGCTTTGGTCCCAGCGGTGGTGCGGCCCAGCTGGAAGGATCAAAGGTTTTCTGCAAGGATTTTCTGGCCCGTCACCACATTCCCACGGCCTCGTATAAAGCATTTACGGACCTGGGCCCAGCAAAGGCCTATATCCATGAAATGGGCGCCCCCCTTGTGGTCAAGGCAGACGGTCTGGCGGCTGGAAAAGGGGTCATTATCGCTCAATCCGAGGCGGAAGCCATTGATACGGCGGCAGGGATGCTCTCGGGAGAATCCTTTGGTGAGGCGGGCAAGCGGATTGTTGTGGAAGAATGTTTGAAAGGGGAGGAGGCCAGT
>JABGPV010000130.1 GCA_018644785.1 Deltaproteobacteria bacterium | reverse complement strand
CTAAACGAAATGAAGGAACTTGTTCAAACGTGTAAAATGCAGAACATCTATTCAAGAATTGTCACCAACGGCTACTGGAGCAAAACCAGGGACCGTTCAGATGAAGTGGTCTCCGCACTGAAGGACGTCGGATTATCCCAATTGAGAATCAGCTCCAGCCGCTGGCATCAGAAGAATGTGAGTCGGGAAAACATCCTCAACGCCGCATTGAGCTGCCAAAAATATGGCCTTGATTATTTCATATCTTTTGTTACGGATTTTAGAAAGGAAGACGATGCCCATGAACAGTTTCTTCAGGACAACCACCTGAAGTATTTTCCGGAACCCCTCATCTATTTCGGTAACGCAACAAGAATCAACCGACCCCCTGTTTTCACGGATTATCCCGCCCATCGGTGCGCCATGAACCCCTATCTATCCCCCGAACTGGACATGTTTGCCTGTTGTGATGCCGGCACACAATTTACGGAAACGGGCGCTTTTTTCCTGGGCAACCTGGAAAGCCAATCCGTTGACCATCTATTTCAAAAAAAAGAAAAGAACCTGCTGTTTCACCTGGTCAAAACCATGGGGCTGACGGCCATGGCGTCATTTCTGGGATTCAAAGCCAGTGAAATAGTCAAATATAGAAAATGCGATCTATGTGAAGCGCTTTTTAATTCAACAGAGCACCTGGAACAGCTGAAAAAATCCGCAACGACAAAACTCCTTCACTGGACGCGATAAAACCCTTACCAATCGGTAAAATCCTCATCCTTTTTGAGCAGGATCCGAGCATCGGCAATGGCAAGACCCTTTTCATAGGCGATGACGGGATTGAGGTCAATTTCCTGAATCTCCTTGTAGGAACCCACAATTTCCGAGATGGTCAGCAGAAGATTCTTGAGCGCCTTTCGGTCCACCGGCGGGTTGCCCCTGAAACCGTTCAGCAGATCCACGGACCGGATTCGCTCAATCATCCTTCGGGCGGTACGCTCCGATATGGGTAATACTCGGAATACCACATCTTTTAACATCTCCACAAGGGTACCGCCGATACCAAACATGATCACCGGTCCAAACTGATCGTCCATTTTGGTGCCCACGATCAATTCCAGTCCACCCTTCATCATGGGCTCCAGCAGGATACCGTTAATGCGGGCCTCGGAATTGTAGCGAACTGCACCTTCCATGATGGCGTTATAGGCGGCCTCAATTTCTTCGTCCTGGGTCAGATTGAGTTTCACACCGCCCGCTTCGGTTTTGTGCAGGATATCAGGCGATACAATTTTCATGGCCAGGGGCCCATCCATTGAAGATGCAGCCGCCACCGCTTCCTCCGCCGAATGGACCAGCCTGTTGTCAAAATGCTGTCCAGCATGCAAACCGATCAATTCTTTGGCTTCATGTTCAAAGAGAGCATTTCGCTTTTCTTCACGAGCTTTCTGGAAAATCTTTCGCCCCTGGGACTTGGATTTCTTGCCTTTGCTGAACACAAATTTCTGTTTTGCCTCGTAACTGCGGACATAATTCCCATATTCGGAAAGCACTGAAATGCTTTTGCACCCCACTTCAACGGAGTCATAGACAGGGATGTTGTAATACCGGAGCAGGTCAAGAGAGTGGGGCCTCGCATAGTTGTACAGACTGTGAACCACGATGGGTTTGCCCATGTCCTTGACCAGTTTTCCCATTCGGTGGGCCGCATCTTCCTCCACAAACCCCAGACTTTCGGCAAACCGAATATTGTAACCGCCGAAAAGGCCCACCACCAGCAAACCGCCCACTTTAGGATCGTGGAGCATTATCTCAGCGCAGTCCGCAATCACCGCCGGATTCTCATCGCCCCCTCCCGCGATATCAACCGGGTTTCGGGTGGATGCTCCCGCAGGCAGCAGTGCTTTGAGCTTTTTCCGGGTTTTCTCCCCCATTTGGGGAATATGTACCCCCAGGTCCGTTAACTTGTCCGCCGCAATGGTGGCGTGACCCCCACCATCTGCCAGAATAGCGATGGACTTGTTTTTAATGCGGGGAAGGCTGGCCAGTGTCTCTGCGGCCGGAAAGAGCTCATCAGAATCTTCGATGACAATAATCCCCGCCCTTTGAAATGCGGTCCGGGCCACCTCTGACATGCCTGCCAGAGCGCCTGTGTGAGAACCCGCCGAAAGTTTACCTGTGGCGGAACGGCCGCTTTTCAACATCACGATGGGCTTTTTCCGGGTGGTCTGATAGGCCTGCTGCAGGAAACGGCGACCATCCCGCATCCCTTCCACATACATGAGGATGGCCCGGGTATGGGGGTCTTCCTGAAAAAAGGCCAGGTATTCATGGAACTTGAGATCCGCTTCATTGCCAATGCCCACGTAATAGGAAAACCCCTGGTGACTTTTGATGGCTGCTTCCGTAATAAGCGACAGGGCCATATTCCCGCTCTGGGAAATCAGGGCAATATGGCCTTTGGGCACTTCTTTGAGGCCCACCAGGTTCATGTTGCTGTGGAGATTCATCATGCCTGAAGTATTCGGACCGATCACCCGGATGTCATGTTCTTTTGCGATGGTGACGATCTCTTTTTCCAGATCTCTGCCGGCCTGGCCCATTTCACCAAAACCGCCTGCGATAATAACCGTGCCCGCAACGCCCTTTTTTCCGCAATCCTTAAGAATTTCGGGGATGGTCCTGGCAGGCGTGGTAATCAGGACCATTTCAACAGGGCCTTCGATTTCGGAAACCTTTCCATAGCATGGAAACCCGAGAACGCTTTTTTCCTTTGGATTTACGGGATAAATCCGGCCCTCAAAACCCTGATCCAACAGGGTCTTAATGGCCTGGTATCCCCGTTTGGTTTCTTTTTTGGAGGCACCCACCACCGCAACGGACGTTGCGTTCAACACATTTTCCAGACCCATAATACTATCTCCCCTTGAACACGGGTTTACGTTTTTCCGCAAAAGAACGAATGCCTGCCTGCCAATCTTCCGTGTTCATGCAGGCCAGAATGGCTTCGGACTCGGCCAGCAAGACCGTTTCCATATCACGGTGCGGCCCCTTGCGCACCAATTCTTTGGTCAGGGACAACGATATGGGCGCCTTTTCCGCCAGATCGGACGCAAAGGAAAGGACTTCGGGCATCAATTGTTCAACCGGTACCGATTTTAAGGCCAGTCCAATGGCCACGGCCTCCGGCCCATGAACAATTCTACCGGTGAAAATCAATTCCTTGGCGCGCATCATTCCCACCTGCTGAGTCAGGTGATAGGTCGCACCACCGCCCACACAGGTGCCCAACCCTGTTTCCGGGAAGGCGATAGTGGCCGTATCCGCCATGAATATAAAGTCCCCGTTCAAGGCCATTTCCGTTCCCGCTCCCCTGGCAGGGCCATTGACGGCCACAATGACCGGTTTGGGAAATTCGTAAATTAGTCGGGTGGTCTCATGGGCCAGCAAGATATATTCCCTTTTCTGCCACAGGGTCCGATCCCCGGCCGCGTGTTTCTTCAAATCCGCCCCCGCACAGAAGGCCTGTTTCGCACCCTTCGGCCCTTTGCGCACTGTACCGGTCAAAACGAGCACCCTGACATGGGTATCATTCCGAGCCTCTGCCAGAACCGCCTGTATATCGAGATACATCTGCTCAATCACCGCATTCATGCGCTCCGGACGATTCAGCCTGAGGATCCCCATATATCCGCTTTTTTCATACAATACCGTTTCAAAAACCATTTGCTATTTCTCCACTTTTCCACATGAGCCCTAAATTCTTCTTGCCAATACCCGTTTCCATTATAAGATACTGAGGGTATGGGTAAACAAAAAAAGGAGACACCTCTCATGCCCGTCCAATTTCAGGTAATCATTAAAAAAAATCCCATGGAACTTTCAAATACCGGCGCAACCCTCTTCGCAGAGCGTGCCGGCCATGCGATCGAACGGAAGGGTTTTTTTACGGTAGCCCTTTCAGGGGGCTCAACCCCGAGGGGCATGCACCGGCGGCTGGCGGAAGAACCTCTTCGTTCCAGTATTTCCTGGGATCAAACCCACATCTTCTGGGTTGACGAACGTTGTGTTCCTGTGGAAGACCCTACCAGCAATTATGGCGCTGCGTATAAAGATTTCATTGATCGGGTGCCCATTATTAAAACAAATCTCCACCCTATGCCCGTCCATATGGTCCCTTATGAGGGTGCCACGCATTACCAGGGGGAAATCACAGGTTTTTTTGAAACCGCATCGAACAAAATCCCCGAATTTGATCTGATCCTGCTGGGCATCGGAACCGACGGGCATACGGCATCCCTGTTTCCGGGAACATCGGCATTGCAGGAGCAAAAACATCTTATTTCAGCCGTCAAGGGCGGAATGCCGAACGTCAACCGATTAACCATGACCTACCCGATCCTGAATCAGGCGCGGGAGGTCGTCTTCCTGGCATCCGGAAAAGGAAAGGCCGGTATTGTTCAGGCGATACTTGAAAAAAAACAACGGGACCTTCCGGCCCTGGGGATACGGCCCCGGTCCGGGAAACTGACCTGGTTGCTGGATCGGGAAGCAGCAAGCCTGCTCCCGAAGGATTCGCTACCCGGTTTTATTGAGTAACATCCCTATCCGGCATAAATAGGGTCCCTTCATTTATTATTATAAAATCAACCTTTCGTCGATAGGTCGGCGCGAAAAAGGTCCTTCGCCAGAAAGCGCGGGTCATGAGAAAATATGGGGTCTGAAAAATGAAATCGGGCGTCAGGTGGTACCATCTGTAACCACAGGTTTTGAAATAAGTACGGCATTTATTCCCATAACCCAACTCCTCAGAAGCCGCCAGGGCGGCATCCCGCTGGCATCGGGATCCCAAAATAGGCTTGAAAATACGCCTGTCAAAACCATATAGAAACAGCTGGTCTTTTAGCTGCTTGTAGTTCTGATAGCGGGAACGGGCATCCAATTGGCTGAAAAGGAGCAACATGGCAAGAAAAGAGATCAGTATTAACTTAAAAAAAATGTCGGCATCCGTTAAAGCGTTTGAGGATTTGGAAAAATGTGAAGAAACCATACAGAGCAAAGCCAGTTCCGCAAGGGTCATGACATGCAGAAAGCAACCGGCCCTCAAATATGACCATAGGGGATAGGGATTTACAATGGTAAATGGACGCATAGCGCAATATCCTCATTTCTGATCATATCCGAAATGCGCCATTGGGGCAATAGAACTTGTCAACCGAGCCGGCATGACCATGAATTTGATCTTTTGAACAAGAAAATCGCAATCATGTGTAAGTTGGACGAACTGGACATTTTTTTGTCTTGATAAAACTTCAGTTTCTATTATAAAGTCCGGAATGTAGTCATTGGTTTTACGGTTAATGCCGTAATCATGAGCATTTCAAGAATGGGGAATTATAAGGAGGGCAGTATTATCATGACTCAGAAAAGCGCTTTAACGGACAAAGTTATCCTGGTGGTAGACGACGAGCCCGATGTTCTGGAAACCGTGGAGGAAGAACTGGACATGTGCCTCATCCACAAGGCGACGGACTATGATACGGCACTCCAATACCTTCTCAGCTATACATATGACATCGTCATTCTTGATATTATGGGGGTAAACGGGTTTGAGCTTCTCAAAACAGCTGTATCCAGAGAATTTCCCACCGTGATGCTGACGGCTCACGCGCTTTCTCCGGATTCCTTGAAAAAATCCATCAAATTGGGAGCGGTTTCATTCCTGCCCAAAGAAAAAATTGCTGAACTCAGCACATTCCTCGAAGATGTGGTACTGGGAGAGGGCAAACCGGTATGGGAAAAGCTTTTCAGCAGGCTGGGACATTATTTCGGCAAGCGTTTTGGACCGGACTGGAAAGAAAAGGATCGGTTTTTCAAGGAATTTGAAGAGAATCTGAAAAAAGACATGGGAGATTAGCATCCAGAAACGTCTTCTCTTCGAAATATATGTTTCCCGGTTATGGTAGGACGTGGCAACCTTTTTGTGCCCCGGTTTGAAAAGTTGATATGGGATTTATTTCAGGACTTCAGGAATATTTGAATCAGAACTACGCTACTTCGTTTTTTGATGAAGCCTGTGAATCCAAACAGCCATGGGAATTTCACCTTCATGGTCATCACATTATCCGCGCGGAGATCTTCAAAAATCTGGTCTACGATCTTAAAATCAAAAGCCATGATACCGAAGAATCGGTTTTGTCCAAAACGGATGTGAAGATATTTTATCCGCTGGATATTTCCGAAAAACTTCGGCCGCTTATAAAAACAGACCCAAAGGTCTTAAAACTGTCTCTGGAACCGATTATTGCACCGGGTTTGAGGCACCACATTAAAAACAAATCCCTTTTTCCTCTGATGAAAGAAAGACAGGTGGTTTTCTTCACGCTGCTTGAGGGAGAAATTATCAAGGGGCTCGTAACCGGATTCAGCCGGTACGAAATCCAATGCAGCCTCAAAGGGGGCCTGCCGGTTTCTATCCTGAGGCACGCTGTTTATGATTTTCGCGACAAAAAAGGGCGCAGTTTCCTGAAGTCTTCTCAGGGAGCACGCAGGGATTGGAAAAAAAGCAGCCTTTATGTGCCATAATTGCCATTGTGGCCTCACCTGGCCGAGTTGACCATCAGCGCATAATAATTCTCTTTTTCAAAAAAGAACTGCTCGACGGCATAATTCTGACCGGCATTAAGGTCAAGCACCACGCGTACTTTGGGTTTGGATCCCTTGTGAACCCCAACCCTTACCCGCTTTACGACACCTGTTTTGACAGGGAAGCTTTTTTTGACGCCCGGCGCCAGACGGACTGAAAAAAAATCGCACACCACCCGAGGCACCTCCCCTTCAATAACCATAATTTCGGGCGGATAGTAACCATTGAGTTCAAAGATAATCTGCGCGTGATTGGGGTCTGTAACCACTGTACGAATCCCTTTAATTACTCCTTTTTTCCCGCTTTTGGGACGTGCAGACGACGTCTTGGAAGGAGGTGGTGAGAACGCATTAAAAAGAGTGCGATGGGCCCAGCCTGATTGACCGTCACCTGAGCGTACCGCATACCAGTTCCCTTTCTGGTCGGTCACCTGAAGTCTGTCGCCACGGGCTATCCGAAATATAACCGCCTCTCTCACAGAGGGACCTATCCGGACATTCCCTGCCACTACCATAACCGTCAGTTCTTTCACGTCTTTCTCAACGGAGTCGCTTCTAACGCCCACCGGGCTTTCAGAGGGCGGCGCAGGTGTCTTTTCGGAAGAGGCGGATATTTCGGCGGGTGAAACGGGTGCCGGTTTTTCATCCCCGGGATTTGATTGCTTCTGGGTGAGTTTAGAATTTTCAGAAAGCAACGGCGGTTTTTCGGAAGGAAGAGATGAAGGAACTTCGGGGGGTTTTCGAGTTTCCGGCGAAGCGGTCGATTCCTGCTTATTCAAGTCCTGGGCCAAAATTCCTTTGCCGGGGGGGTCTTGAGGAAGCACATCCTGTATCCTGGAAGGATCGGCGTTTAAGGGCTCTTGAACCTGTTGGTCCGGTTTTTCCGATAACTCTTTTTCCAACATAACGCCGGGTTTCTGAGAAGGCTTTTCAATTTTCACCGGCGCTTTATTTGAAACGGTGTATGATTTGATGGGTTCTCGAATTTCTGCTTCAGACTTGGCCGGAACCGTAGTCGGTTTCCGGTCTGACATCTTGTTCCCTGAGAGTAAAAAAACGATTCCTAAAAAAACGATCACGAAACAAATTGCCGAGATCAACCATATGGTCGCAGAACCACGGCGGTTATGAAATAAGTCCGTGACGTTGTTCCATGAAAAAAGACGGCCCGTCATCATAGCGATCTGCCTCCCATCATCAGACAATAAACCACAACCATCCAAAAAGGACATCTAACTTTTTTAATTATCACTATATTTCAATACCTGTCAATCTTTTCTATCAAGCAAGATCGACCAGGCAGGCGAGTGAAAACTGGCCGCGGTTTTTGATTTTAAGAGCTAAACACCCATCCCCAACGCCGACCGCACAGGTTATGATCTTGACCTGTGCGGTCAGGGCCTTGAAACTTTCAGTTAGTCATTAAAATTTGTCATAGTGCGTAAAATCGTTGATTTCCCTCCGTTTGGGCGGCTTTGACTCATGAGCCGGATAGCCTACCGGAATCAAACTCACCAGTTCATAACCTTCGGGAACTCCCAAGATCTCACCTGCCTTCCCCTGGTCAAAAAGCCCGGTAATTACGGTTCCTAACCCCAGGTTATGGGCTGTCAGGCACAGGTTCTGGGCGGCAAGCCCAAGGTCAAACATAAACCAGTCCCCGAATTTGGTGGTCACCTGACCTTTGTAATAACCGGCGCTTCCGAGTTTGCCGCACAGCACCAGGATCACGGGTGCTTCGGTGAAATGCTTTCGAGCGGGGTTTGTTTTGGGCAAAACTTCCGCAAGGGTCTCTTTAAGACCTTGGTTTTTCACCACAATCACTTCCCAGCACTGGGTGTTGGCCCAGGACGGCGCCCACTGTACGGATTCCAGAATCTGGTTAAGCAGATCGTCTGGAACTTCCTTGTCTTCATATTTCCGAATGCTTCGTCTTCCCTTGATAATATTCATTAGATCTGTCATATAATTTCCTCCTTCGTATTGGGTGTTGTTACTGTAAAACTTTTGATTATCGTTGAACTTCGCCCGATAAAATATAGCAGTTGCAGAAAAGGTGCAAGGGAAATAGACTGTTGATGGTGCTCGAAGTTTTCCGTACACAGGGAAGCCCCCTTTATCTCTGTTATGAGTTTTGTCGGTACAAGGGCAATCATCAGAAAAAAAGGAAAAAATCATGGGCTATGCCATCAAAAGCATCCTTCATAATAAAGCCAAAACATTGCTGCATATGGAAACAGAACCGGGCCTGGGCTGTACGGAACCGGCTACCCTGGGCCTGTGTGCCGCCGCGGCTGCCTCCCTTCTGGCGGAGCGAAAAATTGATTCCATGGAGGTGACGGTCAACCCGAGCTTATACAAAAATGCCATGGGGGTCATCATCCCCGGATCCGGTGGAAAAAACGGGGTACTGCTGGCATCGGCTCTCGGCGCCGTCTCGGGAGACCCCAAAAACGGCCTGGAAATTTTTTCAACCGTTCGGGCCAGCGGGGTCAAAAAGGCGGAACAATTGCTGGCCGAAGGCAACCTTACCACCGTCATCGATAAAAAAAAGACGTCCATCTATGTCAAAACCGTGATCAACTCAGGCAGCCAAACGGCTGAAGCCGTAATAACAGACCGACACAACCATATTCAGTCCCTCACCCTGAACGGAAAAATCCGGGAGGACCACCCCTTTACCATTGACAGCCAGGCGGATGGCCCCGCCATGGACGATCTGAAAGGTTGGCTTATCTCGCTGTCCCTTCAAGACATTCTGGACCTGCTGGAAGGCCTGGACAGCGATGATGTCAAATTTATACAAGAGGGAATTGATCTTAACATGAAGCTGGTGGAATACGGACTGTCTCATGGCCCGGGGCTCGGGGTGGGCAGGACCCAGCTGAGCCTGATCCGCCAGGGTCTTTTAAAGAGTGATATGGTCACCGAGGCTGGCCTCTATGCATCTGCCGGCATTGACGCCCGTATGGGCGGCGCCATGCTGCCGGCCATGACCCTTGCCGGAAGTGGAAATCAGGGCATTGCGGCGACCACCCCGCTTGTGGCTGCCGCCCGGTTCGCCAGCCTGGAAGAATCGGCCCTACTCATTCGGGCCATTGCTTTAAGTTATCTCATCACCTGCACCATCAAAGTCCATGCGGGCAGAATCGGCCCCCTGTGCGGCAGCTGTGTGGCAAGCGGTGCAGGGGTGGCTGCGGGTGTCAGCTACCTGTTCGGGGGAACCCATGATAAAATCGGGGGCGCCGTCAAGAATCACGTTGAAAATACTGCCATGATCCTTTGTGACGGGGCTAAAACCAGTTGTGCTCTTAAAGTGGGTGAAGCAACCGCTTCTGCTGCCAAATCCGCACTCCTGGCACTTCAGGGCCTGGTCGTCGGACCCGATGACGGCATCATTGATGCCAAACCCGAGACGACCATGAAAAACATTGGAACCCTTATAAAGACAGGGTTTAAAGATATGGATGCAGCGATCCTGGACCTCATGCTCAACAAATGTAACTGAATCCCTGCTTTTACACGAGAAGAGGCCTTTGAAATGAAACAACACAGACCCTTGATGCTTTTGACCGTGTGGCTCGCCGCCATCCTGGTATGTCTGAACCTCGGTTGCAGTAACGAAGGTTCCGAAACGGTGCCGCAACCGAAAGTTATACGGGGATTCGCCTTCTTTGATCTGGGGGCCAATTCGCACTATTCGAGTTCTGTGCGCCGGAAATTGGGGAAAAAGCTCGGTTCCGATGCCATCAGCCAACAGAACGTCATTGATCTGACCATTTACTCAAATGCGTTTTTCAAAAAGTATTTTCCGCAGCTTTTCAAGCTGAACCGTCAGTTAAATTTTCCCGAAGGTCAGCGTATCGAACACAACACCACCAAACTCATGTACCGCTATGCGCGTTTGAAAGAAACGCCCTTCATGGATGTCATGCTTTATTTTTCAAATGACACGGGAAAGCCCCTCTTTTTCAAGATATCCGCCGGACCCGACGCTGCAGCGATTGTTGAAACCATCAAAGAAAAATATGGCCCGCCGGAACAGTTCGAATGGGATGATAAAGATGGCCGCACCATTTTCTGGAAGGACGGCAAAGACTTCTTTATCGTATCATCGACCAAAGACAGGCTGGGTAACCCGGAGTATCTTTTCTGTATTTATTATGTAAACAACCTGGACAAGATGCTGGCAATGGAAAAAGCCAGGAAACTGCCTGAACAGGAAAAGATACGCGAAGCCGGGGAATCCGCCTTTTAGGTTTTCGGCGATATGGTGGCCATTGGCGGCTTGGGATCAACCAGGTCTTGAGCCGGCGCCCTCAGTCAATTTTTTAGTGCGAGCCATACCTTATACTGCACTCCTGTCAAATAACCATTCACAGGACAAACCTTCAGGAGTTGTCAAAAAAACACATCCCGTTGTCGATCCTGTTTTAGAAGCCCTAAAACCTTGACACGCGGGAGTTTATGTATTATCGTATCTGAGCATATGTTCAGATGCTCAATGGATATGATATGTCCCAACGTAGAAACATAATTCTTAAGGAAGATGGGTGCCAGATTCACGTGGTGCATTTCAATCGGGTTGAACGGGCCTGGAAAGAATCTATTCCTGAAAAAGATCTGGAACGATTGTCGCTTACCTACAAGGTCCTGGGGAATAATACTCGCCTTAAGATGGTGATGGCCCTTGAAGGGGGTGAAATGTGTGTCTGTGATCTGGCAGCGTTCACCGGCTTGAGCGATTCAGCGGTTTCACACCAACTCAGGCGCCTGAAAGACCTGGACCTGGTCAAGCAGCGGCGGGACGGACAGATTCTTTACTATTCTTTAAACGACGACCACGTGGCTGAACTGCTCAAAATCGGTTTGGACCACGTATGTGAATAACCCCAAAGATAGGATTAAAAGCAAATGGCGTTTGTCATCAATGTTTTTTTTGAAGCGTGGCATCTTTTGCTGGAGTCATCCCTCTATGTTCTTTTCGGGCTCCTGGTCAGCGGCCTCCTGCGTGTTTTTCTGGACCCCAACGCCGTCTCGCGGCAATTGGGACAGGGAAAATTTAAATCAGTCTTCAAAGCTGCCTTTCTGGGTATCCCCTTACCTCTGTGTTCCTGCGGTGTGCTGCCGGCCGCTGTTTCCCTTCGAAAGCAGGGCGCCAACACCGGTGCAACCACGGCTTTTTTGATATCAATCCCGAATCCGGCGTTGATTCCCTGGCCATTACCTATGCGCTCCTGGACCCGGTGATGACCGTGGCACGCCCCGTGGCAGCATTCACGACGGCGACCGCTGCCGGTATTGCGGAAAATATTTTTAACCGTCCCGAAAATGAAAAAACATTACCAGCAGATCTTACCTGTCCTGTGGACGGCTGCTGCGACGGGGAGAACTGCCCACCCGAGGCGCATAAGAAACACCACACCCTGACACAAAAAATCATTGCGGGCTTCAAATATGCCCTGACCGATGTGTGGGGGGACATGGCCGGATGGTTTCTCATCGGAATACTCCTGGCGGGGCTGATTACAACCCTCGTCCCTGATGAAATTCTTGCACGCTACCTGGGAGGGGGCTTGCCATCCATGTTGCTCATGCTGGCGGTGGGGATTCCGCTTTACATCTGTGCCACTGCGTCAACCCCTGTTGCCGCGGCACTCATTTTAAAAGGGGTCAGCCCCGGTGCTGCCCTGGTGTTTCTCCTGGCCGGTCCGGCCACCAACGTCACGTCCCTGACAGTACTCTGGGGAACCCTGGGGAAGCGGGCCACAGCCATCTATCTGGGGGCCATCTGCCTCTCCGCCGTTTTATTCGGGCTCATGGTGGACCATATTTATCGCGCTTTTGGTTTGCAGCCGCAAGCCCTTTTGGGGCAGGCGGCTGAAATCATGCCGGTATGGGGCCAATGGACAGGGGCACTGCTTCTGTTGGTCTTGTCAATAAAGCCGGTCTTTCGAAGTTTTGCATCCCGATTCAAAATGGATCGGGATCGCCAACAAACAGAATCCGAGTCTAACGCTTCACCGGGGATGTCCACCTGTACCACGCCCACCTGAGGGTGCACATAGGGGCGCGTTGCGCCCCGAGGCCCATCCGTTTTAAAAAAGGGGATTTCGACCCCCAAAAAAAATCTTGACAATCATTTCAGATATGTTATGAGTAATTTTACTACTCATAATGGAGAAACCATTGGACAGCCTATTTTCAGGCCTCATTGCCTCAAAAGTCAGGATAAAGCTTCTAACTCGCTTTTTCTTCAACCCCAGAACACAGGCATACCTTCGAGAGCTGGCCAAAGAATTTCAGGTTTCCACCAATTCCGTTCGAGAAGAACTCAATCAGCTTACCAAAACCGGCTTGCTCAACTCTGAAAAAAACGGCCGTAACATCTTTTATAAGGCAAACGATCAACACCCGCTCTTCCCTGAGCTCAGATCCATGGTCAGCAAAGCAATGGGGATTGATCAGGTCATCGACAGTATTGTGACGCGACTGGGAGATCTGGAAAAGGCCTATTTGATCGACGATTATGCTGAAGGAAAAGACACCGGAATTGTCGATCTGCTGCTGGTAGGTGATATCGATCAGTATCACCTGAACGATTTGAGTAGAAAAACTGAACGTTATATCAAGAGAAAAATTCGCTCACTCGTATTAACCCAGGAAGAATTCGCCAAGTTCTCGCCGAAACTAAAAGAAAAACCGCGGGTATTGATTTGGGAAGCCAAAAAAGAAAAACCAACATGAAAAAGCATCCTCTTTTTCCGGCAACCCTCAAAATCTCGGCCACAGATCATTAATCCGAACCTTGAATGGTTTTTGTAATCCAAAGAGCGGAGCTGTACGCTTGACACGAGACTGAATTGGATCAAACTTGGCTATTTGTTTGGTTTTGTGAAATTACCCCGCCTTCCTCCCATTCGATCAATGGAACTTCAACAAAAGATTACCACATTACCCAAATATAAGAGCCAGACAGCATTTCCTCGGACAAGGATTATCAAAGTCTTTCTTCCCCTGGCATTGATCCTAATTTCAGGTTTCTATCTGAGATGTGAATCCGTATTGAATACCGAAGTCGTCAAACCACTGTGCGCCGATGCCGGCCAATATTTCATGTATGCCTACAACTTAAAACACAAGCACATATATTCCCAGCAGGTGGGCAACCCAGAGGATCTTGAATCTCCGGTAAAACCGGACGCTGTTCGCTCCCCGGGCCGTCCATTATTTTTAGCCCTTTTCGTTGATGGCCTACCAAACAAGAGAACGATTAGTTGGATTTTGTTCTCGCAGGTGTTAATAAGTACGTTCACTATTTTTTTACATTTCTTCTTTTTGAGAAATTCCTTTCTCCGCGCTGGTCATTAGGAATCGCCCTCTTGGTCGCATTAAGTCCTCATCTTATCGTTTGAAACAGTTATATCCTGAGCGAAACCCTATTCTGCTTTCTACTGGTTGTTTTAGGATGGCTGATGAGTTTATTCGGGAAAAGGAAGTCAACATGGCTAGGGGTTGCCATCGGAGTCGCAATGTAAGCGCCTATTTAACCGCACTTCACCGTATGTGCAAAATCCATCTGTTTTGGATCAACATTCCACGGCAGCAAGTCCTCATAGTCCTGAAGCGTCTCAGCCATCGGCAGTTTCTCGAAGATAAAGCGCAGGTATGAATACGGTTCCAGTTTATTTGCCTTGGCCGTCTCGATCAGGCTGTAGAGAAGAGCACTGGCCTCAGCCCCCTCGGGTGTTCCTGAAAAGAGCCAGTTC
>JABGPV010000013.1 GCA_018644785.1 Deltaproteobacteria bacterium | reverse complement strand
TGCCTTCAGCCCATTCAAGGGCTTCAGATTCCCTGCTTTGGTCAGCAGCCATATCTTTATAGGCAGCATACATATCTTTTTTTAGAATATGTGGACGGACTAACTCTTCAATAAACCGGCTGATTTTTCGTGGCCCAATGACTGTTCTCAAGCCTTCATAAACTTCTTCGTTTATGGTCACTGTGAGTTTCTTTTGCATTATTATCACCTCCCTGAACAATACACGTGTAATAACACGTGTATTGTGCAGTGTCAAAGGGATGAAATCACTTTTGCGTGGTACGCTCAGAAGCAGCTGAACAAAAAGCCAGCCGAGGTATTTCTAATCCTCGTTCCCACGCTCTGCGTGGGAATGCACTCTCGGGCGCTCCGCGGCCTTTGCCCCGCTAAGGGTCCGCTCAAAAATTAATTCTTGCCCCAAGACTCACTCAAAAGGGCCTACCATGGGGTCACTTTGGACGCAAACGAAGATTCTCCTAAAGACGAAACCATCGTCCCGGTTGTGGCTGAAAAATATGAAAATAGCAATTCTTCTTGACATTTGGTTGGATTCTCCCTAACACATAACTGTTTTATCCATACAAACCCTCAATGATTCGCCGGAGGTTTTCATATGGAGCATCCCCTCAAATGCTGCCTCTTTCACCACCCCGGGTTTATCTATTCCGGGGAATACCCATAAGAACCCTTTGCACATGTATCAACCGGAATGGGGCTCACAAACGCAATACAGAGGGTTCCGAAAGGATGCCATCCGATCCGAATATTTTTGAATTTTCCATACGATCAACATCATTTTCCGTTTATTAGCTTTAATATTGCAATAAGTGGAAATTTTCCACCTATTGCAACTGTTAGCACATATACCCAATCTTGGTGATTTATGAAAGCACTCGATAAACATTATCTATCACTTCAGTTTAAGCTCAAAATACATTCAAAGAGTGCAACTGAGTTTCAGAGCTTTTTTGAAAATATTATGGAAGAAGCTTTTGATGGTTTTAGGAAAATACCGTCAGGAGGTGGTGATGGTGGCAATGATGGATGGATCAGGAGCATAGGCAGATACTATCAAGTTTATGCTCCTGATGTGCCCGCTACTAAGGATTCAGAAGCTGCTAAAAAGCTAAAAGAGGATTTTGTTAAATTAAAAAAGAACTGGGATCATATCGCAGAAATAAAGGAATATTATTTTGTTTACAATGATAAATATGCAGGAGCAAAAAAACCTGAAGAGGTACTATCCGAACTGAGAAAAGAAAATCCAAACATTAAATTTGATTTGTTTTTAGCTAAAGACTTAGAAGATGTTTTTTTCCAATTAGACGAAGCGAACATGCTGGGTTTAGGCTTCAATATTGACCAAAGAATAGCTATTTCAAACGGCCTTGAATATTTAAAGAAGGTGGAAATAGAGCTTGATAGGGAGCATGCAAAGTATGCATTGAGAAGATTAGAAGATGTTGAAAAAATAATTTTAACTTTAAGTGATACTGAGCTTCTTTTAGAACATAAAATTTTAGAATGTCGGTGTCTGCAAAAATTAGAAAGGGTAGATGAGGCAATAGATAAATATAATAATGTAGCAAAGATGTACCCAGGTGATCCACGCGCACTGTTATATTTGTCAGAAATTTATCTAACCCAATATGATCCTGATAAGAACAAAGAACTATTGGAAAAGGCCAGAGAAGTTAATAGTGATTTCTGGCTGATAACGTTAGAAGATTTAGTTAGGAAAAATAATTTAGACGAAGAAATTAATGTTTCAAACATTGATGAGAAAGCATTTCCAGACAGTCCTCGTGAAAAATCAAGTTATTACCGTGTATTTTCGTCTATTGTGGAAAAATCAGGAGACCTGGCCCGAGCAGAGAGATTTATAGAAAAAGCCATTCATTTTAACCCAGAAAGATTAATTAATTACACCTCTAAGTTCTCGCTGGCTATAAATGTAATTTTTTCTAATCAAGACACCTCGCAACGATCAGAAGATTTACAAAATTTACTGCAGGAAATAGATGAAGTAGATGCTAAGTTTAGTGAGCATGGAGATATAGGGCCGAGAAATAAAGCAGTTTTGAATGCACTGAGATTGCATGCTTTTCATTTTCTTGAAAATACTCAAAAATATGAAAAGGTCGCGCAAGAGACACTCGAGTTGTCGTTGAATTGTCACTTAGACAAACAAATTCAACAAATACTTGCCTCATTCTTACAGGTTGTTGCGATTCCAGCAACCGACTTAGATCGACTCCTTAACTTTTTAAAGTGTTCCCGATGCGAGTTATCCGAAGATTTATCAACGGTACTTATCTTCCAATTCAATATTCATAACAACTTATTTACTGTTGGAAAGAAATTTTTTGAAGATAAAGGTATCCAAAAATATCTCAAACTCGTTGTCGATATAGAGGATGGAAAAGATGACGAAGTCTTAAGCTTTTTTAAAAATAATATCAATATAGCTTTTATTATGGCAAGTACTCTAAAATCTTTTCCTAAATTAAGAAAAAGCATAATTGAAAATTTGCCAGATGATGGCAACATCCAAAAGAAAAAATTGCTACTACTTCTAAATTTTGACGAAAAAGATTTTGATGAAGCATTTGAGATTCTAAAAACGCTCGATTTGTCCACTTTGAACTATTTTGAATGCCAGCCTATTTTTCAAATAGTTAGACAAAAAAAAGCGTGGGACTTTGAGATTATTATTATAAATAAACTTCTAGAAAAAGAATCTGATCCAAAACAAATAATCAATCTAAAACTGGAACTATTCAATGCCTTAATGCATTTGCAAAAGCATCGAGAGCTAATTGATTTAGGAGAAAATATACTCCAAGAATATTTTAACGAAGGGATGTTGGGGCCAAATAATGAATATGTACTTAGCAACACAATTATTGCCTGTTTTCAAAGAGGAAAAGTCGCTAATAGAGCATTCGAAAGAGCTAGAGAAATACTTCTAAAATATCAATTATCCAAACCAACATTTGAGTTTAAAGTCGGCATTGAGGCTGAATCTCACCTGCATGGTAATCAACCGGAAAAAGCCCTTGAATCTCTAATTGATGGGATAAAAATTAAAAAGGTTCTCTCTTCAACTGAATATGCAAACTTGTACTTTTTATTATGCATTAGGATATGTGGCAAAATTAAGTTGGAACTTGAATCTCTGCCGGCAGTTACTGCCAATTCATTTGTCAAATTACAGGACAAGGATGACTGGTTTTTTATTGGCGAGAGTGATGAGCTGGATGCAATACTCATAAATATCGCTAACAATAAATATCAGCTTTTTGTAGGTAAGAAAGTTGGGGAGCAAATTGCTCTCGAAGATAGATATAACTTTGGAGATGAAGAACTGACTGAAGTTATTGAAAAAATATTTCCTATAGAAATATACATTTTATGGAAAACAATTCATAAATTCAACAAATTGTCTCAAGACGGCGACTTAGCTGGTGTTCAGATGGTAAAAATGCCCAAGCAAGAGGAGGCCATTGATCCGCAATATTTACTAAAATTTTTAGATGATTTACATTCCAGAACAGAGCCGTTTTTTAAACTGTATTGTAAGGATAACAATATCCCGTTAGCCATGCTATCTGTAAATGAAGGAGGACTTGCAAGTGCTATTGGGAAAATCCAGAGGGAACAAAAAGGATATATTAATTTTAGCAACGGTAGCGCAGAGAATTTTGAAAACCAGAAAAAAGCTGCCACCAAAGTTATCGAAAGCCAAGCATCATTTCACATTGATGCAACTTCCGCTCTGTTTTTGTGCGAGATAGGTTTACTGCCCAAAATTATTTTCTATTTGCCAGGGTTAAAAGTCCCCCAATCCGTAATAAATTCGCTGGCCGATATTTCTGAGAAATTCAGATATGCCGAAGGACAAGCGGGCACCATGGGTTATGTTCAAGGCAAAATATCTATTGCATCGCTCGAAAAAGATAAAAGTGATTTAATTCGATCTAATTTTCTCAATGGCATCGAGGCCCTTGAGTCAAACCCGGATAATGTTTGCGTGATCTCCGAGGCAAACAAAATTGAATGCTTTCCTGAAATAAAAATTCCCGCTGAATTATGCGACGCTTGTTCATTAGCGCAAAGAGACAATACACCTGTACTAACGGACGATCCTCTTTATTTAAAAATGATCGAGCTTCAAACAAAACAAGCAGCCCCGGAGTATTTCAGTTCTTTAGCTTTAGTAAGGGCTCTTTATGAAAAAAACAACCTCAGCTTCGATGAATATCTATCGTTTTTTGGTTATTTGTCTTCATATCGATGCCGGTTTTTGACACTAAATTCTAATGATATTGAAAAAGCTGTTTTTGGTGATAAACAACTAAATGTTATTAATGTAAAAAATATTCTTAAGTTTAACTTTTCTTTAACTTTATCAGTAGACTATGGCGTCCCTTTCCATATAGCTTTTAGAGTTGTATTAGAATTTTTTATTAAAGTATTATTAGACGATACCATTACTTTTGATGTTAAGGAGAAAATCCTTTTTGAAATAATTGATTCATTCCCTACAGATTTGAACAAAGAAGATTTTGGACATATGATATTAGATTCTTGTCTTAAGGCAATTGATCATATGGATAAGAGCCTTATTGTGTCTATTAGTACAAAGAAATTACGTCGTGAAGTCAACAATCTTTTACAGTCAATTGAAATTTATCAATCAGAAATGAAGTTATGGAAACCCGGGGAGCAATAGACGCTCAAACGATAATAATTAAAAATGCTAACAAGGCTTTTGCAGCGGAGCGCAAAAAGCGCGCGCCCGCTGAAAAGCGTCGTTGGGCCCTAAAATATGTAGTCGCTCTATTCAGGAGATTAATTGAGATATTTTGAAGATTTTGTCGTCGGTGAGTCCGAGAGGGTCGGCGAATATCGCCTTACCGAAGAGGAAATTATTTCATACGGTGAAAAATGGGATCCTCAATTTTTCCATGTTGACGCTAAGGCCGCAAAGAGTGCTGTTTTTTCAGGTCTTGTCGCACCCGGCACGCAACTGATAAGCATTTCAGTTTTAAAACTGGTGACGCATCAACCAAAGGTTTCAATCCTTGCAGCATTAGGCTGGGATGAGGTTCGTTTTCATGGCCCTGCCCGTCCTAATGATATATTAACCGTCTTTCGGGAATGCCTTGAGGCTAGACCATCCAATTCCAAATTGGATCGTGGCATTGTGAAAAATCGCATTACGCTATACAAAAATAAGAACCAGTTGCTACTCAGCTATGTAGATTCAATATTGGTCTCAAAACGACCTTCAGTCTAAAATACTGAATGCAGATTTTAGGTAATAAGTAATAATGACCCCGATCCAAAAGAGGTGAATATAGTGGGCAATTCGTTTAAGGAACAATTTCTGAAAAAAGGCTTGGTGACCAAGAAGCAGGCCAACAAGGCAATCAATGAGAAGCGTGTTTCCCGCTCGAAAAAAAGAAATAAAAAAACGCGGGAAGATGATGAGATCCAAAGAAGAATCCAACTGGCTCGCAATGAGCAGTCGGCCCGTAACAGAGAACTGAATCGTCAACGTAATGAGGTCGCTAAGGAAAAGGAAGTTCAAGGCCAGATAAGGCAGATAATCAAGCAAAATTTGATTGAAGTCGAAGGAGATAATTCCTTTCATTTTGTTGACAACAAAAAGATTAAAAAACTCTATGTCAGCAAACAAATTGTTGGAGGTCTAAGTAATGGTAAAATGGCCATTGTCAAGCAGGATGAGCAATATTTAGTCGTCCCTGCAAAAGCAGCCAGACAGATTCAGGATCGCAAAGCGGAATCTCTTATCCTCCTTAATTCATCGGTAATAAAAGAACTTGATCCTGATGATCCCTATGCTGAGTTTCCAATACCTGATGATCTTGAATGGTAGAGATACGGGGTAAGATTCCAGCCAAAGTCATCCACGCAGAAAAGATTGATTCGGATCAGAAATCAGCTACAACGGTTGTCCATTTTCGGAATTTCCTCGGATGAAAGCCCGAAGATCTTCCCATGGCAATGGTGGCTAACCTATGTGGTCAGTTTCCGATAAATTTCCGGAATTTTCACCGGCAGTTTCGCAATATCATCAATGAACACATAATTGGCGGGTCCGTACATGTGGGACAGATAATGGTGTTCCGCCTTGTCAATGGTGATGCAGAAGGGGTGAATGCCGGCCTTCCGTGTTTCCAACAGGGCTTGCCGGGTATCCTCGATACCGTACCGGCCTTTATAGATATCGTAATCATCGGGTTTGCCGTCGCTCAGGGTGATCATCAGTCGTGTTTGCGCCTCCACCTGTTTGAGGATGCCGGTGAGATGGCGGATGGGGGGTCCCATGCGGGTATAATCCAGCGGGACAAGTCCTGAAATGCGTTCTTTGATGGTTTCTCCGTAAGCCTCCTCAAATCCCTTGATGCGAAACAGTTCGCAGCGTTTTCGCGTCCTGCCGGAAAAACCATAAATGGCAAATCGATCTTTCAATACTTGAAGGGCTTCACTGAGGATGAGTAACGCCGTCCGTTCCATGTCATTGATCCAGCCTTTGGTGGAACCGCTCAAATCAATCAGAAAAGCGGTGGCAATGTCCCGCTTATCCCGACGCATATGGGCAAACACGCGCTCGGAGGGTATCAGGCCCGCACGCTGGTCCGCAAAGCCCTCGATGGCGGCATCCAGATCAATGCGGTCGCCGTCTTTCTGCCTTTTAAGGAGGACCTGGGCCAGTTGGATGCGTTCAAACTGCCGTTTGATGGACTGAATCATTCCCCGATGCCGGTCAAGGACCTCGTTTGAAAAATCTGAGTCGTCCGTTGCGGCATCCGATTCTCTTAAAAGAACCCATCTTTTGCGATACCCTTTCCTTCTGTAATCCCATTCGTCATAGACATGTACGCCCGCGGTGTGCTCGGAAAGGATATTGCTGGTCCCCGTGGGCGTCTGGCAGAGAGACTGAAACGCATGGCCGCTCATGTCATCCGCCGTTGCCACATAAGTGCCGGGAATGGCCCCAAGATCTTCATATATCTCCATTATGATTTTCCGCATGGCTCCAGGGATGGGAACCGGGTTGCCGTCCATGAGAAGTTCATGGGGAACCGGTTGTTGGGGCACGGATTTTTTTTCAGCACCCTGCTCGTCATCGGTTCCGGGAATCTCAATTTCCATCTGATCGCACTGGGGTAAGTCCTGTATCATTTTTGCCAATTCCTCACGAAACCTGATGCGTGTGGCCTCGCGCCTTTTTTGACGCCCCCTCCGGGCTTCTTCGGGTTTCAGCAGGCCCATGAAGGGGACCGGTGTCACCCGTTCGTAGAATCCGGGAATAGCATCAAGTTTGGCATAAGCGCCGAGTACGGCTGCGGCAGTATCTTCAACGGTTTGGGAGGGTAACCTGAGGGAATCCAGGAATTGATCAATATCCTCGGCTGCTTTCGCCCAAACGGATTTCTTCAGGGGGAGAATATCTCCCGTGAGCCAACGGCTGAAGAGATTATCGATGATCAGGCTTTTGGGAGGAAGCTTGGCATTTACTTTTCTCTTCCGGAACAACCGGGTTTTCAGCCGGTTCATTTCCCGAAAGAGTCCCGGGAGGTTTTCCCTTATCCACGCTTCAATTCTGATGGTCTCAAAAAAATTGAAGAGATCTTCCGCCAGAAGGGGTTCGGAAAATTGGTTCCAGAAACTGGAAAGGGTTGGCGTGCCGGCTTTATGGGAATGTTCGTCAGCCTGAAAAACGGCGGTATGTTCCATCTGTTGGTGTTTTTTAAGATCCAGTCCATAAGTTCCCAGTTTTGCTTGCAGGAACTTGTGGGTGATCATAATCTTGTAAAGGAGCGCGTTATCTTCTTTTCGGGAAAACGTTGAGATCCGTTCCGGAACATAAATGGTTTGTGTGTCGGTGTAATGTGCGTGTGCCGGTTCCAGTTGAAAGTCCCGATTCCCCAGAGCATGAACATAATTTTGTAATATGCCTTGTACCTCAAAAAAGGAAACGCCCTCTCCCCAATGTCGAATGAAAAGGGGGTGGTTGTTTAAGGCCAGAATGAATTCTTTCGCTGGATTAAGCCCTTCCACATCAGATATGTCCAGGACCAGGGCTACCCATTTATCCAATGCTTCCGGTTCTATCAATTCCAGCAGATCCCCGGCTTTGAGCAGGAAATGGAACCCCAACTCCGGTTTGATGCTCGCAAGGGTTTGGGCATGAAGTAGCAGGGTTTTGCGAATCTCAATGGAAAAACCGTCCAGAAGATTCAAAAATCCCAGTTCCTCCAGATCTTCCGCGTAATAGATTTTGGAGCCGGTTTCAAGGGGGAGTTCAAAAACCGACAGGATGTCGTTTTCGGAGTCTTGCTGTTCGGTCAGAAAGGCCATGAATCGCTTCCCGGTTAAAAGAGGGAGGAGATCATTTCATTCATGGATTGCTGCATCTCCCGGTCGTCGCTGAGCGTATGGGTGATGGCGGCCTGACAAGCGTCATGGGTCGAGATGCCTGATTGTATCAGTTTGCCGGCATTAATAAGCAATCGGGTGCTGCCCCCTTCATCGAGGCCCTTTTCTTTGAGGTTTCGGGTCATGTGCCCCAGACGAACCAGATGCTTGGCGGTTTCTTGGTCCACACCCGCTTCTTGGACGACTATAGCGATTTCACCAGGCTCTGCGGGATAATCAAATTCCAGGGAAACAAAGCGTTGTCTTGTGCTCGGTTTGAGATCCTTCATGATGCTTTGATAGCCGGGATTGAAGGATAAAATGAGCATGAATTCAGCTGCTGCGGTCATCACTTCGCCTTTTTTTTCCATGGGCAGAATACGACGATTGTCACTCAGGGGATGGATGACCACGGTGGTGTCTTTCCGGGCCTCAACAATTTCATCCAGGTAACAGAATCCGCCTGTTTTTACTGCCAGGGCCAAAGGCCCGTCCATCCAGACCGTTTCGCTCCCCTGAATAAGATAGCGGCCCACCAGGTCGCCGCTGGTTAAATCGTCGTGGCAGGCCACAGTGAGAAGGGGCCGTTTGAGACGCCATGCCATGTACTCCATAAATCGCGTTTTACCGCATCCCGTAGGCCCTTTCAGCAAAACCGGGAGATGGTTTCGGTAAGCCTCTGTGAAGATGTCCACTTCGTTATGTGAAGGCAGATAGTAGGGTTCATCTTCAATATAATAAGCTTCGATCGGTTTAATCTGGTTCTGCATGAAAGGGCCCTCGAGTGATGTTATTTTTTGGGATGCCTCGGATTTTCAACGCCTAAAGCTAATTCTGGGAAAATATCCTTTGTAAGTCATACTGTTCATGGCGTCACCCCCAAGCCTGTCAACCATTCACGAATTCTCTCAACCATATATTTCTTTGCTTCTTTCCCAGGATGCGCCTTGTATAAAATCAATCATAAGTGGGGTTGCACGTGACCAGTGATCTTTTCGCATCCGGTCCGGCCGACTTTGAAGATGTCTTCCACCCTTAATCCCCCTATCTTCTTAGAGAACGAGGTGGTTTGAAGAAGTGCGACCACCATGTTTTCCTTGAGGACGGTGGCGCTGTTTTTTTCGATAATGGGAAAGAATTCGGACTGCCTCAGACCGACGCCGTAGCCAATGTCATGGGGCAGGAATTTTCCGAGATTGTTTTCCTCGAATACCTCATAAACTGCATTGAAAACACTGGCGGATATGGCGCCCTCCCGGAGAACGCCGGCCGCGGCGTCCTGTGCCCGGACCACCAGACGCAGGTATTCCACCTGCTCTTCTGTGGGTTCGTCGGCAAAGGTGGTGCGGCAGATATCGGAAGCGTACCCATCCCAGGTTGCCCCCAGATCAATCACAACCGGCTCCCCCCGCTCGATCCTGCGTCGGGAGGCGATGGGGTGGGCCAACAGGGTTCGGCTTCCGGAAGCGACAAATGTGGAAAAAGCCGGTTTTTCAGAACCCAGTTTGCGCATAACATATTCGGCTTCCGCAGCGACTTCTATTTCCGTTACCCCCGGTTGAACCGCCTGTATGGCTGCCGCCATTGCCTTGTCGGCAATTTCGGCGGACTTTCGGATTTTTTGGATTTCCTCGTCTGATTTAATGGCACGCAAATGATCTATCAGAGGGGTTATATGTACAAATTCGGCATGGGGGAACGCTTCAAGGAGCTTCTCATAGTCCCGTAATAACATGAAATCCTTTTCCACGCCGATCCGTTTGGGCAAAACGCCCGCTTTGTTTATGATCCGAATCATTTTTCCCGTGAGGCTTTCCTGCGGATACCGGTATCCCCTAACTTCAGGAATAGTACAAAGCTTCTTGGCCTCCGGGGCGTCAAGCCACAGGGTACAAAAGACGGGCGCCCCATGGGGTGAAGCAACCACTCCTGAACAGACAGAGGCATATCCGGCAAGATATAAAACATTATGGGGTTTCAGGATGAATGCCACATCGACCTGAAGCGAATCCAATTCTTTTTGAAAATTTGAGTTTCCGGCAAACATATTTTATCCCCCCTATAAACGAATTTGGTAAAGTCCCAGACTTTCCTGGGAGCAAACATGGCACAACAAAAGGCTTATGTAAAGTTTTGAACTGGAAACACAGTCGTTTAAATATTGAAGTTCAGGTTCAATCCCCGTTGCCGCTTGAATGGCGCCTATCCGGAAAATCCTTTTGAATTCCCTTTTTGTGGGATTAGTTCCTTGAAACGGTGATATTTCGTTTTTTTTCTTGACAACACGGAAACAACCGGAGAAAATAAAATAAGGGTTTCACAATATGAAAAAACAAAGCAAATATCGAATCAAAGTTCTGGAGAAAGCGCTGAACATCCTAGAGTTCTTTGACGAAGAAGGAAAAGAACTCACCGTCACGGAGATCAGTGCCGGTCTTGATCTGAACAAACCTTCTACCTTTCGCATTCTTTCCAATCTGGAAGATTTCGGTTACCTGGATAAAGATCCGAAGACATCGCGATATTGCCTCGGATCGAAGCTATATCATCTCGGAATGTTAGCCGAACCCCACGTCAGAATCAAGAAAGTCGCCCGTCCTTTCCTGAAAAGAATGAATGAGCAGTGTCATGAAACGGTCCATCTTGCTGTCCTTCATCAGGGAGAGGCCCTCTACGTGGACAAGATCGAAGGCAAAAGGACAATCCGGGTCATCACACGGGTCGGGGCGAAACTTCCCGCCCACTGCTCAGGGGTCGGCAAGGTGTTGTTGTCCGCCCTTCCGGAAGAAGCATTGGTGAAAGCGCTTTTGAAAAAAGGCCTAACCCGTTTTACGGGGAATACCATCACGGATCTGGATATTCTGAAACAGGAACTGGCCAAGTGCGCAAAACGGGGCTACGCCATCGATAACGAGGAGATCGAGGAAGGCTTAAAGTGTGTTGCAGCGCCGGTATGTGAGAACGGAAAAATCGTGGCGGCCGTCAGCATATCAGCCCATGGTGAACGGTTCAACCGGGAGAGCACCAGATATATATCGATTGTGATGGAAACCGCAGGGAACATCTCCGAAGCCCTTTCTGGTTGAACCCCGATATATCCATTTTTTGTTTGCGGGCTGAGTCCGCGTTCGAGACAATCCAGCCCCCAATGGATTTTTTTCTCAATAAAAAAAGCTTGCAATCTGAAAAAGCATGTAATAAGAAAATAAAATCTTCGTTTCGCATCGTGAAATATTTCTTTCTGAGGGCCAATATGAAGGCCCGCTGTTCTCAAGGGATGGAACTTTGGACGATCGGAGCAAGGAAGGATTAAGAAGGGGTAGATTTACCCGGAACACCTTAATTCCCGGTTGATGGCCTTTACAATGGGGCGGTACTAATGGATTTTTCCACTCTGTTTACAACCATACTGCACGGATTAACCCTCGGCATGGTATTAATGCTGGTGGCCGGCGGGTTGACCATCATTTTCGGAATGCTCGAGGTGCTCAATTTTGCGCACGGTTCCCTGTACATGCTGGGGGCTTATTTCGGCTACACAACGGTCTATTTAACAGGCAGCTTCTGGTTAGCCCTATTGATCGCTCCCCTGGTAGTGGGAGTGGTCGGCTTTATCATTGAATTTTTTTCACTGCGGCCCTTGTACGGGCGGCCGCCCTTGCACCACTTGTTGCTCACCTTCGGCATCAGCCTCATTGTTCAGAACGGTATTAAGTTCATTTGGGGCAACGACATCTATTCCATAGAGATGCCTGAATTCCTGGCCGGTGCCACCAACCTTTTTGGCATCTATTACCCCACTTACCGTCTTTTCGTACTCCTTTTCAGCGTCGCTTTGGCCATCGGCATCTGGCTTCTAATCTCCAAAACCCGCTGGGGAGTGGTTGTACGGGCAGGCACCGAGGACATTGAAACCTTGGAGGCCCATGGCATCGATACCCGAAAGGTTTTTACGCTTGTCTTTGTGGGTTGTGCCTCTTTCGCCGCTTTGGGTGGAGCGGTGGTAGCCCCCATGCGAACCGTATATCCCCAAATGGGTGTTGACATCATCATCGACGCCTTTATCGTGGTCATCGTTGGAGGGCTGGGCAGCATACGGGGAGCGGTTATCGGCGCCCTGATCATCGGTCAAGCGATTCAATTGGGAGCCGTTTTCCTTACCGGCTTTGCTGACGCGGCCATCTATATCGTCATGGCCGCCATTCTGCTGTTCAGGCCCAGCGGACTGGTTCCGGAAACACAGTAATGCGTCTATCGATTAATTTACGGATTCTTTTGAGGCAATCAGTATGATTTTCCGCGCTAAAAATATGTATCCGCTGATGGTGTTGGCGCTATTGCTTCTTTTGCCCCTTGGTTCTCCTGTCCTCTACTCGGACTACTATTTGGATCTGTTCACCAAGGTGTTGATCTTTGGGATCATGCTGCTCGGCTACGATATCCTGGCCGGTTACACCGGGCTCGTCAGCTTAGGGCATGCCCTGTTTTTCGGCCTGGGCGGCTATACAGCGGCCTATACCATTAATCATCTGACTTCCAACCTGTTTCCGGTTCTGGTAATAGCCCTTCTGGCCACGGTTGTTGTGGGCCTCTTTGTGGGATTCTTTTCCACACAGACGAAAGATATTTTCTTTGTATTTCTCACTTTGGCCTTTGCTCAGCTATTCTATCTGGTCGCCTTTAACCTGACCACTGTTACGGGCGGTGACAACGGCATCAGCATCGCCAAAGCCACCATTGGCATCCCCGGTGTTTGGGAGGCGGAGATCGCAAGACCGTTCGGGTTCTATTATCTGGTGCTCTTCTTCTTCGTGCTGGTCTACCTCATCTGCAGGCGGGTCATTAACAGCCCTTTCGGGAAGGTTTTAGTGGCAATCAGAGAAAATGAGGAACGGGTGAGTTATCTGGGCTACAACATCCGTAAACTGAAGATCAAGAGCTACATGATTTCCGCCTGCATGGCTACCGTAGCAGGGGTTCTGTTTGGGACCTACCAGGACTTTGTTTCACCGGGTATGCTCAGCTGGACGTTGTCCGGGGATTTAATACTGATGTCGGTGCTTGGGGGTATCGGAACCTTGGTAGGGCCGGTATTGGGAGGTGCTATCATCATTTTGTTGGGGGATGAACTGAGTTCAATCACTGAAAACTGGATGATTTTCATCGGGGGCTTTTTTGTTCTGACGATCATTTTCGCGCCCGGCGGGGTTATGGGGCTTCTCTCTAAAATCAGATGGCGTAATAAACAATGATTCTGAGCGTACGGAATTTAAACAAGAGTTTTGGACGGCTTCGCATACTCAATAACCTTTCTTTTGATGTTCAAAAGGGCGAGCTGAAGGCCATCATCGGTCCCAACGGTGCGGGAAAAACGACCCTGTTCAATGTCATTACCGGGCGTTTTACCCCGGATGACGGCACGGTTATGTTCCAGAATAGAGATGTGACCGGGGCCAAACCCCATGTCCTTTCCCGTTTGGGCATGGCCCGTTCATTCCAAATTAATAATTTTTTTGTGCAGCTCTCGGTGAGAAATAACATCGAACTGGCAGTACAGTCGCGTTTAAATCGACGTACGTCCATTTGGCGTGATCTGGGGGGTCATGGAACACTAAAACGATCCACGGATGAAGTGCTGGAGTGGATCGGGCTGGAAGAGGAACGGGATCTGGAGGCCCAGAAGCTATCCTACGGCGACCAGCGCAAACTGGAGATTGGACTGGCCTTGGCAACCGACCCAACCCTTTTAATGTTGGATGAGCCGACCTCCGGGATGAGTCGTTTTGAAAGCATCTCCATGATCGATTTGATCCAAAAACTCTCCGAGCGGGTAACCATCATTCTCATCGAACACGACATCGAATTCGTTATGAAGGTATCCGACAGCATTACGGTTATCCATTACGGCGAAAAGATCGCTGAGGGCACGCCCGAGGAGATCGAACAAAATGATCAAGTCCAACAAGTATATTTGGGGGGGCTGTAACCCATGCTTCACCTCAAGGACGTCCATACTTATTATGGGATGAGCCATGTGCTTCATGGCGTGAACATGTCGCTGGCTACGGGCGAGGCGGTTTCACTGATCGGGCGAAACGGCGCGGGCAAAACCACATTGATGCGAACCGTGATGCAATTGACACCCCCTCGAAGCGGTTCCATCCTCATTGACGGTGATGTGGATCTGACCCAACTCAAACCGCACCAGGTCTTTCGCCACGGCGTGAGACTCTGTCCCCAGGGGCGGGCTGTTTTCCCCAAACTCACGGTAGAAGAGAATTTGGAACTGGCCCTTGTGGCCCAGCATGTGGATGATCCATCACAAGAGATCGAAAACACCTTTGAGCGCTTTGAGATTTTGGGTGTCAAACGTAACCAAAAGGTGCGGGAACTGAGCGGCGGACAGCGTCAGATTCTTGCCGTGGCCAGGGCCTTGTTGGGCCATACCGCTACCCTCCTGATGGATGAACCCAGCGAGGGTTTGGCGCCCATCATGGTAAGGGAACTACGGGATCTTATCCTGGACATCAAAAAAACCGATATCACTATTTTATTGGCGGAGCAGAACGTGAAAATGGCGCTTTCCGCCTGTGACCGGCATTACATTTTGGAAAAAGGGGAAATCCGCTTCAGCGGTACCACAAAGGAGCTGTCCTCCAACGAGGATATCCTGATTCAAACTCTGGGTGTTTCGTCCTCGGGCGTCCAATCCGACTCGCCAAGCTGATAGATTTCCCGGACGGGTTTTAACGCCCTTGTAGACCCTTTCCGATTGGCGGCAGGGTTCTGGAAGGAATTTAACCTTTAACTTGTAAGGAGGGAATTATGAAAGAAAAGAAGGATGTTAGCAGACGAGTATTTCTAAAAGAGTCGGCTACCATAGCCGGGGCCGCCGCCCTCACCGGGGTGGCCGGAAAATTCCTATCCGGATCTCCGGCCTTTGCCGCCGAGAGTTCCGCTCCCATCAAGATCGGCGTTGTACTGCCTTTCTCACGAGCCTACAAGGTGATCGGTGACCGGGTGTGCGCTGGTATGGAGCTGGCTTTGGCCCAGTCAGGAGGCTATAAAGGCCGCAAATTCGAGGTAATCAAGGAAGACTCCGAGATGAAGCCCAGCGTGGGTCTGACCAAGACCCGCAAGCTGGTGAACAAAGACAAGGTGGATTTCCTGGTTGGGCCGGTAAGCAGCGCGGTCTGCGTGGCCATGCGCAATTATGCCAACGAGAAAAAAGTGCCCATGATCATCCCCACCGCGGGAAATGTGGAACTGGCTGGCAACCTCTACAGTCCCTATGTGTTCCGATCCTCCATCAGTCATTGGATTTTCGCTCATCCAACGGGAATCTGGGTGAAGGAGAATTTGGGTGATGAGTGTTTTGTGGGAGGTGCTAACTATGCTGCCGGGCAACACCAGGTCTGGGCTTTCACCATGGCCTTTCGGGGAAGAGGAGGGAAAATCGTAGGTTCGGCCTATCCGCCGCTCAACGAGAAGGACTATGCTCCGTACCTGACCAAGCTCTCCAACTCTGGAGCGCCTATTTACTTCGGTTGGTTCGCGGGCAACGATGCGGTGAATTACTGTCGTCAAGCGGCCCAATTCGGTCTCAACAAAAAAGTCAAGATGACAACGACAGGCTGGTTCTTTGAGCGAAACCTGCTCCTGGCACAGAAAAACTCGGCTCTTGGGTGGCACTGCGGGTTTAACTGGGCCATCACTTTGGACAATCCGAAAAACAAGGAGTTTGTCAAGGACTATGCCAAGTTCACAAAGAACGATGCAAACGTTTCCGTCTCCATGAGCTCAGTGCACGGATACGACGCAGGTCAGATGATTGTCAAATCCATCAACAAAACGGGCGGCGATACGGACTCCGGCAAAATCATTAAGGCTTTGGATTACATGAAGCTTGACAGCCCGCGCGGGCCGGTGGAGCTGGACGCCAACCATGAAATGGTGCAGCCCATGTATATCGGAAAGATCGTCAAGCAGGGATCCGGTGTGGAAGCCAAGATCATCGCGGACTTGGGCCGGTGGACCACTCCCTACCTGGGCGCCAGAGGCATCAACAGTGTCGGCCAGCCTTTTTTGGTAAAATAATAACTCCCAAAATAATAACTCCAAGAATTAACCTGCCCGCCCACGAGGCGGGCCAGGTTTGTGAATCTGCTCCGCATAAGGTTTTTGTAATTTAGAACAATATATAGCATTTTAACTGATTAGTGAAAGTATGGAGAAAAGAGATGCCGACGATCGATGAATATAAACCGGGAGCCAATCATTTCCTGATGGGAAATGAAGCCATCTCCCGGGGTGCCCTGGAAGCGGGTGTCCATTTCGCTTCCGCCTATCCCGGGACCCCGTCCAGCGAGATCATTCAGCGGCTGTCCGGTGCGGCCGGGGCCATGAACCTTCATGTGGAATGGTCCACAAACGAAAAAGTGGCGGCGGAAGGTGCGGCAGCCGCCGCATTTGCAGGGCTTCGAAGTCTGGTGGCCATGAAAAACGCCGGGTTGAGCGTGGCCCTCGACTATCTGACCCATCTGGCTTACACGGGCCTGGGTGAGGGAAAAGGCGCCATGGTCACGGCCGTGTGCGATGACCCGGATGCCCATTCAAGCGGGGACGAAACCGACTCCCGGTGGCTCGCCAAGTTCGCCTGCACCCCTCTCGTGGAACCGGCCACCGTGCAGGAGGCCAAAGAGTTGGTGAAGTGGGCTTTCGATCTGTCGGAAGAATTCAAATGCAACGTGATGTTTCGGGGTTACACCAGGCTCTGCCATGCCAGCAGCACGGTGGAGATGGGGACGCCGGAACGGATTGAAAAAAAGGCCTTTAGCGACAACAACCGGTCCGTGACGCCCTATCTGGCGAAACCGAAGCATGCGGCCGTCCTTCTAAAACTGGAGGAGATCCGGGAACGGTTTGAAGCATCACCTTTTAATGTTTACCAAGGGCCGGAAAAACCGGAGCTCTTGATCCTGTGCGGCGGGAGCGGCTGGCTCTGCGCCATGGAAGCGCTGGAGGCCCTGGATCTTACGGAGCGGGTGGGAATTCTTCGCCTGGGGACGCTATGGCCTTTTCCCAACCGGGTGGTTCGGGAGCGGATGGCAGGGGTGAAGCAAGCCCTGGTGGTGGAAGAGGTGGATCCTTTCATGGAAATGCATCTCAAAGAACTTCTGGCCGATGCCCATATGGAGGAGAAGGTTATCTACGGAAAGGGATCGAAACATATCCCCGCCTACGGAGAAATAACGCCCGATCGCGTGATTCAGGCCCTTAGCGCCATTTTCGAACTGGAACCCCAGGGCCGGGGCAACGACTACCAAAAAGCCGTTTCAAACCTATCGGATGAGCTGGTGGTCAGCAGGGGGCTCACCTGGTGCGCCGGCTGTCCCCACCGGGCCAGCTTCTGGGCCCTGGGCCGGGCCGTAAAGGCGGACGGCCGAAATGCCTATGTTACGGGGGATATCGGGTGCTACACCCTGGACGTCTTCCCCGAGGGAAAGGAACAGATGAACCTGCTGCACGCAATGGGATCGGGATGCGGGTTGGCAGCGGGATTTGGTCAGTTGGGAAAGTTTGACTATGATCAGCCGGTTATTGCCATTTGCGGGGACTCCACCTTCTTTCATAGCACCATACCGGCTTTGGTAAATGCCGTTTACAATCGAAGCAATATGATCCAGATCGTGCTGGATAATTCCGCCACGGCCATGACGGGCTTCCAGGCCCATCCCGGGACCGGGTTCAATGCCGTGGGGGATCCGACCACCAAAATCGATCTGGAAGCCCTCTGCCGATCCCTCGGTTGTGAAGTGGCGGTGAGCGATCCCTTCGACATCAAGGGGACCGTAAAAACCATGCGCGACCTGCTGAAGCGGGATGGAGGGGTTCGCGTCCTGGTCCTTAGAAGAGCCTGCGAGATTGTCCGTATGAAGGCGGAGAAGAACAAGCCTTTTGCCATGGCGATACTTGAAGACAAGTGCAAAGGGGAAGAGTGTGGGGTCTGCTCAAGTGCATTTCGGTGTCCCGCTCTCTACCAGGATTCGGAAACGGGAAAGACCCGGCTTAAAGAAGAAATGTGTTCAGGTTGCGGCGTGTGCACGGACATCTGTCCCTTTCAGGCCATTACCAGGGAGGAAACAGCATCATGACATGGACCAACGATCCGCAAAACCTCATCGTATGCGGGATCGGAGGGCAAGGCAACATTCTGCTCTCCAGGATGATCGGAAGAATTCTGACGGGAAAGGGATATCGGGTAAACATCGGCGAGACCTTTGGCGCAGCGCAACGGGGAGGCTCTGTCTACAGCAGCATGCGGGTCTCCCGAAACCGGGACTTCGGGCCTTTGGTGCCTCTGGGCAGTGGCCATCTCATTTTGAGTCTTGAGCCGCTTGAAACTTTGAGAATGCTGCAATTCTACGGAAATCCGGATATCCTCACCGTCACCAATATTCAGCCCATCTACCCGGTGGGGGTCCTGTCAAAACGGGTGGAATACCCGAATCTGGATCGCCTGCTTCAGGCCGTAAAGGAACTGAGTGCCGGCACATGGGTGTTGAACGCCACACAGATCGCCATGGACTTTTCGGCTCCCATTGTGGCCAACATCGTCCTTTTGGGGGCTCTTGCCGCCAGTGAAGCGCTCCCCATCAGCATGGAAGAGGTGGAAGCGGAAATTCGGGCGAGTTTTCCGGGCGCCAAGGTGGAACTCAACCTGAAAGCCCTTCGGGCGGGTTTCCAGGAGGCTTCACGGAATTGAAGGGTTGGGGAAAATCGCCGGCTCAATGCCACTGCAGGCAGCATGTCCATAGGAATGGCATGAAACGGCAAAAGGGTTTCAGCAAGGGAGGGGGAATCCGAACCCAAAGGAACAACCCCCGGAAAGGATCGCAGCATGAAAACTGTCAGTGTTCAACCAAAGGTGAATATGGAACTGTGCCAGGGGTGCAAGACCTGCCAGATGGTTTGCCCTGTTTATGCCGTTGAGGTTAAAAGAATCGACAAACAGGTTACGGTCCATATCGATGATCAAAAGTGCGTTGGTTGCTGGAACTGCGAGCAACGTTGTCCGGACCATGCCATTGAAATGGTCCCTTGTGAGCCTTTTGAGTTAGGAGCAGATATCTCCAGGTTCGATTATACCGAAATCGAAACCCTCTGCCGCAAGGCCCATTTCCACCCCAAGCAGGTGGTCTGTTACTGCACCGCCAGCCGGGCCGAGGAGCTGGCGGCCGCTGTGCTGGACGGAGCGAAAAGTCCGGATGCGGTTGTTCGGGCTACGGGAATAGGCGCCGGATGCGGCATTGAGTGCAATCAGACCATTATGCGCTTTCTGGGAGCGGCGGGCATTCAATATGAAAGGCCAAAACAGAGTTGGCAATGGTATGGCACAACAGCGACGGCGTGGGATGTCCCCCCTGAAATCAAAGAAAAAAATCCCGTCTTCCGTTTCGATGAGGACCGCCAACTACTGGATCGGATTGTCGATGCCGTTGTAGAACCTTAAACCCTATGCGGGAGGTGATGACCATGTACCCAGACACGATTGCTCCCATGGAGCCGAGAGAATCCCAATACGGGGTTAAACCCGAATATGTGAGAAAGCGGGCTGCCCAATTGAAGGGTATGACGAGTATCGCTCTAAGAGATCTGATTCCGGACTTCCCAACCGTCATTTATCCCAATGACCGGGGGGGGGAGGATATCGTTCGGAAGAACACAGAGGCGGCTTTGTCCGGAGTCGACCTTTCCAAGATCAAGCCCGGCCATACGGTCAACATTCTTGCCTCCCACCATGGTTTTACGTTGCTGGGTGGCAAACCTTACGCCGAAATGCTTCGCACCATCAAAGATGTTGTGGAACGGGAAACCGAAGCCAAAGAGGTGCGTCTCCGGGCCGGCCTGGGGATGCGATTCCGGGAAACCGAGGAATACATAAAGGCCCACGGCCTTGATGAGTACTTCAAGGGCAAAGCCCTAGGGATTGCGCCCATTGACGCCGGCATTCCCATTGAGACCAAGCTGGGTACCCTGTACGGCCTTCGTAAGGCTTATGACGCGGATATTATTATTCATGCCCATAACAGTGATGTTCGGGAGGTCCATTTTCATCGCCATGTGGACCGGGCTGTAAAGCCATTCGGCATGAGTTACGCGCGATGCGAAACCCGATCCACCTATCATATGAATCTGGGACCCAGAGCGGCCAATTTTGTGGCGAGATCTATTTTTGATTCCGATTTTGTACAAAGTAAATTCGGTTTTTCCGCCTTTCTGATTATGTCTCCCGTCGGCGTGGTAAGCGTCGATGCGGACAATGACCTGTATGCCCTGAGTGAACGTGTTGCGGTGGGTGGGCTGAAGTATTACGGCAAAATCATCAATCTCCTCGGTGGAATCGATGAGGGCATCGTAGTCCTTGATTTCCCCTGCCCGGTCCCCTATGTGTTCGCCGCGGGCGTCATTTACGCAAACATGACTTGTGCCAATGTGGATACCTTTGATCTTGACAACCCGTTGCCACCTTATACCTGGTACACGGAAACATTTTATGATGATCACGGAAAGCCGTTGATCCCGGAGATTCCACCGATCAATCCGGCCATCAGAATGGTGGTTCACAACTATGCCTGGACAGGGTATCCGGCCACATTCTTTGCGGAACAGACCCCCACCATCATGGTGGGCCGTGAGCAGGCCGAACACTTCAACCGGGATCCCATGAACCTCAATTACATGAAACATGCCCTCTTGGCCGAAGACCTGGACGGGGCCATGGAATTTGCGTACAACACCACAAAAACGGACAAGGTCATCATTTTCGATGGGGCCACCGGCGGGGTTAACGTCAGCCGTTCCTTAGCTGACCATCTGAAAAAGGTAGCCCCCGCGTTAAATGAGCAAGTGGACACCGCCCTTATGCCCAAATGGCTGGAGCAAAGGAATCTGAATGCGGAACTGCTTGAAAAGGTGGTTTAACTGATGATGGAAAAGACGTCCGATATCCGTTATGAAATCTTCAGGGGATCTCTAAAAAAGAGCGTAACGGCTGTTCTTATTGCAGAGGCGGGGGGCGTCCTGAGTGGGCTGAAGCGGGCTTCCGGGTCCATGGAATCTCTGGGCCTGAGCTTTTCATCGGAGTTTTATGACGGCGCGCCTGTCAACGAAGGCCGGGAGATAGCCAGAATTGTCGGAAATCCCGTTCAGATTGCCATGGCGGAGGAGCATATCATTGGTACACTCTCCAAATCTTCCGGCATTGCCACTGTGGCGTTTCGCGCGCGCGAAAAATCGCCCCCCCACTGCCGTGTTGTTTCAGGTGGATGGAAGAAAATGCCCGTGGAGATAAAGGGTCTTATTCGACAGGCGGCATCAGATGGGGGAATCGATATAAGAATCTCGAATAAACCATTTATCTATCTGGATAAGAATTACGTGCGGATTCTCGGCGGGATAAAAAAAGCCATTCAAGCCGTTTTACCCCTCAAAAAATCCGTAGCCATACAGGTCCGCGGAGAAACAGACACCATTGCAAACGAAGCCGTCGAGGCTGCAGAGACCGGGGCTGAGGTGATTATGGTGGACACGGGAATTCAGAGAGATGCAGAGGATGTCATTCGGGTGCTGAAAGAGAAGGATCTCAGAGGTCGCGTGCTGGTGGCTTTTGCAGGGAACATTGTATTGGAAGAATTGGGGAGTATCCGTCAACTGGGATTGGATATCTTGGACATCGGATATGCGATCCTTGATGCACCGTGCCTGCCCATGAGATTTGATGTTGTTGATGTGGCAGGTTGAATGAGGAGAGTCATTGGAATACCGTTTACTTGAAAAAACAGAACTCTGGGTCAAGCCCGTGGTCCTTTCCGGGGCAGACCTGGATGCTTGTGCCAGGGTTGCAGCAGAGGCCCTTGGCCTGAAGGGCAACGAGGTGATGGTCACCGACGCCATGGGCGATACCCTCACCCTGGATATCCTGGTCCCGACGATCCGGGCGGAGCAGATCGTCGCGCGAAAAGAGATGCTGCTAAACTTGCTCAAGGGCGTGTCGGGAGTGCAGATCCTTGAAGAAACCGAGGTGCATTCCGATGGAGTCCTGGGTCTCATCAGCCTGGAGGAGCAGACCGGGAAAGAGATGCTTGAGCGGTCCCGGGCCATGGGCACTGAGATTGCTGAACGTATCCGGAAGCGCTCTATGGTTTGCTCCACGGGCCGGGAAGTGCTTGCGGGCCAGATATTAGACACGAACACGCCGTTTCTGATGGATGCGCTTGAGCTTGAAGGGTACCAGGTTACAAGGGGGAAAACGTTAAACGACCATGCCGGCACTATTTCCAGGGCCTTCAGGCAGGCGGCTGAAGACGCTTACGGCCTTTTGATAACCACGGGCGGAATAGGCGCTGAAGGAAAAGATCAGACATTAGAAGCCCTGGGGTCGGTGGATCCCCAGGCGATGATGCCCTATATCTTGAAATTCAAGAAAGGAGAGGGTCGACATCACAGGGATGGTGTTCGGATCGGTGTGGGTGTTCTGGAGCCGACCCTGATCGTTTGTCTCCCCGGTCCCCATGATGAAGTCCAGCTCTCATGGCCTATTTTAAGGAATGGCCTGAATGAGGGTTGGAATAAGAAGAATCTTGCCGGGGCTCTGGCAGATGTTTTGAGGCGAAAATTTCTTGATCGCAGTGGGAGAAATCAAGCCCATAGCGGTAACATAACACATGGAGGATAGACATGAGCTTAAATGAAACGGAAATTTCGGGGACAGCAGAAAAATTGATTGCTGCACATAAGGATCTCGAACCGATTGCACCTCTCACGGAAATGTATCCGGAGATAACGGTCGAAGAAGCCTATCGAATCCAACTCCTGACCGTCGATGCCTGGAAGGCGGAAGGCAAAAAAGTGGTGGGCAAGAAGATTGGAATTACCAGCATGCCCATACAGGAGATGCTGGGGGTCGATGAACCCGACTATGGTCATCTCATGGACACCATGTTGGCCTACGAAGATATGGGGATATCCGCATCGACATTTATCGCCCCCAGGATCGAGGGGGAGATCGCCTTTGTTCTAAAAAGTGATCTGAAAGGACCCGGGGTTACGCCTGCCGACGTGGTTCAAGCCACGGCAGGTGTGATGCCCGCTTTGGAAATCATCGACAGCCGGGTAAAAGACTGGAAGATCAAAATTCAGGACACTGTGGCGGACAATGCATCCAGCGCCGCCTTCGTCGTTGGCGCCAAGATGGTTCCCATTAAAAAGCTTGACCTCAGAAATGTGGGGTTTGTATTTCTCAAAAATGGAAAAATTGTCGCTACGGGAGCAGGGGCTGCCGTCCTCGGGGGTCCGGTCCAGTCCGTGGCGTGGCTTGCCAATAAATTGGGGGATTACGGTATAGGGCTGAAGGCAGGCGAAATTATTCTTTCCGGTTCCGCCGTGGCGGCCGTGCCCATCGAAAAGGGAGATTCAATCAACCTGACCGTCGACCGGATCGGGGCGGTCTCTTGTTTTTTCAGCTGATGGGAACCGTGCTGTCAGAGGCGATCCATTCTGCCTGGAACGGAATTCATTCATAAACCAAATATCTGTCTCATGGTTATATGACGGAAAAAGAGAAAGGGGGTGATATTCCCGACAGATTGGAATGGAGATTTATATGTGAGAGAAAGGGATTCTCGGTTGTCAAAAATTAGTGCAGTTGGTATATTCTAAGGGGGTATTGCATGACAAAAAAAATTACAGAAAAAATACTGGTATTTCTGATATCCTGCAGTTTTCTACTGGTGGCTGGTGTCGCGAGTGCCGAAATCAAAATCGGCATGGGCGGTATCATGTCCGGACCGTTTGCCGCATGGGGCCTGGACGGAAAGTCCGGCATGGAGATGGCCATCGAAGAGATTAATGCAAACGGCGGTATCAAAGGAGAAAAGGTAGTCCTGCTGGCGCGCGACGACCAACTGGATACCACGAAGGCCGCACTTCAGGCGGAGGAGCTGATTTACAAGGAAAAAGTCATTGTCTATTTTGCTTCGACCATCACGGGTTCGGCCAAAGCGACCGTTCCCGTTGCCATCAAAGCCAAAATACCGGTTATTTTGGCCGGGCAACAATCGGATATTACCTGTGCCTGGCAATGTGTGGATTCGAAAGATAAAAATTGCTGCAATCCATGGGTTTTTCGCTTTTCAGGGACGGTCAGCCAACAGGCCGATGCCATGGTTATAATGGCCCGTGATCAGTTGAAAGGGAAACGAATCGCATTGATGCATGACAATATCGGTTACGGATTGGAATGGAAAGCCGACCTGACCAAAGCCGCCGCGGCCAATAACATGGAATTTGTGGCCTCGGAAATGTTTCCGCTCATGGAAATCGACTATACGGCATCCTTGTCCCGGGTTAAAAAAGCCAATCCCGACGTCATCGTCGTCGGTACACTTGGCGCCCCCGCCGGACGGATTTACAACACCATGAAAAAACTGGGCATGAATCAACCGCTCCTGCTTTGCGAGGCGGCCATGGAGCTGGCATTTCGTACCACGGCCCAGGACATGGGGGATGGCGCGTATGTCGCCATGACACAAAACTCGCCATACGACAAGAGCAATCCTGAATTTCAGGCCTTTGCAAAAAAATGGTCTCAAAAATACGGCGACATCGGCTACACCGACACGCTGTTGACCCAACCCTTCGGATTTCAGTTCTATGATGCCATGATGTGCCTGGCCAAGGTTATCGAAGCGGTTGGTAAGGACCCGGAAAAGATTCGCGAAGGCCTGGAAAACATGGGACCATGTAAGGGCATCAGCGGCGTTACGTATGTTTTTAATAAGGATAAACATTGCGCAATGAGTCATTTGGTACCGCAAATGTACCAGTTTAAAAACGGAACGGTAATTAAACCGAACTAACCATTTTGTTGCGGTCCCTTTGTCCCAGTGGCAAAGGGACCGTCGGGATCAAACCGGAAGAGCAGACATGATCGAATCAATTTTCGCGGGCCTGTTGACTGGCGCCATATATGCCCTTTTGGCATTGGCTTACAGCATCGTTTTCACCACCACGCGGGTGATCAATTTCGCTCTGGGTGAAACCATCATGGTAGCGGCAATGGTGACCTATTCCGCAAATGAAAGCTGGGGACTGCCCATAATCACCGCGGTGATTGTCGGCTGTGCGGCTGCCGTATTGCTCAACCTGGTTATCCGGGCAGCGGCCCTAAGCCGTCTTCAGGAGCTTGATCCGATCACGGCCCTGCTGGTGACATTGTCTTTAGGGCTTCTCATCGTCACGGTGGCGCAGGGGATCTGGGGCACCAGCACCGCGGTTTTCCCCAATGTTTTCGGAAACATCAAACTGTTCAATGTGGGCGATCTGGCGGTAACCAGCCAGGACATGGCCCTTCTCATCATTGTGGCCTTAGTTCTTGTTGGCGTGGATCTGATCCAAAGAAAAACAATTTTAGGAAAATCAATGCAGGCGGCCGCCGAAGATACGGATGCGTGCGGTGTTGTGGGCCTGAATGTTGGAAAAATAAATGCCATTGCCTTTAGCCTGGCAGCTGTTTTATGCACCATTGCGGCGGTTTTGCTCGCGCCCATTGCCGGTGCCAATGTGCAGTTGGGCACCATGGTGGGGTTAAAGGGGTTTGCGGCGGCGATCCTGGGGGGGCTTACGCGGGGCCGATCGGCTATTTTTGGCGGATTGCTTTTCGGCATCGGCGAGTCGCTGTCCGGCTATTTATTCGGCGGCCAAAGCAAAGAGATCATCATTTTCGTTGCGCTGATGATCATTCTGGGGATTAGGCCCACGGGATTGTGGGGCGAAACCGATTGGAAGAGGGCCGCATGATGACACCAGGAGTCGAACGACAAACATCCCGCGGGCTCTGGCATGCCATCAGCCAGCGCTCGGGTGTTTCATGGCGAACCATCTGGAGTGCGATCCTTTTTATTTTTCTCATGTGTGTGCCGGCCATTTTTAACAATCCCTATTATCTGCGATTCATCCAGATCGCGGCCATTTTCGGTATTGCCGCACTGGCCTTGTCACTGGTTTTCGGGAAAGGGGGCATCGTCTCCATAGGGCACATGGGCCTTTTTGGCCTGGGAGCCTATACATCGGCGGTACTGGCATTGAAATTCGGCTGGCCGGTTTGGATTGCCATGATCACGGCGGTCATCGTTTCCGGTTTTGGCGGATGGCTCTTGGCACTCTCTTCAGCCCGGCTTGATGGGCGTTTACCTGGCCATGACGACGGTGGCATTCAATATCGTGATTGTGCGACTGATTATTCAGTTTCCGGACCTGACCGATGCTGCCGCCGGCATGATCGACATTCCGCCGCTCAACCTTTTCGGGCACGTGTTTGAATTGGAAACCTACTATTTTCTAATCCTTCTATGCTGGCTCTTTGCCCTTTACATGATTCGAAATTTCAATCGTTCCAGCCTGAATTTTGTGACCAGCTGCATGCGTGAGGCCGAAGTGGCCTGCCTGTTCATGGGCAATTCGGTGCCGCGCCTGCGAGTGTTGCTCTTTGTGGTTTCTGCGGTGATTATCGGCATTGCCGGCGCTTTTTATGCCCACATGCTGGGACGTCTGAATTATAATACATTTACATGGGACCAATCCATTGTCTTGCTGGCCATGGTCATCCTCGGCGGTCGGCGGGAACTCCTTGGGCCGTATGTGGGGGCCGCCATCCTGATCTTCATTCCGCTGTTTTTCGGCTCTCTGGTCCAATATATGAGTATTATCTATGCGCTGGCGCTGCTGTTTTTTTTGCTGGTGACGCCGGAGGGTATCACCGGCTGGATTCGAAAAAAATGGCATGGCCGACGCGCCAATCGTGCCATCGAAATACAGGACTGGAAGCTGGCGGAACCCAAGTACGCAGTCGACTATGCCCGAACCGCCGGCGACCGGCCGGTCATAGAAGTTTCGGGTGTCAACAAATCTTTTGGCGGTTTGAATGCACTTAACGACGTTTCTTTGCGCATTAAACCGGGAGAGACCCACGCCCTGATCGGCCCCAACGGCGCCGGCAAAACAACCCTGGTCAACGTGATTACCGGCCTGTATCCGCCCGATGGCGGTGATGTGCGCATTCTGGGAAATTCCGTAATAGGCAAGAGCGCCGATGAAATCACGATTCTGGGTGTCGGCCGAACGTTTCAGCAGCCTACCCTGGTCAATGAAATGACAACCGCGGAGAACATGCAGGTGGCATCCCATCATCGGCTGAAAGCCAACATTTTTTCCATCATGCTCGGTCTGCCGGGCCATCATAAAAGTGTGTCGTCGGTTCGCGCCGAAGCACTGGATCTTTTACATGCCGTTGGCCTGGCGGATGTTGCGGATATACCGGTCAAGAGATTGCCACACGGGTACCGGCGGCTGATCGAGATTGCACGCGCACTGGGCGTGCATCCGCACCTGATGATACTGGACGAGCCGGCAGCCGGACTTGCGCCTGAAGAGATGCGGCACCTCCTCCGATTACTGAAAGTGATTAAGGCCAACGGAATTGCCATACTCGTTATCGAGCATAACATGGAGTTTGTGATGTCCATTGCGGACCGCATCAGCGTCCTTGATTTCGGCATAAAAATTGCCGAGGGAACGCCTGAAGAAATCCAGACAAATCAGGCGGTATTGGCGGCGTATCTGGGGTAGAAGGGTTAAAAAAATGCTCGAAATCAATGGATTGTCTATTCGGTATGGCGCCGTTGAAGTGGTACACGGCGCCAGCCTTCGGGTTGAAGAAGGAGAGATCGTGGCCTTGATCGGTCCGAACGGGGCCGGCAAGTCGTCCATACTCAAGGCCGTTTCGGGGATTAAACAAACTTCAGGCGGTAACATTACATTCATGGGCGCCGACATCGTCGGTGCGCCGCCACATAAAATTGTTGAGGCCGGTATTGCCCATGTAATGGAAGGACGTCACCTTTTCGGCGGTCTGAATGTAGAGGACAATCTCTTATTGGCCGCTTCCAGCGTGGAAGGCGGCAACGGCGGCAGTCTCGAAGACGCCTATCGACGGTGGCCGATTCTGAAAGTACGCGCCCGACAGTTGGCCGGCAATCTTTCCGGTGGGGAACAGCAGATGCTGGCCATTGCCAGGGCGCTGATGACGCGGCCGCGTCTGATCATTTTAGATGAGCCGTCCTGGGGCCTGGCGCCGCGCGTTGTCCGGGAACTGATGCATACCATCACCAATCTTCGGTCGGAAGAAGGCACGACGATTTTGCTTTGCGAGCAGATGGCGAACCTGGCTTTAAAGATTTGCGACGTCGGGTATGTCATGTCCAACGGCCGGGTGGTTTTAAACGGCAGCGCGGAAGAACTGCTCTCCAATCCGGATCTGCGGGCGACCTATCTGGGAGGCGACGTGGGTAAGAAATCGGCTGTGGTGAACAATGCCGGGGAGCGTCGTGGAAAGGAAGCGCCGCCCAACGAAGACACGGCACCTATGCCGAAGGGATCTTTGGCGACAAAAAAGGCGTCACGGATCCGCTCCCGGGATCATGAAAAGACCACCGGCGTTTCTTCAGCACGTTTTGCCGATCTTCAGTCTGAATTGTCAGGAATCAGAAGCGATATGGATCGCATCAAGCAGGCCATCGCAGGGGAAACAATCGATACGGTATCCACATCTCCGGCCTATGACGACCTGTTTGACCCGATGATGTCAAAGGCGGCGCCGCAACCGCCGGAAACTCATGAAAAGGATACTGATGTATCAGGCGTGGAGAAGGAACCCCGCCATGAAAACGACGCATCCGGTTCTCGTGATGCAAACCGCAAACCGGAACCGGCACGGGGTTTCAGCTCACGAGAAAAAGCCAGACAACAAAAACAGGCCGCATGGCAGGCCCAAAACAAACTTTAACCCAACCTTTTTACCTGATGGAGCAGATATGATAACGACCTATATTATTGTCGGAATTGCCTTGATTGTCTTGGGGACCTGGGAAAAGAGCCCGTTCAGGGTTTATTGGAAGACGGAACCCCGCATCGCATTTGTTCGGACCGGCTTTGGCGGCAGCAAGGCGGTTGTGGGCCGGGGCGCCTTCGTGATCCCGTTGCTGCATAAAATACAATGGGTGGACTTGAGTGAGACCAAACTTCAGGTCCAAAGAAAAGATGAAAATTCGATTATCACAAAGAACCGGTTGAGAGCGGATATGGAAATGGAAGTATACGTTCGCGTCAAAGCCGATAAGAAAGACGTTGAGCAGGCCGCTATCGCTTTGGGTCAACGGGCGGGCAACACGGATGCCTTGGGCCGGTTTTTAGCGCCCGCTTTACTCAATGCCGTTCAAGCGGTGGCATCGGATATGGCCCTTGAAGAGATCCACCAGAATCGAAACGCTTATGCCACAGGGGTTAAGACGCTGCTGGTGGATGAATTAAATCAAAAAGGCCTGGAATTGACCTCGATCTCCCTTTGCTCATTTGAACAAACAAAAATTGAATTTTATGATCCCGACAATGTCTTCGACTCGGAAGGGATCCTGGCCATCAAAGGGATTACCGAAAAACGCAAAAAAGAACGGAATGATATTGAGCAGGACAATAATATTCTGATTCAGGAAAAAAATGTAGAGGCGCGCAAACAATCTCTGGACCTGGAAAAAGAGCGCGCCTTTGCCGAACAGGACGTTAAAAACGAGATTGAATCCCAGAAAGAGGAAAGAGAAAGAGAATTGACGCAGCACATTATGAATCAACGGCTGTTGGCGGAAGATGCCAAATTGAAACATGACCGGGGACTAAAGGAGCTGCAGCTTTCAAAGGAAAAAACGGACGAAGAGCAGCGGATTGAAAAGGAACGCGCCGTTGAAACCGCCCAGATCAACAAACAGAAGGAGATTGAAGAGCATAAAATCGAAATCGAAAAGTCGGTTCAGGCGACCGCCATGAAAAATGAAATTGAGTTGGTCGAAGAAAAACGCAAAAAAGAAGAAGCCAACATTGAACTGAGTCGGAAAATTCAGTCCATGAAAATCGCCGAGGAGAAAGATATTACCGAACAGCGTATGGCCAAAGACCTGGAAATTAAAATGGCTGAGGTTGATACCTCCAAAACCCTTGAAGCCGCAAGGCTTTCGATTCAGGAAGCCCGATCCATGCAGGAGGAAGCAAATGCGTTGGCAATGATTGGCGAACTTCAGGCCAAGGCCAAAATGGAAGACGCTACGCACGAAATGCTTTCCGTGAAGGTGAAATCACAGGCGGAAAGGGAGAAAACGGCGTCCACGATCCGGGCTGAAATGGCGGCGGCCATTGAGAAGATCCAAGAAGACCTGAAGGTGGAAATGGAATCCCAGCGCATCCGGCAACTTGCAAAGGCAAAATCCGATGCGACCAACAATGAGGCTCAAGCCATAGAACGGCTTTCCGATGCCAACCAGAAAGACGCTTTGGTAAAGGCCGAAGCCGAACGTGCCATGATTGAAGCCAGAAACGTGATATCCGAACCGGTCTTAAAAGATGCACGCATGGGTCAGCTCATCGGCGAGATTTCCGATATCGTCGGCGCGTTGATGAAGCCCGCCGAAAAGATCGACAGCATCAAAATCGTGAATGTTGATGGCATGGGCGGTGTTGCGCCGCATCCGCGTGTGGAGGGTGAGGGCGATCAGAGCCTGGTACCGTTCGGGGGGACGTCGTCGGCTATCGGGACGATCATCCACGGTATGTTGCAGGTCGGCGCCTTCAAGCCGGTTTTCAGGCAACTGTTCGGTTCGGAAGAGATGGGCGATCTGGATCTGGACCGCGCTATTAAATTGTTCAAAGATATGGTGCCCGGGCTGATCGAGGATGGTGCAAAGTCTTATGTAAGGGAAACGGTGAAACGGGAAAGCCGGAAAATGGAAAAAGAAGAATCGAAAAAGGAGGAATCATAATGCCGGTCGATCCTGACAAACCCACCTACCTGATTAAAGTATTGGACGTTGCGGACCTGGGCGGAGTGGATTCCAGCTTCCTTGTGAACAAATACCGGCCGGGTGAGGTTCCTCCGGTCACGCGCTGTTTTTCGTATCTGATTCTAGGACCAAATATTCCGCCCATCATGGTCGACACGGGGGTGAAAGAAGACCAATTGGACATCATGCACCGGCTCGGCATGACCGCCTCCCAGAGACCCGATCAAAAAATATCTTATCAATTGGCCAAATATGGGTTGGATGTCGGCGACATCGAGGTCATTTTGCACACCCATCTGCACATTGACCACGCGGGAAACGATGACATGTTTCCAAATGCCCGGATTATTTTCCCGCGCAAAGAGATCATGTTCGCCGTTGCCGGTTTAATGGATGCGCAGTATCCGCCGGAATATATCACCTACCTTGTGGAACAGATTCATGTACCGGGAAAGGTAAGGCTCATCGATGATGGAATGGAGTTGGCCCCGGGCATCTTTTTGGAGCCGACCGAAGGGCATACGTGGGGCAGTATGAACATCAAGGTCAACACGAAACAGGGCTTGGCCATTATTTGTGGTGACGTTATCTATGATGAGAAATTGCAGACCCAGCAAAACGATATTTTTACCGACGTTACGGAGCAGGCAAAACATGCGGTACTGCCCTTCGGTGACCGGTCCACCGGAAATTTTTGGAATCTCTGGGCCGCCAAGGCTGGGGTGCAAAAGATTATGGCGGAGGCGGACATGGTTTTGCCCATACACGATGCGCTGGTGATCGAAAAATACGGGTATGAGATCGGATAAACATTCGTCTGAAGGAGGTCCAAACAATGGCGAGCATTCAAGTACCATATGATACCGCAGAGGAGATGGGGGTTTTTCTGGACCTCGAGATTGCGGATCGAAACCTGGTGGCATCGTTTGTGCCGGAGGAACCGCCGGCCTTAAAGGACGTGGCGGGGGCCGCTGCCTATGCCCTTGAACACCCTATGGGCAACAAGCCTTTGTCCGAGCTGATGCGGAAAGGTGACAAGGTCGTCATCATTACCGAAAATCAGTTCCGTGCCGCACCCGCGGCCGCCATTCTACCGGTGTTTTTTGAGCGGATTAAATCGGCCGGGGGAGAGGTAAGCTCTATTGCCATCGGCACGGGCAAAGTCCCCCCCCTGAACCCCGAGGAGATCGCGGAAAAATTAGGCAAGGAAATCGTCGACACCGGTGTCGCCGTGGTCTGCAATGACGTCAGCCAGCCGGAAAACTATGTTTTGCGGGGGATTACCAGCCGGGGCGTACCGGTGTTTGTGCTCAAAGAAGTTGCTGAGGCGGATGTCGTGATCAGCATTGCCACCACCCAAGCCACATTGTGGGGTTACGGCGGTTCCGGCATGATCATTCCGGCGGTTTGCGGCAACGAAACCATTGAGATGAACCATATGTTCTCCCTGCCCGCCGACTGCCGCCCCGGTAACAACGATTGCCACATGCAGGCCGATAAATATGAGGCCGCCCGGATGGTCGGTATTGATATGGGCATTCAGATGATTGTCAATAACAGCTTCGAGGTTTCCTATTTGCTGGCCGGTGATTATGTGGAATCCCACAAAGCGACGGTCAAAGCTTACGATCAGATTTATCGCTTTGACGCCACCCAGTTTGCTGGCGCTCCGGCCGACATTGTGATTACCGGGACCAGTGCACCGACCAACCACCTCTATTTCCACACCAGTTGGGCGGCGGTCAACGTCGATCCCATCGTCAAGGACGGTGGCACCATCATCCACGCCAGCCCATGTCCGGGGTATGGAGATTGGCCGGGTTTCGCCCTGATGGATCTGATGTCGTCCTATCTGCCCCCTTCACCGGATCATATGGCCCAGGCCATGCGCGCCTTTTACGCCAAAGACCGGGAATTGTGGGCCGGCTGTATCTGGTGGAAGCTTTACGAGGTGATGACCCGAAAAGATGTCGTGGTTGTAACCCAAACCGATAATCTGGAAGCGGCCAAAGGCGTTGGTCTGGGGGCCAGTGACTCCCTGGACAAAGCCTTTAGGGCGGCCCTGGAGAAACACGGTCCCAACGCCAGCGTGGCCTTTGTCCCCTATGGCCGCTACAGTGTCTTGGATGTCTAAACCTTGCTTGAATGGCAATAACTTGTGGGCCATCCCCTGCGGTCTTTTGTGGTCTTAGGGCCTCGGCGAGAAAATCAAAGAAAGAGACAGGGAGAAGGTTTTCGAGCGTTTTCAGAGAAACCGGAGGTCAAGGATATCCGGATCCGATATGGGACTGGGCGTTGCAATAGAAATGGCGGAGAGAGAGGGATTCGAACCCTCGGTGGAAGTTTCCCCCCACACTCGCTTAGCAGGCGAAAACATCGGTTTGCAAAGGGTTAATATCGTACGTAAATACTTGATATTATTATCTCTGGCAATCTGTCCAAATCAGTAAAAACCGTAAAAATAATAGGAAGTCGTCAATAGGGGCCGTCAATAGAAATGGACAGAATAGGGGCAATGTGGAAGCAGGGGAGGCAAGACAACCAAAGACAATAATTTACGAAGCATTACAGGAGGAATGGGAAAGAAGTTGCCCGAGAAGAGCAACCTGATGTCGTGGGACACCAATTCTCTGTATTGATGCTCCTATCATAGGGAATCCATTCTGGAGCCCCACGTAGAAACCGAAGCCGAGAGCAACGGGGTGGATGGGGACCCCATGTAAGATGTTGTTCCCCAACCGAAGGACGTGGTGGGGTATCCGATTTTGTGGGAAAGGATTCATGCCCCTCATGGTATGGGATGGCGCGAGAGACGATGACATTGAACCAAATGACCAAATTATCCATCGCTTCGGGAACGCACCCCAAATGCCCGAGTGTGGCGGGAGCTATCACGGGCGCCCCAGCCCCGGTCGCCGTTTGATTACATTGGATGAAGGTGTTGATGGTTGGGTACCCTATAAGCAAGGGTTTCTATATTGGACTAATAATACTCAAAATATACTGTTTCGATTAAATTATTGTTTGCAAAAAATTGCACTTTCCAAGTACCTATATTATTATTCCACCATGTCTCATACCCATCTATTTGAACATTAAGATATGCAACTCCGGAACCTGACGAACATTCTGGGAAATCTTCTTCAGAGATAAACACTTTGCCTTCCCACTGTAGCTTTCCACTAGGTGTATAATATCTATACATTGTTGACGTTGACTTACGCAAACCTCCATATTGAAAATAAACATAAATAAAATCGTCTTTTGAAGAAAAAGTGCTTTTTATATTTTTAGGTTTTCCTTTATACAAAGAATTGCATGTGGAAAAATCTGAAAAATATACACCATTATAGTCTTCATGATTTCCATAGGTTTTCCATTTACCATTATGCAATTTAACTACAAATTCTCTTGTTAAGGATTCTTCCCAGTTCGTATTTTTAGGTATATATAAATAATCCATATGTACTTCAACTTCAAGTTTTAGCATGTTATTACCATCCTGAGATATATCTTTAACACTCTTTATGTCATAGATGGCTGAATTGAAAACAAAGTATTTTAAACTATATTCATAAATGCTGTATTGACAGTTTGGATCCTTACCGTCATGAAAATATTCATCTGAAAGTCTATCAGACAACAGACTAATGTTACCACTGACATAAGCAGTCTCCAAATCTGTTGCCCAATCATATACCGTGTCTGATGTGACTGAAACCGGAAACGTCCCCCAATCGCCGGCATTGTCAAAGAACGATATATTTGCCGACCCTTCAGAAACACCTGTCACGGAAATTGTGCCACCATTCAAAGCTACGGTAGCCACAGCTGTGTTGTCTGACCTGGCGCCATAAGGAGCTACACCACCATTGAGGTTGCACGTATTGGCTTGACCAGCTAAAACGCTGAGGTTTTCGGGGTTGACCGTTAGATCATATGGGATGAAAAAATACTCAATGTTGGAAAGTCCGCTGCCACCGTAAGTGTTGTACGCTTCTACTGCAACATAATAGGCGGCACCACCGAAAAGGTCAAAAGAAGCCGTTGTCTGATCTCCAATATCTAACGTTCCGATTGTTTGAGGGCCTTGATAAGGATAAGGGGCATAAAAAAAAGTATAGCCATCTGCATCTGAAGAATGAGACCAGTCCAATGAAAGCGTAGTACCGGCGGTCTTCACAGAAAGTCGGGAAGCTGAAGGCGGGTTGGCTTTTCTTTCATAATTCTGAAGGTCATAAATGGTGCCATTTCTCTCAACCCTAACCCAACCAACACCGTCAGCCAACCAGAAAGCAGAATAGGATATTCCACTATTTCCCCAACTGTCAAACCAGGTGTCACGGATTTCAAATTTGTAAACGGTAAAAGTGCCAGCAGGCACTTCAATGGCTTCAGATCTGTTGACAGTAACTTTAATTGAACTACTGCCCATACCGTGGTATTGATTATAATAGTCATACTCATAGCGTTGTAAGCTCACCTTGTAGGTTTTTCCAATTTCTATTTCAGCTGGCAATAGCACCGCTCCCTGCGGGTCAACGACATTAAAATAACCGCCATCAGACATCGTAGCGCCATACATGAGCAACCTTCCAGAAGAATCATATCGTTGCCTCCAAATGCCTGTGCCTAAGAAATTCACATTGAAAAAAGTCTTTCCGGTCGAGAACCCCTGGGTAATCGTAAGCATTTTACCCAAAGAAAACGAACTACTATAACCATCTTCCAGCAACCAGTAATCCACAGGATTCATAGTTTCACAAAATGCTGCTGAATTACCACCACCCAAAAAGACCACCAAAAGAACAAGTAAAAGAATTTTATGGTTCTTCATTTAATACTCCTTAATAGTTCTATGCATTGCCCCTTGAAGGCTACAAACCACCGCCGCCACCGCCACCGCCGCCGCCACCGCCACCATTATCCTCTTCACCGGTTTCAGACATGTTTTTAAAGAGGGTTACATCCAGATCGATTGCTTCACCAGGGCGAACATCAATGACCTTCACCTCTTCCATGTATTCATCTTTGTACACCCTTATCTCGTGTTTGCCAGGGGCAATATTCTGCGTTCTGAAAGGTGCCGTGCCCCGGTAAATCCAGGCCTCTTTGGGATCGGCCCAAAAGGATATCTCTTTTTTACCGATATATACTTTAGCGTCTTTTACGTTGCTGGTGACAATCAAAAGGGCGGAATCTTTTGCAGGTTTTACTTCAGGCGCATGGAGGGATGCTGTTTTCAGCGGTTCTGATGGTTCAGTTGATTTGACAGCTGGTTTTGAGGTCTTGTCATCGCGGACCGTTTTTGGCTGCGGTTTTTGCTTCGGCATTTTCCTTACCGCCACCTGAACAGGTTTTTGACGCGCCCTTGCTTCCCTTTCCCGCTTCAATCTTTCAAGTTCCTGCTCAAGGGCTTTTCGTTGGTCAGCCTCCTGCCGCACCGATTCCAGTTCCACTTCAAGGGCCTTTCTCTTTTCGGCTTCCTGGGAGATACGACCCTTTGAATTGCCGAGTCTGGCCTCGTATTCCTTTACACGGGTATCGGCCAGTTGCTCAATAGCCTCCCGTTCTTTCCCAAGGCGCGCAATCTGGTTTTCCAGGGCTTTCTTTTCGTTCAGAGTCTGTTTCCCCTGTTGTTTGGCCTGTTGCTGCTGCTGAAGCAATTGTTTCATTTCCTTGAGCAACTGGTGGGTTTCTTCACGTTCGGCACGCAGTTCCCGGATGTCTTTTTCCAGGTCTTCCCTTTCGGAGACGAGCTCTTCCCTCAGTTTCTGCTTTTTCAGCATTTTCAGCGGCACAAAGATGAAATCGCCCTGGTCCAGGTCCGGATTGTTGATCTTGCCGTACTGGGGGTGCTGCCCTCTGCGGGTGTAGTTGACCACATTGTCCGCCAGGTACATGCCCATCTCGCTTCCAGTGATGTAACCGTCACCGGTCATGTCGGCGGCACCCTTCAGGCCGATCAGGAAACATCGTTTGAACATGCTTTTGTCCGGCACTTGCTCATCTTCGCGTCCAGCGGTGATATACTGTCGCACGGGAAGGGTGCTTTTCTCCGTAATGTCATCGGGCGCCGCCCGCACCAGTGAAAAAAGTGCACCCGAAAAGCAAGAGTCAAAAAGCATCAGCACATGCTTGGCTCGCATCCTGAGGGAGGCCGATTCAATATCCCGCATGCTTACGGCCTTTGATGCAAACCCCATGGGGTTTTTCATAAGCAGGGGGCAGTCTTTTGGAATGATGTATCCCATTTTGGTGCCGTCTGCCATGGATTCCGTTTCACCATGGCCCGCATAATAAAAAAGAACTGCCCTTTCTCTTTCACGGCCCATGCGGTAAGTCATTTCGTTGATGGCATTATTGAGCTCGTACGAGTTCGGGTTGATCACGAGTTTGACGTTGAACCCCATCTTCTTTAGCCGTTTGGCTACTTCCTCAGCATCACCAACCGCATAGGGAAGGTCGGGCCAGCTCTGATAGTCGCTGATTCCCACCACCAGCGCATTGTAACTGTCGTACAATTGCAGGGGTTGTCCTTGTTTGGAAACCACGCTGATGCCACGGGTAACGGCAAACAGAACTGTTGGATTGATGAGGAATATTACGAATAGGGGAAAAATGATCAAGGGAGCGATCTTTTTCGTATGGTGTCTCTTAGGAGGTGCTATTTGAACCATGAAAAATCTCGACAGACCACAGAACGCAGCTCAGGCCGCTTCTCATGTAGAATGGATGTTGCTTATTTATAGTATGGTAGGTGAGGACTGTCAACAGTTTCGTTTCCTCAATTAATAGTTATTCCGTAAAAAATGTAGGATAACTTAGCTATTTTTTATATTCATTACCAGCTACAGTCCGGTAGTCTCTGTGAAGCGCCTAGTGCACACCCGTTTGCTGGGTGCTGGTGGGACTGTGGTAGAAAGCCCCCGGTTATCCGCATGTCGTGGATGGAAGGCTCCACACGAATGGTCTTCCTTGTCAATACTTTGCCTGTATCTTGATCGACTTCAACAAAAACATTCTTTCTTCTCAGATGCGAAATCATGGCAGTTGCAAACAGCCCCAGTGCCTCTGGATAGAACTGCCGAATCGCATCTGTTGCTTGGACTTCTGCGACCACAACGTTGTCAAACCTATGGGTCAACGGTACGGCATTTTTGACCGATTCTATCGTGATAGAAAATTAAATCATGAAATGATAAAGGACAAAAAAAATCAAACAACAGTGAAACCTTGATGTTACGAATGGTCAAGGGTCAAGAATAGACTCTCTACTGACCCCCTCTTTATACATGCTGGGGGGGAAATATGGAAATGAACAGTTAATGAGAATGAACGATCTCATGCAGCGTATCAGCCACCCATTTGTTAAGGCTTTTCCCGGTATGAGCTGCGGCAGCGGCTACTTCGGCATGTGTATCAGGGGAAATGCGCAAGGTTAGCTTTCCGGAATAAGGTTTAGCAGGTGTACGGCCCTGCTTTTTGCAGTCAACAAGATAATGGTCAATGGCGTTGTGAAAATCCTGGGTGAGCTGTGCAACAGTTTCACCCTCAAAGGAAATGCTGTCTTTTATTCCAATCACTTTTCCCCAAAAAATATTATCCCGCTCATCAAAGCTAATTCTGGAAAAATATCCTTTATAGGCCATACTGTTCATGGCGTTACCCCCAAGCCTGTCAACCATTCACGAATTCTCTCAACCATATATTTCTTTGCTTCTTTTCCCGGATGCGGCCTGTGGGCGTATTCTCTTGTCCCCAAAAGCGCCAAAACTACCCGTGAACCATCGCCCTCTCGAACTTCACCGCCAAGTGTCTTGATCAGAGATTCAATGTCGCTGAATTTAATATTCGCCTTGGTAGGTTTGGCAAAAATGGCCGCTATTGTCTTCCGGTGCTTTGCTGTCATGGAAAAATGGTAGCATGTTGTGACACCATAATCAAGGGTGTTTTAAGAGAAGTCGAGAAGGGCAGACTTGACAATCAACCACAGAAACCTACCTCCATTTCATGGGCCAGGCGGTACGGGATGCAGCAGGGATTTTGGACGAAAAAGTGTCTCGAATTTACAAAGAGGTATGCCAGAGGTACGCCAAGTTGATTTAAAAAAGAGCTTTTCGGGAATTGTCAATGATGGTTAACTACTTGAAATATGGCGGAGAGAGAGGGATTCGAACCCTCGGTGGAAGTTTCCCCCCACACTCGCTTAGCAGGCGAGCGCCTTCAGCCAACTCGGCCATCTCTCCGGGGGTAATCTGACCCGTAAATACCAAAT
>JABGPV010000129.1 GCA_018644785.1 Deltaproteobacteria bacterium | reverse complement strand
CGGGCCGGGAAATTTGAGTAAATTAAACAACGTGGTGGCCGGCACCGACCCAGTGGCTGTTGATGCATTCTGCTGCCGATATCTAAATCTTGCTCCAGAAAAGGAGCTAGTGATCAAAAAAGCTTACGAGAACAATCTCGGCGAGATAAATCTAAACAAACTAAACATCGGTGAAATATGAAATCTGCTTCATTGGAGTATCCAAAGTTAATCTATCTACGGCGACCGTTCCCTTCAACGTGTTTCTTGTTGTTATTTGTCTTCATTTTTTCTTCTGCAATTGGCGATTCAATGGCCAACGATTTGCGTAAAATCCTTCCCGTTGATTCAGCCCTAGGTGATGTCAAACTTGCCGGTGGGCCACAAGAAGCTGAAGGAAAAAAACTATTTGAATTGATAAATGGCGGGGCCGTTATTTTCTTTCAGCACAATTTTGAAAGAGCACTGTTTCAAGAATATACTATGGGGGGAAGCAAATCGATCAATCTGGAGATTTATGAGATGGGTTCTCCTCAAGATGCCAAAGGTATCTATGCGATAAAAAAAGAGAAGGATGGCGCAACACTACGTTTTGGACAGGAGGGATTCCTTTTTGATTATTATTGTATGTTGTACCAGGGGCCCTATTTTATATCTATCACGGGAGCAAACTCAACTGATGGGGTTCGCAAAGCATTGACCTTGATAGCGCAGCAGGTCGTCGAAAATATTAAGATTATGCCGTGAAATGGCTGATGCTCCAAACCGCCCTTTATAATTTTCACAGGGCCTCGCTCAGCTTCAAACTTTCGACTCTTTTCCCTTCATGCTGTCGATTGCCACTTTGATGACGGCGAGACCATTGACCCGTTTTTCATCATATGTCGCCACCGCCCCTCCGTAGTGTTTCACGATCACATCCAGGGCTTTCCTTTTTTCCACCGGTTCTTCAAGAATAACGGCACGGCCGAAACCCACAACACTTTTGTAGCACATGTTCCACTTACAGGGGTTGTCTGCCGGAACGATTTCCAGATCCACTTCCATCTCAAAGCACACCCGATTATTCTCTTTAAGGATCGCCATCTTTCGACCCTTTTTACCGGTATGGAAATAAAGAGCGTTCTCATGGTATCCAAAACTCAGGGGAATTACGTAGGGCTGGTTTCCGTCCACCATCCCCAGGCGACACACTTTGGCTTTAAGAATAACGCTTTCGATTTTTTCCGGATCTACAATTTCCATTTTTCTGCTCCTGAAACGTCTAATAAAAAAGGCCTCTATGGTAAAGAGGCCCTTTTAAGCATCATCTTTATGGGTTAACAACCTTCAATCTTTGACCTTTCGGCGGTTGAGTCACGCCTATTCAGCCGCCATTTTCTTGTAAAATTCGTACCGTTCTTTCACATCCTCTTCCGCTTTGGCAAAGAGGATTTCGGCATTTTCGGGGAAAGTCCGGGTGAGGCTTGAGTAGCGGACTTCTCCCATGAGAAACTCTCTGAAATCGCCTTTGGGTTCCTTGGAATCGAGAACCAGCGGGTTTTTCCCCTCTTCCTTCCGCCTCGGGTCGTACCGGTAAAGGAGCCAGTAGCCGGCATCCACGGCCTTCTTCTCCTCAAGCTGACTCAACCCCATGTTAATGCCGTGGTTGATGCAGGGGGAGTACGCGATGACCAGTGAGGGTCCATCATAGGTTTCGGCTTCCCATAACGCCTTGAGAAGCTGATTCTTGTTGGCGCCCATGGCCACCGAGGCCACGTAAACATATCCGTAGCTCATGGCCATAAGGCCCAGGTCCTTTTTGCGGACCGGTTTGCCGCTGGCGGCAAACTTGGCAACAGCCCCGGTGGGGGTGGCTTTGGAAGCCTGGCCCCCGGTATTGGAATAGACTTCCGTGTCCATCACCAGGATGTTGACATCGTGCCTTGACGCAATCACGTGATCCAGGCCGCCATAGCCGATGTCATAGGCCCAACCGTCCCCGCCGAAGACCCAGATGGACTTTTTGGTGAGATAGTCGCTCCGGTCCAGGATATCCATAAATATGGGATTCGCTTCCTTTTCCCCGGATAAGAGTTCAACTTCCAGCAAATCACGGACTTTGCGTCCCGCTTCTTTGGACCCAGGACCGTCATTCATGTTTTCCAGCCATCCCGTCAGGGCCTCTTTCAGGGATTGCGGAATGTCGTCTTGCAGCGCTTCCCGAATCAGATCTTCCAGTTTTGACCGGCGATGGGTCACCGCCAGCTCCATGCCCAGGCCATACTCGGCATTGTCCTCAAAGAGCGAATTGGCCCAGGTGGGACCATGGCCGTCTTCATTCACCGTATAGGGGCAGACCGGGGCAGAGCCACCGTAAATGGAGGAACATCCCGTGGCGTTTGCGATCATCATGCGGTCCCCGAACAGTTGGGTGACCAGTTTGACATAAGGCGTCTCACCACACCCGGGGCACGCCCCTGAAAACTCAAACAGGGGCAGTTTGAACTGGCTCCCCTTGACGCTGGTCCCCGCCATCAAGTCATCCAGAAGCGGTAGTTCCGTTGAAAACAGATGGTTCTGAACCTGCGCCTCTTTCTGGCTTCCCAAAGGCTCCATGATCAGCGCCTTCTTCTTGGCCGGGCAGGTATTGGCGCAACAGCCGCAACCGGTGCAGTCCAGGGGGCTGATCTGGATGCGATACCGCAAACCCTTAAGCTCTTTGCCCTTGGCTTCCTCCGTGACAAAATTCTTAGGCGCGTTTTCAAGGTCTTCTTCCGTGGCCAGCACCGGCCGAATTACCCCGTGGGGGCAGACAAAAGCACACTGGTTGCACTGGATGCAGTGTTCCGGCTGCCACTCAGGAACATTGATGGCGATGCCCCGCTTTTCATATCGGGTGGTGGCGGTGGGAAAAACACCGTCAGGCGGCATGGCACTCACCGGAAGCTGGTCTCCCTGCTGGCTTAGCATGGGCCGCATGACATCGGTTACAAACTCGGGTTCGTCCTTTTCCAGGTATGCCTCATGGCCCGCCGTGGCCCAGGATTTGGGGATTTTAATCTTTTCCAGCGCCCCCACGGCCCGATCCACCGCATCGATGTTCATCTGAACCACCTTGTCGCCTTTTTTGCCATAGGTTTTCTTGATGGCCCCTTTCACGTAGTCAAAGGCTTTTTCCGGTGGAATGACTTTGGCAATCTGAAAAAATGCCGCCTGCATGATCATGTTGATCCGTGCGCCCAGGCCCAGCTCGGCGCCGATTTTGACCGCGTCGATATTGTAGAACGCCAGCTTTTTCACCGCGATGGTACGCTTCATACGATCGGGGATGCGCGTTTTCATCTCCTTCACGGTCCAGGGGGAGTTGAGCAGAAAAGCGCCCCCTTCCCGAATACCGTCCAGGATGTCGTATTGTTCCACAAACGACGGGTTATGACAGGCGATAAAGTCCGAATGGGTCAACAGGTACGGTGCTTGAATTTTGTGAGGGGAAAACCGCAGATGGCTCACGGTGCTTCCGCCGGATTTTTTGGCGTCATAGGCAAAATACGCCTGGGCAAACATGTCGGTATTTTCACCGATGATTTTGATGGAATTCTTGTTGGCCCCCACGGTTCCATCTGCGCCCAGACCCCAGAACTTGCACCGCACGGTGCCCTCGGGGGATGGATCGATCTGTTCACCCAGGGGCAGAGATGTATGGCTCACATCATCCACGATGCCCACGGTAAAATGATTCTTGGGTCCCCTGGCGCGCAGGTTGTCAAACACCGCTTTGACCATATTGGGAGTGAAATCCTTACTGCCAAGACCGTAGCGCCCCCCCACGATCGTGGGACATTCCTTTTGTTCCTGGAAAAGGGTGCAAACATCCTGGTACAGGGGCTCACCGAGAGCACCCGGCGATTTGGTTCGATCCAGCACGCCGATACTTTCAGCCGTTGCCGGCAACGCCCGCATAAAATGTTCCGCTGAAAAGGGCGTATAAAGACGAACTTTAATTAGGCCCACCCGTTCCCCAAGGCCGTTTAGGTAATTGACCGTTTCCTCAATGACATCGCAGCTGGAGGCCATGGACACCACAACCCGATCCGCCTCCGGGTCGCCCACATAGTCAAAGAGGTTATAGTTGCGACCTGTCAGCGTTCCCACCTTATCCATTTCTTCCTGAACAATGTTCGCCACCGGAGCGAAAAAGGGATTGGAAGCTTCCCGGTTCTGAAAAAAGATATCGGGATTCTGGGCCGTACCGCGCAGTTGGGGGTATTCCGGGTTCATGGCCCGGCTTCTGAAATCTTCAATGGCCTCCCAGTCCACCAGAGACGCCATGTCGTCGTAATCGATGAGCTCAATTTTCTGAATCTCCATGCTGGTTCGGAACCCATCAAAAAAATGTACAAAGGGAAGGCCCGTCCGAATGCTGGCCAGATGCGCAACCAGGGCCAGATCCATGACCTCCTGCACGGAAGCGGAAGCCAGCAGGGAAAAGCCGGTTTGGCGCACCGCGTTGATGTCCGAGTGATCACCGAATATGGATAAGGCATGGGTGGCAATGGAGCGTGCCGAAACATGAAAAACCACCGGCATCAGCTCGCCGGCTATTTTGTACATATTGGGGACCATCAGCAACAGTCCCTGGGAGGCCGTAAAGGTCGTGGAAAGGGCCCCTGCGGAAAGACATCCGTGAACCGCCCCGGCGGCGCCGGCTTCGGACTGCATCTCCGTCACATTCAACACCTGGCCGAAGATGTTTTTACGTCCGTAAGCCGCCCACTCATCACAATATTCGCCCATGGTGCTTGAAGGCGTAATGGGATAGATGGCCGCCACGTCACTCATGGCGTAGGCCACATGGGCAGCCGCTTCATTTCCTTCAATGGTTTTGGTTGTTGCGCTCATAATAGTGGTTCCTTTCATTACCAGCTTTTAGCCGTCAGCTTTCATCGGTTAGCTTTCAGCGGTTAGTTTTTGAATAAAATTCCTCAACCTTCTCTTTACCTCACTGGGCTGTCGGTTATTCGTATTTTCGAAAGGTTTTCAGTATATTTACGGTTAAATCGCCTGTCAATACTTTAGTCTACAATGTGGAGAAAGCGTTTCCAGTGTGGCCACGACCAGTAAATAATAAAGGCTTTTCCCTTCACCGATGTCAGGGGTACAAACCCCCAGAAACGACTGTCATAACTGTGGTTCCGGTTGTCACCCATGACAAAAAGATGGCCTTCAGGCACCGTAACCGGCCCGAAATGGCTTTTTTCTCCAATCTGGGTGGCGGTACGCCCCATCTTTGAATAGAATCCGTGTTCGTCATTGTACGGCTTGCCGTTGATGAAAATATTTTCCCCCGAAATCTCCACTTTGTCCCCGGGAATCCCGATGACGCGCTTGATGAAATCCTTATCCGGATCCACCGGATAAATAAAGACAACGATGTCACCCCGCTCGGGTTCGCTGATGGGGATCAGAGTTTTATTGGTAAACGGGATCTTGACACCGTACAGAAATTTGTTGACCAGGATATGATCACCCACCAGAAGCGTGGGTTTCATGGAGCCCGAAGGGATTTTAAAAGCCTGTACTGCAAACGTGCGGATGAACAGGGCCAGAAGAAGTGCAATGATCGCCGCTTCTGCATATTCGCGAAATACGCCCTTTTTTTTCAGCCCACTTTTGGATTTTCGATTTTTCGATAATGCCTCTTTCTGCACCTGACTGCTCTGTTCCATGGAAATGCGCTTACCTCCAAAATGAGAATGCTCGTGAATTTGTTTGGGAAATGTAATCTTTAAAGGCACCCTTGTAAAGGGCTTTTTGGATCGCTGTTCACTCTTGTGCAAAATCCCGGTAAATGGTAAAATAAAACATGGTTGTATTTTCAAAAAATATTATACTGTTGTTGGTAAAACAACTGGCGCGTATCTTAAAATGTGATGTTCTTCCGGAAAGGGCCTATCTGGCCGGAGGCACGGCGGTCTATTTTTTCCTGCGGCATCGTGTATCCGTGGATCTTGATTTTTTCACTCGGGACGAATTCAGCGCCGAAACCTTTCTATACAGGATGAAGGAATGCTTTGATGAAGTTGCTGTTGAACTAATGGGCAAAGATACCGTCATCCTCTACCTCGGGCCTGAAAAATTGAAATTTTCCTTATTCTATCTTCCCTACGGGTTGTTGTCTCGGGTCCATAAAATGGCCATTAATGAGGGATTACATGCCCTTTGGCATCTTTGAACGATATCGCCGCAATGAAGGCGGTGGCAATCAACCAGAGGGGTTCCATAAAAGATTTTGTAGATCTATTTTTCATACTGCGTAAAACGGGGCTGGATTTTAGCGATGTTGCAAGTCTTGTGATGGAAAAATATGGCTTGGATCAGGGTTATGACTATCAACTCAAAACATCCTTTGTGTATTTTGACGATGCTGAAGAGGAAATTGATCAGATCATTATGCTGAAAAATGATAAAGAACCAAAAAGATTAACCCGAAAGGAATGGGGAAACATAAAAAGCTTCTATCTGGATTATGTAAAATGAGAAAAGAACTGTTCTGGGACAGAAACATAGATCAAACCTCGTCTCAAATCATTATCGAACGGGCCATTAATTTCGGCGGTTTTGACTTCATCAAAGAAGTGCAGGAAAAATACGGTATGGAGAAATTCGTCCATACCTTAAAAAACAATCGAAACCTGGGGAAAAAGGTCGTCAATTACTGGTGCCTGAAGCTTTCCATTGATCGAACCAGCACCAAAACCTTTCAAAACGAAAGGGTCTGGGAGCCTTTTTGAAGGGGTAATAGAGTGCTCAAATATGGATTTGAATAAGGCGCCAGTCTATGGACCAATGGTGGCTGCGTAAATGAAAATTATTTTGATGGAAGGCCTTATGAAAAGAATCATAATGGGAATACTCTGTGGGAAAAGCGGGACATGATTTTATGCGTTTCTCCGCTCTCATTGTCTGTCATGGGAATGCATACGGTACGGGTTCCCACGCTATAGCATGGGAACCAGGTGAAAGAATAACCTCTTACAAGATAAGGGCATTGAGGGCAGGTCGAACAAAAGCGCTGACATGTGCTGCGCCTTTTGGCGTCAAATCAAGCGCCGGATTCCGCCATTGCATTTTCATTGTGAAGCCCATCTTGATTTAAGCTTCTTTTGTGAATGGGCGCAGTCTTGTAAATACAAGTTGATGAGATTTTGATATGGCACTCCAGTTTCATCCGCTAAATTCTTAAAATAGTCTATGACATCAACGCCAAGCCGGAGTGTCACCTGCTTTTTAAGGTGCTTGGCATAAGGATTCTTTACGGATTTGGAAAAATCGTATTCATTTCTCATGATAAAAGCTCCCGTATTGTTTTTGTTCTTGTTTGGTTGTCTTTCGAGCTGAAATAATTCGAATAAGCATATTGATTGTAGAATGAAGATATAATTATAGATGCATTATGATGCAAGTTGATTTTTGGGCAGAACATCCAGAATGAAAATTTAAGACCTGACCCCTAAACTCTACAAGAAACGTAAAAAATTATTACAGTGATAAAAATTCTTACAATTTGTTGGGACAAAAATTTTAATTTGGATTAAAGATATATGATTTTGAATAATACTACCACCTCAAACATATATCTACATGTGGCATAAAATTTGCTTAATTCAGCTCAGCGTAAACGCCGGTGGGGATGTGCCGGTGTCGCGCATGTCACAAGACCTGATAATAGGGTACGGAAGCACGATGAATCAGATGCCGAAAATGAGCGCATTATCAAAAATGAAGCCCATGGATGACGGGTTTTCTCTGGTGGAGTTAGTGATAACCGTCGCGATATTTGGAATTATTGCCGCCATCGCGGTTCCCGGGTTTCTCAGGTGGCTTCCCGATTATTATTTGAAGAGCGCCGCAAGAAATCTCATGGGAAATTTTCAGTTGGCCAAAGTAACGGCCATCAAAAGCGGCCGTAACTGCGCCATAACTTTCAATCAGACGGTTGATGGGGATACCTACGATTACGTGGTTTTTGAGGATGGAGATAATAATCTGGAATTGGGTGGAGCGGAAACCATTGTAAGAAAAGTCAAATGGGCGGATTACCATCCTAGTATTTCCACGGATGCGAACACTTTTACCAACAACGATGATGGGTTGCCGGCGGTCGCTTTTCGTTCAAACGGCCTTCCGAGAAATAACGGCGGGGGTTTTGGCGCGGGCACGGTTTCTATTAAGAACACCAAAAGCAGTGAGGCTGATATCATCTTGTCCATGGCAGGCAATATTAGAACTGATATAACCATTAATTAGCCATATTTAAAATTGACAAGACAAAAACAGGATACTTTAAATGATCGCAATGAGTTTTGACTGATGATCACATTAAAACGAAATTTGGGTTTTACGCTTATTGAACTCCTCGTGGCCATGGCCATATCGGCCGTTGTCATGACGGCTGTTTATTCCACCTATCAATCTCAGCAGAAATCCTACGCTGTTCAGGAGGAAGTGGCGGCTATGCAGCAGGATCTCAGGGCGGCCATGTTTTATATGTCAAACCAGATTCGAGAGGCGGGCTGCAACCCGACGCAGACAGATATCAACAGACCCGGAATTGTGACCGCCGATGTGGATGAGATCAATTTTACGGCGGATATCACGGGGGGGAGCAATGGAAACGCGGATGGGGATACAAGCGATTCTTATGAAAATGTCACCTATTCCCTTTACACCTCCGATGGCATTCAGAAACTGGGTGTAAAAAGCACGGCCACCGCCACGAACCAACCGGTGATTGAGAATGTGGACACGCTCAATTTTGTTTATCTGGACGGGAACGGGATCGTCACAACCACCCTCCCAAATATCCGATCCGTTGAAGTGGCCATCGTCGTGCGCGCGTCGCGCGAAGACCGCGATTATACAAACGGCAACGAGTATAGAAACCAGCAGGGAGACGTTATTCTGGGAGCGCAAAACGATCATTTTCGCCGCAAAATATTGAATATGCGGATTGCATGTCGAAATCTGGGACTGATAGTAGGGACATTATGACATTATTGCCATGGAAAAGGAATCATTGCCGGGAGAAAAACCATAGCGGTTTCACCCTTCTTGAAGTGCTTATGTCCATCTCTATCCTGGCGATCGGCATATTGGCCGTGGGAAGCATGCAGGTGATGTCCATTAGGGGGAATGCCCGTGCGAGCCAGGTGACGGAGGCAAGCGTATTGGCCCGGGACCGGGTGGAAACGCTCATGGCGATGGCCTACACGGTAACCAACACGGATGCGGGTTTGGCTGAAGGCACCTACGAGGACGACAGTCCCCCCGCAGGTTATACCATAGACTGGGAAATAACAGACGGGTGCGCCGGGTGCGATGCACCCCAGGATACAAAGCTCATTGAGGTTACGGTGGCGCATGGCAACCTCGGAAAAGATATTGTGCTCATGGGTATCAAGCCACTGAAATAGCATCGAGGAAATCATGAAACGGATCGAATTCTCGGCAAATGAAAATGGTTCCATCATGGTCGTGACCCTGATCATTCTTGCTTTGGCCACCATGATCGGCGTTGCGGCCAGCATCACCACATCCATTGAGCTGCAGGTTTCCGGCAACGACAAGATATATGCCGAGCTTTTTTACAGGGCCGAAGCCGCCGCGATGGTGGGGGCGCAGGCCATAGAAACGACCCCAAAGGCCACTTTGGATGGAGGCCAGTACCAGAGCGAAGATCAAAACATCACACTGCCCAAGCTGGATAAATACGGCCACTCGGATGACTTGTACGGCGATGACATTGCAATCGAGTATAATTGGGAAGGCCAGATATCCGCAGAGGTGCCCCTTCCGGAGGATGTTTACACGACGCGGTTTCTTCCGGTGGAGAAGCCGGCGATGGGCACTTCGCTGGATCTGGCGAATACCGCCGGGTCGGTAATGCATGATTACAACATCTATGGGCGGTCCATCCTGCAAGCGGGTAGTTCCGGCAGGAAGATGGGCGAAGTGATTATCGAAGTGGGATACAAAAGGCGGTATTGACAGCACATCTTAAGGAGTTATGCCATGCCATCCATACACGCAGGTTTTTCCGGTTTTTTTCGTATTTCGGGTCGTTTAATGGGTCAAAAAAGGCTGTCGTTGATTGCCTTTTGGATTGCCGCACTTACCCCCTCCCTTGCCCTGGCGCTATGCGTTGACATCTCGGATGTTCCCATGGATACACAGCTTCAAGCGGCGCCGGCCAGCATCATGTTTGTGATTGACGATTCCGGAAGCATGGACTGGGAATTCATGACCTCTGAAGACAGCGGCATTTTCCACGGTGAGTATTATAATTTCGATTTGGGCGCCGGAACCGACAACGCCTATTCGGACAGCTACATCGTGGAGGGAAACGAAAAAAGACTCTGGAAGGGGCGATGGTCCGGTTACAACAAGATGTACTATAACCCCGCCGCCAACTACACCCCCTGGCCGGGCCGGTCCGACGCCGACACCACGGCGCCCCGTTCCAATCCCATAAACGCCACCCCCACCTTGACCCTTTCTGATGAGTACGATTCCATCGAAACGGGTGTTATCGTGGATAATGCGGATGCGGGATTCACCACCTCCGCCGCCGGCTGGGCCGCCACCACCGACTCTACGGACTACGGCGACGATTACCTCTACACCAGCGGCAACGCGGATGGAAGCGCCTGGGCCAGATGGACGGTAGATATTCCGGCGGCCGGAGACTACGAAGTTTCCGGTTGGTGGCGGAACCATACAAGTCGAGAGACCGCTGTGACCTACGACATTTTCCACAACGGAGTCCTCACCGAAGATGTACCTTTCGTAGGTGTAAACCACAATGTGGGAAACCGGTGGACGTCCCTGGGCACATACTATTTTTCAGGGGGCGGCAACGAGTACATACGGCTTGATGCAACCGTGGCGGGCAGCAGCAAATATTCCGCCGACGCCATGAGATTCGCGCCCGGCGGGTCGAGTACGGTCAGCATCAAAAACGCCCACTACTACACCTATTCCGAAAGTGAAGACACCCCTTACCTGGTCGTTCTGGACGGCAGCATCAAATATTACCGCTTTACGGAGAATCAGGACGACGTTTCCGGATCGGGCCTTGTTTTGAATACAACGCCGCCCGATGACGTAAGACCTAAGGACGACGAGGGAAACGAACGAAGCTACACCCAGGAACTCCAGAACTTCGCCAACTGGTTCTCCTTTTACCGGCGCCGGGAACTGACGGCCAAGGCGGCCATCGCCAATGTCATCGACGGCCTGTCGGGGGTTAAGGTGGGGTTTTACTCCATTCATGATAGGCTCAATCAGGCAGTGCTTCCGGTCAAAGTGACGGAGGGGGGGGTAACTCAAGACGACACCAACACCCTCCTCACCCTTTTGTACGGCCTTGATTCCGCCAGCAGTACACCCCTTCGCACCGCCCTCAAAAATGTCGGGTATTACTTCGGACAGGACGACGGTTACACCGGTGGAATCGGAGTTTCTCCCTATGAAAACGAAGCGGACGGAGGGGCCTGCCAGCAGGCCTTTGCCATTGTGGTGACCGACGGATTCTGGAACGGCTCCCTCTCCACCAGCACCGGAAATGAAGACGGTGATCAAGGCGCACCCTACGCGGACGCCTGGACGCGAACCCTGGCGGATGTGGCCATGAGATTCTACAAAAACGATCAGTGCTCCGGTCTGGACGACCTGGTCCCTACCAATTTCCCGGACATGGCCACCTGGCAACACATGGTCACCTACGGCGTCTCCTTCGGCCTCATCGGAACCCTGGACCCCGACGATTTCGATCTGTACAACATCCTTCCGGCCCAGCGGGTTTACCCGACCTGGCCCGATCCCACCGACACTGAGGACCACGAAAGAATTGACGATCTCTGGCACGCTTCCGTGAACGGGAGGGGGATGTTCCTGAGCGCCTCGAACCCCGAAGAATTGATCGAATCCCTGCAAGCCATCATGCAGAACGTCATGGCGCGCATCGGGTCCGGCGCTTCCATCTCCGTCAACGGCGAGGAGCTCCATGCGGGAAGCATTATTTTTCAGGCCAGCTACTCGACCGACAACTGGACCGGCGATGTGAAGGCATACGGCTTGGACACGACCACCGGCGCGGTCATACGGGACAACCATCTCTGGTCCGCCGACGAGCAACTGGAAAACGTCCCCTATGACAGCCGCATCATCGCCACGTACAACACTGCCACATCAGCCGGAATTCCGTTCCAATACGGCCAGCTCAGTCCGGCCCAGCAGGCTTTGCTGGACAGCGATGCCGCCATCGCGGAGAACATCCTGAACTATTTGCGGGGCGACAGCACCAATGAGGAACAAAACGGCGGCTCTTTCAGAACTCGCAGCAGCAACCTGGGTGATATTGTCCACTCATCCCCCACCTTTTTTCACGACGTTATCTACGCGGGCGCCAACGACGGCATGTTGCACGCCTTTGACGCCGATAACGGGCGGGAGTTGTTCGCATACATACCGGGGCTTGTGTTTGACAACCTGGCCAATCTATCCAGTCCCACCTACTCCCACCGCTACTATGTGGATATGACCCCCTATGTGGAAGTCACGGACTCCGGAACCCTGCTCGTGGGGGGGCTCGGGAAAGGGGGAAAAGGTTACTATTGCCTGAATGTGACCAATGCCAAGACCATGACGTCTGAAAGCGAACTGGCAGCGAATGTGAAATGGGAGTTTCCTTCGGGAGGAAGTTCGGATCCTGATATGGGCTACAGCTTCAGTGAAGCGTATATTGTCCAGTCCAATAGCGGCGAATGGGTGGTGATTTTCGGAAATGGTTATGCCAGCACCAATGAAAATGCGGTCCTATTCGTACTAAGAGCCTCCGACGGCGCATTGCTCAAAAAAATAGACACCGGTATGGGATCCTGCAACGGCCTGTCCACGCCCATTCCCGTGGATGTGGACCAGGATGGTAAGATGGACTATGTTTATGCGGGAGACCTGAAAGGGAACCTGTGGAAATTCGACTGCACAGATTCAAGCGCTACCAACTGGGCGGTGGCCTACGGCGCCGAACCCCTGTTCCAGGCAAAGGACAGCGCGGGAAACTCCCAGCCCATCACCACCAAACCCGAGGTTATGTTTCATTGTATGCCCGACATGCCCGGGTATATGGTTATCACAGGAACCGGAAAGCACCTGGGGATTGCTGATTTTTCCGACACCCAGGTGCAGACCATCTACGGGCTGTGGGATTACGGCGACGATGCGGACAACGAGGAATATCTGGGCGTGTTCAATCACGCAACCGGGGGGCTTTCCAATCAACCCGCAACGGTCACGCTCCTGGAACAGACGGAAGTCTATTATGGAAGCCCGAGCAATAGCAACAATACCCTCAGACTCTTGAGTATGAACAAACCCGTATGGCTCACCATGGACGATGGGGAGCAGGAAGCGAATCCTTCCAGCAGCGAGGCCAACCATGCCGGATGGTATTTTGACTTCCCCCTCGAAAAAGAACGGGTGATACGCAATTTCATGATTCGAGACGGCAAGGTGATTTTTATTTCATCCATTCCCAAAGATTCGCCGTGCGCGGCCGGTGGAGACTCCATCCTGCACGAAATGAACGCTTGTTCCGGCGGCGGCAGCGTGCCCATGCCAACATCCGATACCGACGGTGATGGCGATATTGACTTAGACGACTTCGGTGAAGACGATCTGGTGTTGGTTGCTGATCCCGATGACGACACAAAAATGGTATTGATGGCGCCGGGGACGCCCCGGCCCCAATTTGACATCAACGGCGACGGCCTAATCGATCTGAACGATATGATCCGCATTACCGTTGCCAATCCTGATGGCACCGGAGGGGATATCGATATTCTGGTGTCGCCCACGGGCATCATGTATCCGGAGATGATCTATCCGCCGAAAATTATGCGCCATCCGGACGATACGGAAACCAAATATTTCAGTACGGCCGCCGGAAATATCGAAAGGCTTCGAGAGCAAGGGGAAACGCGGGGAATTTATTACTGGCGGCAGCGGATGGGGCAGTAGGTTGGAGGTTGGGTATTGGGGATTGGGAACGTACTCTAAATTCCCCTTGTTCCCACGCTCTGCGTGGGAACGTGCTCGAAATTTTGAAAGGAAAAAAGAATGGTCCAGTGGCGGTATGTCTTTTTAATTCCCGTTTTAATTCTATTTGCAACACCTGCGCCCGCACAGATTTACAAGTACCGGGACCAAAACGGGATGATGCACTACACGGACAGCCTGTCGGATATCCCCCCGGATAAACTTCCCGAAGTTCAGATTGAAACGCCTGCAAACCCGTCCCCGCCACCGGAAAAAGAAACGCCCGACACTGAGACGGATAAGCAGAAGCCTGAAAAGAAGCCCGAAGATGCGAAAGAAATCCCAATCGTCGAAGACATCAACAAAGAAAAAGCCGCTCTGGATAAAACCCATTCACGGATTATGAAGCGAAAAAAGGCCCTTAAAAAGGAAAGAGAAAC
>JABGPV010000128.1 GCA_018644785.1 Deltaproteobacteria bacterium | reverse complement strand
CTGAAAGAAAAATCGAGCGGTCTGCACCCCCGCCGGGACCTCCCGTAAACCAGGGAAAACCGGATGATGAACGATTAAAAAAGATTATGCGAAACCTGGAAAAAAAATATCAATAGCGCCCGGGAGGTTTTCACATGTCATTTGATTCAGGCGGGGTCCATGAAAAGGAGATCAGGCGTGAAAAAGAAAAGGCCCGGCGTCTCAGGCGCACCAACTGGTGGTATACCCGAGTACAAAAGGGTGAATGCTACTATTGCAGGCGGATGGTAGGTCGTGAAAACCTGACCATGGACCATGTGGTGCCGTTGATTCGAGGCGGTAAAAGCAAAAAAGGAAACGTGGTTGCCGCCTGTAAGGAGTGCAACAATAATAAGAGGTATCTGCTTCCCCTGGAATGGGAGGCATATCTGAAAGATCTGGACAATCAGCCCGGATGAGTGCCATTTTGTAAAATCAGGGGAGGTATTATTGATTATGAAAAATAAGCACTTTGTCTGCTCTGCCTTCATCTTTTTGTTTTTGATATTCGCCGATCCATTTTCCGCCATGTGCGGGTCCGGTTTTCGGTGTGGTGGAAGAATTATCGATGTTGGGAACATGCAGGATTATGTTCTTCACCAATGCGGACAACCCAGTAATACAGAGAAAAGGACGGAGAGATTGGCCACAAACTATAGAACCAGATATCCGGAAGATCAGGAGGGATACAACTATGTCATCAGCGAAAATCGGATTGAAGTTTGGACTTACAACTTAGGCCCAACACAATTTATCCGATATCTCACTTTTCGAAACGGCAAGCTGATAAAAATTAAGACCGGCGGTTATGGTTATTAAGCATTCCTTAAATCCTTTTTTTCATGGCTTTAATTTTCAAGGCGACCTCTTTCCAGCGCTCCTTTTCCACACGGTCTGCACTTTTGTGCTGGCGATGGGACAGATATTCCAGTTCACGTTTCATTTTCCGGTAGTTTTCCAGCCTGTCCCTTGAGACTTCACCTTCATGGACTGCCCCAAGGACCCGGCAACCGGGCTCGTGGGTATGGCTGCAGTTTGTAAAACGGCATCCCAGACCATGCTTTTCAATCTCAGGAAACGCGGCTTCGATCCCTTTATCAACTTCCCAGAAGGCAATTTCCCGGATGCCGGGGTTGTCGATCACCATTCCCCCCTTGGGCATCATGATCAGATCCCGGGAGGTGGTCGTGTGTTTACCCTTTCCCACATGGGTGCTTATGGAACCGATAAGCTGTACGGTTTTACCATAAAGACGGTTCACCAGGGTGGATTTTCCCGCACCGGAAGACCCCACCATGGTAGTGGTCCGGCCCGGAGACAGATACGGTTCCAGAGAGGCCACGCCTGTGTCATCTGATGCCGAAACCAGGTGTATGGGAACGCCCAACGCCACAGCCTCTACTTCGCTGACGAAATGCTCCGGATCCTGGTGAAGATCTGCTTTTGTCAGAATGACGACAGGATTCAGACCGCAATTGTAGACCAGGGTCAAGTACCGCTCTATGCGGCGCAGGTTAAAATCCCGGTCAAGACCGGAAACAATAAATACGGTATCAAGGTTCGCTGCAATGACCTGTCCCTTTTGCGGCTGTGCATCCTGTTTGTTATGTGTGCCTGAAGCGCCTCTGGATAATGCATTCTTTCGTACCAGCACCCTGGAAATCACAGCATCGGTCATGAGGACCCAATCCCCTGTGACGGGATACATGCCGTCGGCGTCGTGTTTGAGCCTTCCGGCCAGGGTGGCAAGCCATTCGCTTTTGCCGTTGCTTGTTCGAAAGCTGTTTTTTCTTACCCCGACCACTCTGGCGGGGATAAAGGATTCGTTTGAAAAGTGTTCCAGCTGTGTCTGAAAACAGGACGCCCATCCCAACTGTAAAAGGTGATGAATGTTGTCGTTTTTATTTGTATCTTGTTTAATGCTCATGGTTGAGTCCCACCTGTCTTTACCTATAATTTGCCGGTTTTTGCGGGCGCATGAAACCGAGCACGCAGCCCACCGGCGCTTTTGATTATTTTTTGATATCTCGAAATAGGCGCCGCTGCCGACAAAGGAGACAACTGTAGGGGTAGATTCTCAATCAGAGCGAAACGCCGGCCCGGGACCTCCGGGCCGGCAATCCCTTTCAGGGTATCTGTTTACCCTTCCGCCTCTTTTTCGAGTTCATCCAGCCTATCGGGATCGGAAACGGCAACGTCGACAAGGCTTGTGGGGATAGAGCTCTGCTCACACATAATTCTGATGTCCTTCTCCTGGTCGCTGAATTCAAGAATCTCACGGATGGACTCAATGTACTCGAGCATCTCTTCCGGATCAATATCTTCCATAGCGGGTCCGGCTGCCTCTGCTTTTTTCTTTGCGGCTTCTTCCTCCGCCAGCCTTTGTTTTTCCTTAAGCTCCGCTTCTATGGACTTTTTGATGTCCACAAGGGCACCCGCATCGACTTTGGCCAACTCTATGATCAGCGCGTCCGAGATAGTATTGTCAAGTAAATGCTTTACTCTTTCTTCCTTGGTCTTATTTTCCACGGCCTCGAGCAGTGTTTTGACCCTTTCCCTCTCTGCAAGTCCCTTTTCAATGTCGGCGTTTACCTGTTCCAGTTTCTCCGTCGTAATGTCAAGGCCTTCCACGATAACCTCTGAAGCAATTTCTTCTTCAATGAGTAACCGGATGCCCGCATCGCCGGAAAGGCCCTTCGCCTTGGCAATGAGCAGGTCAAGTTTTGTCTTCTCGACAATCCGAAGCACATCCGCTCTACGTTCCGAACCCTTGATTTTCGGCCACGCGTCGCCAACATCACGAACGAGTTTGGCGTTTGCCGGTTCAGAATCAGCCAGATCCTCCAGGGTGAGTGCTTCAAGGGCATCCATGAAATCCTTCATGAAGGGTCTGCCCACTGAGAGCCTTTCATCAATTGCCCATCGTAGCTGAAGAAAATTGCCGCCATGGTTAGAAACATTATAACCCGTATCGTCAAGTTCTTTGCCAATGCGGTGAATCGTTTGTTCCCGGTTGTTTTCCGACAGGTCTTCGGAAGAGAGCTTGGAAATGCACTCCTCCATTGACAACCAAAGAGGTTTTTTCTCCATCGTGTCGATTGTCGTCATCTTCAAATCTCCTTTCTTTGGGGTTGTTGTTTGAAAAAATGATAAAGACGTATGGCGCCTACGCGGTGCTTATGGGTCTTAATGCAGGCGCTTATTTACCCAGCATACGCTGAGGAATCCACATGACGATTGTGAGCCAAATTCTGAGCGAGCGGCTCATCTCTTTTGCCCACGGCAAATAATTGCGATTATGAATAATACATTGTAGTTGCCATGATATCAAATATATTCCGGCCGGGGAATTTTGTCAGCAAGATAGATTTGTTCTACAGACTGTCTTGACAGCTAAAAAACCACCATGTATTCTGTGCCATGAAGGCGGTCCGGACGCCCTCGCTACCGGAAGGTCCGGCAACAATCCCCCTCACCAACGGGGTCTCTCGTTGGCCCGAACAGCAGACGGGAGGTTTAAATGAACCGGCAATTCCCCATAAGGACCGTACTGGCCCTTTTCGTCATGTCAGCAGGGCTCTTCCTCATGTCCTGCAAACCATCCTCCGAACCCCCGAAGGATGATCTCCGGAAACTGACCATCGCCGCCGTCAACCCTTCCTTTACCGGCTATACCATCTACGTGGCCCTCGACAAGGGGTATTTCAAGGCTGAGGGGTTGGACGTGGTCCTGGAATCGTATCCCCATGGCAGCGCCACGCTCAAAGCACTCATGGACGGCAAGGTGGATCTGGCCACCGCATCGGAAACCCCATTCATGCACGCGGTGCTCAAGGGCGGGAAAATCTGCATCCTGGCCACCATGATCACCGGGGAAAAACACCTGGGCGTGGTGGGACGCAGAGACAGGGGCATCGCTTCGGCCAAAGACCTGAAAGGGAAGCGCATAGGGGTCACACTCAAAACCAACGGGGAATACTTCCTGGATACGGTTCTGCTCCTGAACAAGGTCTCCCGGGATGAAATCCACACTGTAAACATCAAGCCCAAAAAAATGTTTGATGCGCTCATGAACGGAGAAGTGGATGCCATCGCCACCTGGAACCCCCAAAACGCCAAAGCCCAAAAGGCGCTGGGCGAGCGCGGCATCACATTCGATGCACAGGGGCTCTATTCGCCCTCTTTTGTGATGGCTGCGCGGCGCGATTATCAAGCCGACCACCCGGAAATCGTCCGGCGGGTTCTGAGGGCGCTTGTAAACGCCTCGGCGTTTATTCAAAAGGACCCGGGAGCATCGCAAGCCATTGTGGCCCTACATCTTGGAATCCGAAAAGATCTGCTACATGAGTTGAGCAGCACCTACCGATTCAAAATAACCCTGGATCAAACACTTCTGTCCGCTCTGGAGGCCCAGTGCCAATGGGCCATTCGGAACGGACTTTCCGACGTAAAGGAAGTCCCCAATTTTCTGGATTTTATCTGTATGGATGCACTGGAAAGTGTCAGACCGGATGACGTGCTCATCATTCGATAGGAGGACCGTCATGGAAATCAGACCCAGATCTTTGATCCCGGTTTTTATTGTGGTGGCAGCATACCTGTTGATGGGCTGCGATAAAGAGAAACCGGCCGTTCCCGAAACGTTGCGGAACATCAGGGTGGGGTCCGTTCCCGCCATCGTGGAGGCGCCCACCCATGTGGCCTGGGACAGGGGGTATTTCAAGGAGCAGGGCCTGGATGTGGATCTGGCCATCAATCCCGACGGCAAGACCTCCCTCAAACAACTCTTTGATGGAAAGGCCGACATCATTCACGTCATGGCCACGCCCATTGTTTACGCCAGTTTTGACCGGGGCGATTTTGTTGTGATCGGCAAGATCAACCATTCCAAAATCCACTTTGCCGTGGCCCGCAAGGATCGGGGAATCGAAAAACCCTCGGATTTCATGGGAAAGAAAGTGGCGGTCACCAAAGGGACTTCGGGGGAATTTTTCATGGACTCCTATTTTCTCCATAACGGCATCGACCCTTCCCGGGTGGAGATTGTCCACATGGATGCCCCCGCCATGGTGGAGGCGATTGTAAAGGGGGATGTGGATGCCATGTTCTGCTGGTCCCCCTTCCCCCTTCTGGCCCAGAAGCGCCTGGGAAACAACGCCGTTGTACTGGCCAGTGAAAACATTGTGCCGGGCTCCTGGCTGATTGTGGCGAAAAGGGAATTCGCCGGGGAACATCCGGATATCCTGAAGCGATACCTGAAAGGGTTGGCCCGGGGGGAGCAGTACATTGCGGAAAATCGGGAAAAGGCAGCTCAAATCCATGCAAAGGTGGGGGGCGTGGATCCGGAAATCGTTTCCCGGCTTTTCGAAAAAATGGCATGGAGCCTGAGCCTGGACCAGGCCCTCCTGAGCGACCTGGAAGACCAGGCCCGCTGGCTGATCCGCTACGGATATACAAAGAAAACCAAAGTCCCCAATTATCTTGAAGTCATTGAGCCGGCACCCCTGAAGGAAGTGAAGCCGGCTGCGGTTTCCGTGATTAAGTGAGTGCGATTCCATGAAGATCAAAACCCGGCTTTACCTGAACGCCCTGACGACCATGGCACTGGTTGGCTGCCTGGTGATTGTGGTTTTTTATTTTTCCCGGCAGATGCAGGAAGAAGTCCAGAAAACCCAGGTGGCCAACCGCCTGGACCGTAAAATCGCGGAACTGGTCCTGGTGACCGATGAATATCTGGCATACCAGTACAAGCGAAACTTTCAGCAGTGGCTTTTGAAACATAAAGAGATCGTGCGGATGACGGCAAAAAAGGCGCCGGACCTGTACAGCTCGATCCAACCGAACCTGGAGTCCCTGCGCCGGTCGTTTCTGGCCTTGGAAGCCATCATGGATCAAAGGCGCCGGTTGACCGAAGAAGACGGAACGAAAAAAGAGATGGTCCACGCCCTGGCGTTGGAGGAGCGGATCATCGGCAGGATCCGTCTGGACTGCAACCGCATCCTGTCGGATGGCTTCGATTTCTCCGAAAGGGCCGTGGACCGTCTGGAAGCCCTCCACCGGCAAAACGACCTCACGCTCATCATCGGCGTCCTGATCATATTCCTGCTCATTACCAGCGGCTCTTACACCATGATCCGGAGGATCACACGCCCGTTGAAGGTCGTGGTGGAAGGCGCAAACCGTATCGAAAAGGGGGATATGGACCACCGTATCATGCTGGGAAAAGGCCGGAGACGAAGCGCTTCCAATGATGAGATGAGGGAGCTTGCCCTCTCCTTCAATGCCATGACGGAAAAACTGGTCCACACCATTCGAGATCTCAGGGAAATGGATCAACAACAACGCGCCAGCCTGGCGGAAAAAGAGGTGCTGCTCCAGGAGGTTCATCACCGGGTAAAAAACAACATGCAGGTCATTTCCAGCCTGCTGCAGCTCCAGGGGGACCGCATTCAAGACCCGGAAGCCCGGAAGGTCTTCAACGAAGCCCGTGACCGGGTCAAGGCCATGGCCCTGACGCACGAATCTCTTTACCAATCCGCGGACATGGCCAGGATCGCCCTGGGAGATTATCTGGACCGGCTGGCGGGATACCTGTTTCGGGTACACGGCAGTACGGCTCAACATGTCCGACTCAAATTGAACGCCCATACGGTATTCATTTCCCTGGATCGGGCCGTGCCTTTCGCCCTGGTCATGAGTGAACTCATATCCAATGCCCTGAAACATGCATTCCCCGCGGGTCGCCGCGGCGACCTGAATGTTCAGGTCATCGATTTGGGCGACGGGAATATCCGGGTCCGGGTTGCAGACAACGGAGCGGGACTGCCCGCCGGGTTTCAGCTGAGCCGGTCAGAGGGTCTGGGGCTTCAGCTGGTGCGCGACATTGTGGAAGATCAACTGGACGGCAGCCTGGGAATTTCAGACGACGGGGGCACGGTTTTTACCGTAACATTTAAGACATAACCCATTGGGAAAATAAAAAAATGGCGAAACCGCTCATCATGGTGGTTGAAGACGAAACGATTGTTTCCAGGGGGATTCAACTGGCCCTCGGAAATCTGGGATATGAAACCTCCCCCGCCGCCCGGACCGGGGAGCAGGCCGTCGCCCGGGCACTGGCCGAAAAACCGGACCTGGTGCTCATGGATATTTCCCTCAAAGGGGAGATGGACGGCGTTGAAGCGGCCCAGCAGATAAGGGCTTCATCGGACATCCCCATCATTTTCCTCACCGCCTACGCCGATGACGAGAAAATCGAACGGTCAAAACGCTCAGATCCTTTCGGCTACATCATCAAGCCCTTTGATGAACGTGAACTGAAGGTTGCCCTGGAAACCGGCCTTCACAAAGCCCGCATGGAGCGACGGTTGAAAGAGAGCGAGGCGAAATACCGGCTCATTGTGGAAAACCAGAATGATCTGGTGGTGAAATTTGACCCGGAGGGGCACTTGCTGTTCGTCACCCCCTCTTACTGCGAGACCTTTGGCCGGAAGGAATCCGAGTTCATCGGGAAAAAATTCATGCCGTTGATTCACGAAGATGACCGGAAACGGGTGGCCGAGTCCATTGCGAGCCTTAAAAACCCGCCCCATACCACCTATCATGAATCGCGGGCCATGACCGTGAAGGGATGGCGCTGGTTCGGCTGGTCTATCCGCGCCGTTCTTGACGAACAGTCTGCCCTTATGGAAAACATTTCAGTGGGCCGCGACGTAACCGAAATGAAACAGCTTGAAGAACGGCTTCGGCAGGCCCAGAAAATGGAAGCCATCGGCACCCTGGCCGGCGGCATCGCCCACAATTTCAACAATATCCTGTCCTCCATCCTCGGGTTTACCGAACTGTCCCTGGATGAAGTGGAAAAAGGGTCCGGGCTCCACGACAACCTCAACGAAGTGTTCATGGCCGGAATACGGGCCCGGGACCAGGTTCGGCAGATCCTGACCTTCAGCCGCCAAAGCGACCAAAAAACCGCACCCATGGACATGGGGACGGTGATTAAAGAAGCGACGGCCCTGCTCCGGGCCTCCATCCCCACCACCGTTCAGATGGAAACAGAAATTCCTGAAAAGAATTTTATCATTGAGGGGAACACTACCCAGATACACCAGGTTATCATAAACCTCTGCACCAACGCAGCTCAGGCCATGGAAAAGGCAGGGGGACGGTTGGCGGTAATCCTTGAAAGGGTTGAGCTGGAAGTGAATGATAATGCAGCCGGGGCCACATCAGGCAAATATGTGCTGCTGACCGTCAGCGACACGGGGTGCGGCATGGCTCCTGACGTGATGGAACGAATTTTTGACCCCTATTTCACCACCCGGAAAACAGGCAAAGGATCGGGTATGGGCCTGGCGTTGGTTCACGGCATCGTAACATCCCACAATGGTCATATGGATGTGGAAAGCAGCGAAGGAAAAGGAACGGTCTTCCGGCTATATCTTCCCCTCCTGGATCAGCCCGAAGGGAATTCGAAATCATTGAATGGCAATGAACCCCCCGTCGGTCATGAACATATCCTGGTGGTGGACGACGAACCCCAGATTGTCAGCTTTCAGAAGCAGGTGCTGGAAGGGCTGGGCTACCGGGTTAAAGCCGAAACCGACAGCATGGCGGCACTTGCGGCATTCCGGTCGGCGCCCGGAACCTTTGACGCGCTGGTCACCGACATGACCATGCCCGGAATGACCGGGGAGGGGCTGGCCCGGGAACTCAGAAAAATCAGGCCGGACATTCCCATCATCCTCTGTACGGGCTACAGTGCAAGCATCTCAGAAGAAAAGGCCATGAAAAAGGGGATCAATGCGTTTCTTTTAAAACCGGTGAACCGGGGTGATCTGGCCGTAACCCTGCGAAAGGTACTGGAAAGACAAAACAGTGGAGCAGGTGTCGCATCTGGATAGGCTTAATGCCCTAATCAAGCTGTGACCCCATTTTTCCTCCTGATAAAAGGTGTCAAGCGAAAATCTCTAATATTCTCGATGTGTTACTGGCCCTCAAACATCATACTGGAATTTTGTCCATTTGTAATCGAAACCGGCGTCTCAAAAAAATACTCTGTTCCGGCCGTCCCTACGTTCCCGGACAAGACTCGGCGCAGTCGCCCCCTGTGAGCTTGGGGGTTCCCTGGCAGGGGAGCTTTGTCCAGTCGGTGCATTGGCCCATATCACCGCCCGGCGGGCATTCATTGAGAGCACACCCGTAAGTGCCCGGCGTGCTGGCCGTTTCACCGGTCTGGTTGCATAAAAACAGGTGGTATGTGCCCCCCGGGATGGGCGGATGGGAATAGTTGGGTTGGGTGCAGGGCGCGGCCCAGCAGTCGGGCAGGGTACTCGGCAGCGGATAGGCGCTGTAGGCGTTGCGGGTTTTGGCAACGATTTTCGGGACCACCATCCCTTCCGGAGCGACCAGGGTCATACCGATGTCAAATCCCTTGTTAAAGGAAAGATTGTACCCGTCCCACCCTCCGCTTTTGGCGATGGCCACTTCACACAGGGTGGAAGACCCGTACTCCCCCGCCCAGAAAGCATAGTTGCTCCCTTCCGGAAGATTCAATGTGACGGCCGGGTCCCCGGCGCACATGTTCTGAAGACACTTTGGGGCAAACTGCAGCGTCCCGCTGCTCACGTGCAGGCTTTTCTTTTCGGTGCAGGTGTCGGACTTGGCACCGCAGTTGTTGGAAACCAGAAACGTCCGTCCTCCGGTGGAGTTACAGATGTCCGGGACGTCCGCAACGCCTTCGGACGAATCGATGAGCAGGATTGAAGCCTCCAGGGAAACGGGAATTTCACCTTCACGTTCCAATAAGGAGGCGGTGTACCGGATGGAATTGTTTTCCGGGTCAATGACCGGATTGGCAAGGGTCAGGATGAAGATGTCCAGCTCCCCGCTTTCCGTGACACCATACAGGGAAGCGTTGGGAAGGCCGTCCGCAAACCGGTTTTCCCACTGATCCACAAAGAAAGGACCGATTGTTTCCCCATAGGAATTTCGGCCGGGGGCGTTGTCCACAAAAACCGTTTGGGGAATGATGGCCTCCAATGTAACGTTGTATTCGTCGCCGCTCGTGGTGTCTATAAAAGCCGCCCTGGAGTGTTGTATGATGGTGGACGCTTCCACCACGTCACTCACATTGTTGAGGACAGTCAATACGCACGTTTCAAACGCCATATTATCCGAGGAAACAGGCATTGTGGCATTCAGAACCCGCCCGCTAAACCCGAGGATGCTTCTGGACGCGTCGTATTCCGGCTTCTCCATCAGCAGATAAATGATTTGTATATCCTCGGTCCCGGATATGGGATAGGAGAGTACCGCATTGGGCCGGGTTTCACCGTAATAGGCATCCCAGGCGCTTACGAGTTGGTTGACATCGGATTTCCCCGCCTCCCTGCCCGGCCTGTCCAGATACCAGATAAGCGTTTCATCCACCCCTTCCAGAGCAAATGTAACCGCTTCGTTTTCCGAGGCAGGGGTGAAAGTCCCGTTTTCGGCGGCCGGGGTCATGGTACCGCTCTCGGCATTGATCAGATGCACGCGATTGGTTTGTGCTTCGGTGGATACGGCGACACTGCCGCTATCGCTACATCCGGAAATCCCCGCCCATATGCACAGACCCGCCAGTAAAATAAATGCCGGTTTCATCCAGGTTTTCATGTTGATCCCTCTCTTTTTCAAGCGTTTTTGCCAAAACCAAACAACGGCCTTTCAAAGCCATGGCCCGTCTTTGATATTACACCGGTTACGCCTGAAAAGTCACAATAAAATTGTATATGCGAGGCGGGATCAGTGCGTCAGCGGATGGTTGCCTGGGGGGACGTACAGCTCGTGCCCCATCTCTTTTACGATTCTTCCCCCCCCCATTGAACGGACAGACTCACTGCGGGTTGGGAGATTCCGATTTTCCTTGCAAGGCATGAATCTTCCTGGCAGAGAATGGATTTGTATCTGTTTTGATAAACTTTTAAACTTATGGATATCCCTAAAACGGCACTTAATTCAGCATTAACGTTTCGAAGATATACCTTTCAATTTAAACCCAAAATAAAACTTGATCCCAAAACGGTAACGAGCTATATTCTCTGACATGAGGATAATTTCAAAAAAGATATTGAGGGAGTTTTGGGAAGTCCATACCGATGCAGAACAACCACTAAGAGCATGGCACGCAAAAGTAAAATCAGCAGAATGGAAAACTTCAAACGATATTAAAAATGATTACAGAAATGCCAGTTTTGTTGCCGATAACCGTGTAATTTTCAATATAAAGGGCAACACTTATCGTCTTGTGGTAGCAATTAATTACGACTTCGGTATTATTTATATACGCTTTGTCGGTAGCCACGAGAACTATGACAAAATTGATACAAAAACAATATGAGGTGCTACATGGATATCAAGCCTATTAAAACAGAAACTGATTACAATGACGCTTTGAAAGAAGCTGAAAATTTAATGACTGCCAAAAAAGACACACCAGAAGGAGATAGGCTTGACGTATTGGTAACTCTGATAGAGGCATATGAAGAAAAACACCATCCAATACTTCCACCTGATCCTGTAGAAGCTATCATTCATCAAATGGACAGTCAGGGGCTATCCCGTAAAGATTTAGTACCGCTTATTGGGTCAAGGGCACGAGTATCAGAGATATTAAACAAAAAAAGATCTCTGTCTATCACAATGATAAGAAAGCTTCAAAAAGGTTTAGGAATATCGGCTGAAATTCTTATAAAACCTTACCGTTTGCAGGCAACATAGCCAAATAGTTGATGGCTAGGAAAAGACGTATATAAGCTAAGGTTTTTCAAATTTCCTTTTCCCATAACAACACTGTGCCGCAATCGCCGCTTTTTTCCTTTTTTTGCTCACATCTCCAAGGAGCTGCCAGTCAACCCACATCATACTGGAATTTGGTCCACTCATGGACATAGGGGACATTCTCAACTTTTAAACTTCATTACTTCATAATAGTTAAATGTTTAAACGGTAAGAACGTCCCCCTCTATTCCACAACCGGTAAGAGCCTTAAGGCGATTTTCTGAGGTTTTCCCCGCAAATCGTAACAAACCCGCTGACCGGCAAAACGAGATTTTAACATCCCATTCTGCCGTCTGCAGGTCTGAAACAATTCGTTCATTCTTCAGTTAAAAGGGTTTGACTCAAAAATGCGTGCATTTCGTCCCATACCACTGGACCGCTCTAATTTTTGCAACTGGATTGACACGCCTCCCATGTCATGGTCCCTTGAGGATCCACGATACAGTATTTATAAGTGGGACCGCCCGTATCCGGGTCTATTTGCTGATCTTCACACTTATAATGCATATTGGCCTGCTGGCAGGCGATGAGAGACTTATAGCTTCCTTTTTTTCCGGCAGAGCATTTTCCACTCTTGTAGGCCCACTTGGTATTGGTATCATAGGGGGTTCCGCCATTTGGGCAGACGGTTACCATAACGGTACCACCCCAGTTACAGTTGAACAGGCCTACACCGTCATCATACGCCCATGTATACCCTTTGTATCCCATCGATTTAAGGTCTTTCACAAAATTGGTCAGACTGATGGGGTAAGTTTTATTACCATCCGTTGGCCCTTTCACGCAATCAGTTCCACCGTTTCCAGGTCCTCCATCGGCTGCTCCCGCACAACCGTACCAGTTGGCTGAATTCCAGGGGGGCTCCGTGTTCTCCATAAGTTTAACGGGGTTGACCGGATTCCCGATGCTGGTGGTATCGAACCAAAATTTGGGGGCTGCACACCCCTGCTGATTTCCGCTTTCGTCTTTGGTTAGAAGGCTTACGCCTTTGTCTATCAGGTCCTGCTGCTTTTTCTCGTCTGAATAAAGCGACTTTTTGTCTTCAGTGGCGCAGCTGGCCACATCCAGCATACTGCCATCCGTAGTTGTTCTGGGTTTGCCTGTAGAGTCTACACAGTTGGTTGCGTTTGTTACCTCCAGATACATGGGTACGGTGAAGCCATTAACTGCGCTCATATCCACCCAATCGCTCGAGGTAAGAGAACCGCAGATATCGGCATTTCTATCTGCCGGGTCAGCCTTTTTGCAGGCCGGCAAGCTGCTTGATGGGTTGAAGGCGCATCCGGGGATTATTTTATCTTTATTTGCCGTATTATTCTTGCAGCCGAAGCTGGGTTCAAAAAGGGTGTCAATGTTCGACAAATCCCCCGAAGGAATCCCCATTTTGCAGTTATCACCGGAATCATCGCAGCCCATGAAAAACTTGAAGTTTCCGCTGGGCGCGCCCTTGTCCGGGATACAGAAGATTTTACCGGGCTCGCCCCCCTTTATTTTACATTTCAGGCCATACTTATCTTTCCACCAGCCCCACTGTTTTTCGGACGGTGAGCCCGGCGGACCGGGCAACGTCGGAACCATCCAGACGGGGTCAGGGGATCCGTTTTTGACGACCATCCGTCCGGTAAAGCCTGAGCCGCAGGAATCCGTTTCTGCAGCATCGATAAACAAGGTCGCATTATAGAGATATTCATCCGGTTCCGCGCTATTGTCCAAAAGGGTTGCCGTATAGGTCAGCAGGCCGGTTTCACCGTCATAAACCGGGTTTTCAATGGTGAAGGCGTTGACTTGCAGTTCCCCGTCCGCATTGTAGGAAGTTATGGATGCGTTGGGCGCCTCGCTCCCGAAATGGTTATTCCAGGTTTCGGTCAACAGCTCTACGGTGTAAACGAAGGAATAACGGTCAGGCGCATTGGACATATAGTAACATTCGGGGTAGATATTTTCAAAGCTAAGGATGTATTTCCCCTCCGTTCCTTCCGGTGCCAGGGTAGCCAGCGGGCCGACCTGGCCGTAAGACCATTTAACCACCTGACTATCTTCATTGTTGTCGTTTATGATCATTTTAACAAATTCAAATGTTACCGGGTCTTGAGGATGTTTGTCGGTCATTGTGGAATTTTGGAGCGTAACATCAAAGGTAACCTGGTTTATCTCCGAATCATACACCGGATTTCGTAGGGTAAGGAACAGGCCGTCGCCCAAGTCCTCATCCGGTATCTTTCCTTCCAGAATAGCGTTTGGCGCGATTTCAACATAGACTTCCGGCCATACGGTTTCAAAAAAATACGCTGCCGTTTCATTTCCGGAATCTCGTTCCGGCTTGTCCGAAAACCAGAAAACATTTTCCGATACATCTTCCAGGGTGAGCGTGTATTCCCAGCTCTGCCCATTACCGGATGAATTGCTCTCCACCGCCGGGAAAAGGGTCGCATCACCCGTGGCAGTCAAAATATAAATACGGTTAGTAGGAACATTGGGTGGAACAGGCGGACTCCCGCTGTCGCTGTCGCTGCACCCCATGGGGATCAATGCCAGGAGGCTGAACATCACAACCCCCAAAAAAACCGTCCTTAATTTCTCCATCCGTTCCTCCTTTCATGGTTGACTGTTGACGTGCTGGCCCTAAACGTTTTTGACATAATAAACGTTTTTAACATATTAAGCTCTTGCATATAATAAGTATGAAGTATTTGCAACTATTTTTTTAGATTTGGTATTT
>JABGPV010000127.1 GCA_018644785.1 Deltaproteobacteria bacterium | reverse complement strand
CTACGGCAACATCGGCAACTTTCCAGGCAGGACCGTCCGGAGAAGCGTTGCAGAGCAATAACGCCCGTGCATGGATGAATTTCTTGGCCGGGGTTTTCCCGTTACGTGTTAACGCTTCCAATTCTTTATGTTCTTGGGTTGTCAATGTAACTCGATATCGTGGTGCCATAGCAACCTCCTAATGTTGGTTGCCATTATTATACACGATTCGAAATAAATACGAAACATTAAATGTTACATGGTACTAGGTGAAATTTCATCAGTCCACATCTGAAGCGGTTCTCAAGCACCTTTCATCAACAATAAACGGCCTCAGTGGAAGGGAGGCGGAGGAGAGGGTCGCCCGGTACGGTCCCAACGAAATACGACGCGACCGTGAGATCTCTCCCATCAAGATCTTTCTCGCTCAATTCAACAGTTTCATTGTCTACATCCTGATCGCTGCCGTTTTCATGTCAGTCATACTCCGGGAATATATCGACAGTGTTGTGATCATCGCCATCCTTATCGTGAATGCGATTCTCGGTTTTTTCCAGGAATACAGGGCAGAAAAAGCCATCGAATCGCTCAAGAAAATGGCAGCGCTCAAGACCACCGTCATAAGGGATGGCCGCAAAATGAGAATCAGCAGCAGCGAACTGGTTCCCGGAGATGTGATCGCCTTTGAATCCGGGGACCGGATATCTGCCGATGCCCGAATCATCGAGGGATATGCACTGGAGGTCATGGAGTCATCGTTGACAGGTGAGAGCCACCCTGTAAACAAGGACCCTGCACCCATCGATGACACCAGCACGCTGGGGAATATGAAGAATATGGTTTTCGGAGGCACCAATGTCGCCAATGGCTCCGGGAAAGCGGTCGTGGTGAAAACAGGGATGGACTCTGAGATGGGAAAGATCGCCGAATCCATTGAATCTGTTGAAGACGATGAAACGCCCCTTCAGAAAAAACTGGACATATTGGGGTGGAAGCTCGGAATCCTGACCCTTGTGATTTGTGCCATCATCATCGCTTTCGGTATCTTCAAGGGTGGGGATATCCTTGAGATGCTGATGGTGGGCGTAAGCCTTGCCGTGGCCGCCGTCCCGGAGGGCCTACCCATTGTAGTGACCATCGCACTGGCCCTGGGTGTCAAGAGGATGGTGAAACAGAACGCCCTTGTGAAGCGCCTGCCCAGCGTGGAGACACTGGGATGCACCACGGTCATCTGCACCGACAAGACGGGAACCCTTACACGCAACGAGATGACGGTCACTAAATTATTCGTCAACAATACCATCATCGATATTGCGGGCACGGGATACGAGACTTCGGGAGAGTTCCTTTCTTCCGGTGAGGCAATGGATCCTTCCCCTGCTGAACTTCTCCTCAAAATAGGCGCACTCAACAACGATGCCGCATTATCAGAAAAAGAGGGGATCATTGGAGATCCCACAGAGGCGTGCCTTATTGTGAGTGCTGCCAAGGCCGGGCTGAAAGGGCCGGTTTTGAAAGAGACGTTTCCAAGGGTTCATGAGATACCCTTCGATTCTGAACGTAAGCGGAAATCCACGGTGCATCGCGCGAACCAAGGGTTTGTTATGTATACCAAGGGGGCGCCGGACGTGGTGCTGAACCTCTGTTCGAGCATGGATATGGGCGGGGAGGTGACGCAACTCACCGACGAAGCAAAAACAAGAATTATTGAAACAAACAAAGCGTTTGCATCCCAGGCCCTGCGGGTCCTTGCTTTCGCGTACAAGCCGCTCGCTTCTGATAAAGATGTTGATAAACTAGATGAAAAGGATCTTATTTTTGTGGGTCTTCAAGGCATGATCGATCCGCCCCGCGAGGAGGTTCGGGGTGCCATCGACAGGTGCAAGAATGCAGGGATCCGGTCTATCATGATCACCGGCGACTATGCACTTACGGCCGAGGCCATAGCCCATCAGCTGGGTATTGAGGGTGATGCCGTCAGCGGAGAAGAACTTGAAAAAATGGATAGTGAAACCCTGAAAAAGAGGGTTCAGGAAATCTCCATTTTCTCCAGGGTAAACCCGGAGCACAAGATACGGGTCGTGCGGGCGCTGAGAGAGTCCGGAGAAATAGTTGCCATGACCGGAGACGGCATCAATGACGCACCGGCGCTCAAGGAGGCAGATATAGGGATTGCCATGGGCATTACGGGTACGGACGTGACCAAGGAAACGGCTGACATGGTACTCCTTGATGATAAGTTCACCTCAATTGTAAAGGCAGTGGAGCAGGGAAGAGGCATCTATGAAAACATCAAGAAATTCGTGAATTACCTGCTTTCGAGCAATCTTGGCGAAGTGCTGATACTTTTCATCGCCATGATTATTGGTTTTAGAGATGCCTCAGGAGAGATAGTGATGCCGCTTCTGGCCACGCAGATCCTGTGGCTGAATCTGGTTACGGATGGACTTCCCGCTGTTGCCCTGGGTGTTGATCCTTTACGAAAAGGGATCATGGATGTGGGCCCGCGCAATCCCGGTGAATCGATTATAACGAAAAGCATGGCCATAAACATTGTCATTATATCCGTGCTAATGGCGGCGGGAGTCCTATTTCTCTTCGAAAAATTCCTTTCCGAGGGGGAGACCGTTGCGCGGACAGTGGCCTTCACCTCCCTCGTGATGCTCGAGATGGTGCGGGTTACCATGATCCGTACCCAATACAAGCTGTCATTTTTTTCAAACCCGTTTCTTTTAGGGGCCATACTTCTTTCTGTGTTGCTCCAGGTGGCGGTCGTCTATGTGCCGGTGATGAACGTCTTCTTCAAGACTGCACCGCTGGCCCTTTACCACTGGGGTTATATGGGTGTGGTGATGGCTGTAATGTTCGTAATGGGTATGGTTATTGCCAAACAAATAAATCGATAACCAACACCACAGCGCAGAGGCCTTTGTGAAACAAGACACTCCCCCGAACCAGATGCCTGAATCCGCAAAGGGCAAACTGGGGACATTTGCCGGTGTGTTTACCCCCAGTGTTCTGACCATCCTGGGGATTATCCTGTTTCTCCGGCTGGGCTATGTGGTGGGAAATGCGGGCCTGGGGCGGGCCTTGATCATGATCGGCCTGGCCAACGCCATTTCGGTCTTGACCAGCATATCCCTGGCGGCCATTTCCACCAATCTCAAGGTGAAAGGGGGAGGGGACTATTACCTGATCTCCCGCACCCTGGGTGTGGAATTCGGCGGGGCCATCGGCATTGTGCTGTTCCTGGCGCAATCCGTCTCCATCGCTTTTTACTGTATGGGCTTCGGGGAAGCCATGGCCGAAATCCTGACCGGTTTCCCATGGTTGTCCACGCGGATGATTGCCGGCTTCGCCGTGTCCCTTCTCTTTGTGCTGGCCTGGCTGGGTGCGGATTGGGCCACCCGGTTTCAATACGGGGTCATGATTCTGATCGCTGCGGCCCTGGTCTCTTTTTTCTGGGGGGGGGCTTCCCTTTGGGATGCGGCTGTTTTTTCCCAAAGCTGGGACAGACCCGCATCGGGCCTTCCCTTCTGGGCGCTGTTTGCCATCTTTTTCCCGGCGGTGACGGGGTTTACCCAAGGGGTCAGCATGTCCGGGGACCTGAAAGATTCCGGAAAGAGTCTGCCCATGGGTACCTTCATGGCGGTGGGGGTCTCCATCCTGGTCTATTTCGGGGCTGCGGTGATATTTTCGGGGGCTTTGCCCCTGAATGTTCTGGCGGGGGACTATGGCGCCATGGTCAGAGTCGCCCATTTTGGCTTTCTCATTGATGCAGGCGTTATTGCGGCCACCCTCTCATCGGCCATGGCCTCCTTCCTGGGGGCGCCCCGCATCCTTCAATCCCTGTCCGCCGACCGTATCTTTCCCTTTCTCCTGCCCTTTTCAAAAGGCGCGGGTCCCACCAACAATCCCCGCCGGGGGGTGCTTCTGAGTGCCGGCATTGCATTTGTTACGGTGGCCCTCGGGAACCTCAACGTCATCGCCCCCATAGTGAGTATGTTTTTTCTCATCAGTTACGGTCTGTTGAATTACGCGACTTTTTTTGAGGCGCGTTCGGCCAGTCCTTCTTTCCGTCCCCGGTTTCGATGGTTTCATCATCGTCTCAGCCTGCTCGGGGCCATGGCCTGCCTGGGCGTTATGCTGGCCATCGACTTTACGGCCGGAATCGTTGCTGTGACGGTCCTGTTTGCCATATTTCAGTACCTCAAAAGAACGGCAGGTCCGGCCCGATGGGCGGACAGCAATCGATCCTATCACCTTCAGCAGGTTCGCGAGCACCTGCTGGCGGCATCGTCCGAAACAGAGCATCCCAGGGATTGGCGCCCCCAGATGCTGGTGTTCTCAAATGACCCCGAGCGGCGTAAGCAACTTCTCAGTTTTGCCTCCTGGATCCATGGGGGGAGCGGCCTGATTACGGCAGTGCGCATGCTGGAAGGGGATGTGATGAGAACCGCACGTATCCGTGAGGAGGCGAAAAGCGAACTGAAAAAAGATATTTCCGAGAATCTCTCCCCGGCATTCCCACTGGTGGTGACGGGGGAGGATCCCCAACAAAGTCTGCCCACCCTGATTCAGTCTTTCGGAGTCGGACCCTTGAAGGCCAACATGGCGCTTTTTAACTGGTCCGGGTCCCTGCGTAAAGGGATCTTGGGGATTCGAAGGACCGCTTACGCCAACAATATCAAAGCGACCTTCCGCCTGGGATGCAATATCCTTTTGCTGGTGGCGCCGCCCGAGGCGTGGGCAAAGCTGGAAACGGTTTCCGCCGCTGACCGCCGCATTGATGTGTGGTGGCGGGATGATCCAAGCGGGCGTTTGATGATCCTTCTGGCCCACCTTATGACCCGGAACCCCCAATGGGAAGAGGCCCGGATTCGCCTGATGGCCGGCGCTTCGGGATCGGAAAAAGATATTGAGGCTGTCAAGGAAGACCTCCGGGGGATGCTGGAGGAGATTCGGATCATTGCGGACCCCCAGGTGGTCACAGACCCGGACGACCTTTCCATTGCCGGAAACTCCGATGATGCGGCCCTGGTATTGATGCCCTTTCGCATCGGGGGCGGGGAAATTGCGGGGGCCTACCAAACGGACATCGATGATCTTGCCGGGCGGGGGATGATGGTTGCCCTGGTGCTGGCCGCTGAGGATATCGACCTGGATGCGGATCCTGAAGAAGGAAAACACGGGGAGGTGGCCGCCGCGCTCGATGCCCTGACGGATGCCGGCAGCAGGGTCGACCAGGCTGAAAAAGAAGCGGAAGCGGCCCGGAAAAAAGCGGAAGAAGCGGAAACCCGGTTGAGCCAGGCTATGGAAGCGGCCAGACCGGGCATTGACCGGGAAGAGATGGCGAAGATCGAGGCGGCCGTGGAAACGGCCCGTGAAACGGTCAGGGAGGCTCACAAGGTGGAGCGGAAGGTGGCCAAGGCCAAGGCCGGGGAGATCTTTTCACAACGCCATGCGGAAGCCGTGGGTGCCATCAAGAATTCTGAAAAGGAAAAAGCCGAAGAATAAAGGTCTCCCAGGTCTCAAGCGCTCTCCGGCTCCAGCCTGTTTTGCAATGAATATCGCTGAAAAAATTCTATAAGTTCTTGTTTGAGCAGGTCCGCCTTTTCAAGGGCGTTACGGTATTCATCCTTTAAGGAAGTAATCTTATCCATATTCATCAAAAGCTCTTCGCGAAACATATCCCCCTTTTCCATGCCCCTTTCATATTCATCCCGGAAAGAATTCAGGCCCTCTTTCAATCCAACCAGGTACTCCTCTTTAAAGGCGACGAGCCTTTCAAGGGCCTTTTCATATTCACCCCGCAGACGGCAAATGCGCTTCTCCCTGGTGCAGAGGTATTGCTCCTTGAGTTCCTTAAGGAGTTCCTTTACCGATATTATCCTATCGATCCTGTAGGCGTTGCTTCCGCTGAAGGCAAAGCCTTTTTCCAGTATCCCCTTTCTGGCATTATCGAGCGCCAGGGTGAGACAGTAGGGGGCGGTTTTTATATCACAGCTCTTAAGACACTGCCAGGCACACTTGCGGGACTGTTTTTTACCGGACGCCACATCCTTCAGGAAAGTGTTTTTAATGGCCCTGCCAGGCATGCCGACGGGACTTTTGATGATTTCTATGTCATCCTTCCTGCATGAGACATAGGACTCCTTGAACCTGATATCCGCGTCACATTCATGGGTTGCCACGAACCTTGTCCCCAACTGGACGGCCCTTGCCCCAAGCTTAAAGCAGTTGTATATATCAGAGCCTGTATGGATGCCTCCCGCGGCGATTACAGGAATGCTCCTGCGCCATTCATCCTCGTATCTCTTTATCTCGGCAACTGTCCCGGACAGGATCTTCTCAAGGGCGAAATCGGGATCACCGATCTGATCCTCTTTAAATCCCAGGTGACCGCCTGCCATGGGCCCCTCCACAACAACCGCGTCGGGGATATCTGCGTATCTTTTTACCCAAGACCTGAAGATAAGGCCTGCCGCCCTTGCGGAACTCACGATAGGGACCACTTTGACCCCCGCCGATCGGAGATCTTCAACGGGAATCCCCTTTATGGGGAGCCCGGCTCCGAGGAATACCAGATCCACCTTTTCTTCGATGGCGACCCTTAAAAGAGATTGGAAATCATTGACAGCTACCATGATGTTGACGCCGATAATGCCGGAGGTTTTCTCTTTCGTCTTTCTTATCTCCCTTTTAAGGGCGACGGCATTGGCGTCCCTGTTTTTCGCGTAATAATCAGGATCAAGCATACCGATGGAATTGGCGGCGATAACACCTATGCCCCCTTCATTGGCGACCGCTGAGGCCAAACCTGAAAGGGATATGCCAACCCCCATTCCACCCTGCACGACCGGCAGCCTTGCGACAACGTCACCGATTCTCAATTTGGGCATTGTGGACCAGCCAATTTTAGGGATACGGAACCTGGGCCATTCTATATTGTTGAGGTGTATTTTTGGGAGCTTAAGCCCAGGGTTCTTAATGAAATCCACAGATATGGCTCTCCTTTATTTCTTCTTTTCTCTTTTCAATTTTCGTTTTTCTTTTGGACTAAGCAGGGCCTTTTTCTGTTGCTCTTTTTTACCTTTGTCTTTTTTTCCTTTATCAGCCATTCTATTTCTCCTTGTGGGGTTGAGGTCGGGTCAATCTATCATATTGTGATTTAAAATTCCAGGATTAGGTGCTGTGTTTCCCGAATTATAATAAAGGGGACTTCTATCTCGTCTCAATCTTGTAACCCCAGTATTTTTCTAATCTCTGTTTGGTTGATATTTTCTCTGCCGATAAAAACAACATCTGTATTGACTTTTTGTTTTATATCTTTTCCATGAATTGCACGATATACAGTGTGTACCCCCTGATACCCCATCTGAAAAGGACGTTGCACAATAAAGCCATAAATATGCTTGGATTTTATTGATTCAATCATTATTCTATGTGCATCAAAGCCTATATGGACCACCTTTCCTGCTTTATTAAGACGCTCAAGAGCTTTTATAACACCAAGGCTTGTTGATTCATTTGGGGTAAATATTCCATCAATCCTCTTCGAGATTTTCAGTATTCGATATGCTTCTGATCTTGCTTCTCCAACCATTGTTCCAATATATTGGTCTACTACGATTTCAAGACCTCCACTGCTTGCCCCTTTGATAAAACCATTTTCTCTGGCAGTGGTAGAGGCCACATCCTCATTAAATCGAAGAATGGCTATTTTCCCTTTCCCACCAAGGGCTTTTGCCATTTCGATACCGGCCTTTTCTCCGGCAGAAAAATTTTCAGTTTTAATGATGCTTATTCTGTCACCGCCAATGTCACGATCAATGAATACAGTGGGGATTCCTTGGGCCTTTAATTGCGCAACATCTTTTTTTCGGTCCTTAGAATTTGGAGCAAGAACCAAACCTTTACATCCAAACTTCATCGTTGATTCAATAATGTAACGTTGCCCTTCCACATTGGCTTCATCAACAGCTCCCCTGGCATGTATCTCAATACCCAGTTCCTTGCCTGCTTGATTCGCTCCCTTTATCACATCACCCCAAAAACCTTGCCCGCCTCCTGCCGTAACAACGCCTATACATTCTGCCGTTGCATAGGATCCGAAACAAAAGAACATCCCAGCTATAATAATCATTTTACTCAATAATTTTATTGAAGACGCCATCTCATCCCCCCATTAATTTTTCTTCGGAGCCTTCAGGCTGCACGGCACGAGGACTTGGCATTTACCACAGACGTGGGTCGTATTTTCAAGGCCCGCAAGTTCCTCTGACTGGGCGATGTTGGATTTCAGCCGTTCCCAGCAAAGTTTGCGCTCGATACCCGATTCGGACACCGCTCCCACCGGACAGCGATTGATGCACACAAGGCATTTATGGCCATTTTTATGCAGGCATAGTTCTTTTTCACTGACCAGGGGACTGTCCCCTAATTCGGCATCAGTCGCCAGACTGCCAAGTCGTCCGGTGCATCCGGAGGGTGTGATCAACTGAGCGTTTACGCCGAAGCGTCCCAGGCCGGTAAGATATCCCAGGTGCTTGTGAGACCATCGGGAGATGAGCTTCACAGGGTCGAAATTGTGTGTAGCCGGAGTCAATTCCGCTTTGTATCCCCGGTCTTCAAGATGATGCTGAATATGTTCGCACACGCTGTTGATGAGCCGGTTTGTGGATTCATAGGCAAGTCCCCAGTTCCGGCAGGGGATTTCTCCTTTGTGGTTTTCAACTGCCAGCTCCTTTACAAATGGCACGAAGAAAACCACCACCGATTCGGCTGAGGAGAGTAATTCCCGTGGCAGGGCGTGATCTTCCGCGGCAATTCGGGGAAGGACGTCGAAGCGGTCGTCTGCTTTAGCTGTCGCCAGAAGCGGTTTCCGCCACATATTTCGTTCTCCGGTTTTTTCTGGGTACGCAATTACATAATCTTCAATCAGGATTCTGAGCTCGGTCGGCGTTATGGGTTTGTTCATTATTGGCTCCGAATAATATTGTTAATCAAAGCACTTCGCCGTGCGGCACTACCGGGACGCGAGTAGACATGGCATTTAATGCAATGTTGTGAATCATTTCATCTACCGTGGTGCAACAGTCGGCAAGGATTGAGACCTTATACTTCTCGGCCGATTTTGAAATAGCCGTATGGGTAACACAATTTTGCGTCATCATACCACAAACAAGTAGCTCTGTGGCACCAAGACTTGCCAAAGTCTCTTCCAGTGTGGTTTTAAAAAAGCTGTCAGCATACGCTTTGATAACAATGGCTGCGTCGGGAGCAGCCGCAAGAATACGCGGATGAACATCAGCCCCCGTAGTGCCTTTATTGAAGAAGGGCGCAATACCCCTGGCGGCATTGGCGATATGTTGTATCACGATGACAGGGACATCCTGCGAGATCGCTTTCTGGGTAGCGATCTCGATGTTCTTCAGAATTGCGTCGGTATTCCAGAGCGGGAATTTCCCGCCTGGGAAATAGTCATTTTGCAGATCGATGACCAATAGTGCTTTGCTCATGGTTGCCTCCTTCTTATCTTTTTTTAATGCATCCAATCAGTGATTCCCTTTTGTTTACTTGAATCGGTCATCGGACTTTTTGTGGGAGACGTTCTTTTTCGTTTGCTCAAGCCATCCGGTCCTGACATCGGTCTGAGCATCGAATTCCGGGATGTAGGGTTTCAAATCAAGCAGCGGTGTGCCGTCCAGAACGTCCACGTTCTCAATGGTTAAAACGCCGTCTTCAACTCCGCAAAGACGAACCACCGACAACCCGATAGGGTTCGGGCGCTTGGGGGCACGGGTCGCGAAAACCCCGCGGCGCTCCGAATCGAGGAAAGGAACGACTTCAAGGTCAAACCCCCGGCTGCGGTGAAATTGGTAAAGAAGAATAATATGTGAAAAGCCATCCAGATCCTTCAGGCCTTTCCGGAAGGGCTCAAATATTTCAATGGTTCCCCTGATATCTTTAGCACCCGCAGGCTGAATCGGCATCCCCTGCGGCTCGGTGAATGGGGAGTGAATAATCCCTATGGGCTTACATTCCATATTCATCCTTTCTCTTTAACACGGGTTGTATCGTTTATCCGACATGTTATTTTTTTGTCCCAGGTTGATATTCTAACATTCTTTTCGGGACTGTGATACCTTTACATCTTCCCATACCCATTTTTTGTTTTGGTTCACTTCGAACTTGTGTTTTTCGAGGAAATCGGTAGATTAAAAAAACAGCATGAAAAGGTTCATTGCTAGACCGGGCTCATTTTCAAACCGTAACGATGAGGACCCCGATGAATTCAAAACCTTACCTGTCAGACGATGAGTCAAAGCAACTTTCCACCGACCAGATCCTTGAAGTGCTGGGAACGACCCGCGAGGGCTTGTCTTCCCATGAAGCGGCACGACGTCTCGCCGAAGCAGGTCCCAACGCCCTTGAAGAAAAAAAATCCAACCCGCTGTTAAAATTCCTGGGATATTTCTGGGGACCCATTCCCTGGATGATCGAAATCGCGGCGATCCTTTCTCTGGTTACCGGAGATCAAAAGGATTTTTTCATCATCGCGGCCATGCTGATTTTCAATGGCCTCATCGGTTTCTGGCAGGAAAACAAGGCCGCCAATGCCCTGGCGGCCCTGAAAGGTCAGCTGGCGCTCAAAGCGAGGGTCATTCGTGACCGCCAATGGCAGGAGATCAACGCCGCCGATCTGGTTACGGGCGATGTGATCCGGCTGCGCCTGGGCGACATTATTCCGGCGGACTGTAAGCTCATGGATGGCGATTACATCAGCATCGATCAGGCGGCCCTCACCGGAGAATCCCTGCCGGTGAGCAAAAAGCCCGGCGACATTGCCTATTCGGGCTCCGTGGCCAAGCAGGGAGAGATGGTGGCTGTGGTCACCGCCACCGGCGGCAACACGTTTTTCGGCCGTACCGCCAAACTGGTGGCCGCAGCCGGCGCCCGATCCCACTTTCAACAGGCGGTCCTGCGCATCGGCAACCTGCTGATTGTCACCGCATTGGCCCTGGCGGTCTATCTGGTTGCCGTCGAGCTCTACCAACGGCAACCCTTCCTGGACGTGCTCCGTTTCGTGCTCATTCTGGTGATCGCGTCCATCCCGGTGGCAATGCCCGCGGTTTTGTCCATTACCATGGCCCTGGGAGCGCTGGCCTTGTCCAAAAAGAAAGCCATCGTCTCCAAATTGGAGTCCATCGAGGAACTGGCCGGCGTCGATATCCTTTGCACCGACAAAACCGGAACCCTTACCAAGAATCAGCTGACCCTCGGGGATCCGGTACTGTTCGCGGCCTCTGACAATCCTTCGCTCATCTTTGCTGCAAGCCTCGCCTCAAAAGAGGAGAACCGGGACGCAATGGACCTGGCAGTGATCCAAGGCCTTAAAGACCGCAAGTTATTCGATACCTACCAACAGACGGACTTTGTGCCCTTTGATCCCATCGGCAAGCGTACCCAGGGAACCGCCGTGGGTCCGGACGGAGTGGCCCGGTATTACACCAAGGGAGCGCCTCAAATCATCCAGGCACTCTGCGGTCTCACTGAAAATGATGAAAAGCGCGCCACAGATGAGGTCAACACGCTGGCCGCAAGGGGGTTTCGTACCCTGGGGGTGGCCGATTCCAGCGATGGGAAAATCTGGCGATTCTTAGGCATCCTGCCGCTCTACGACCCACCGCGTGACGACTCCAGGGAGACCATTCTACAGGCCTATGAACACGGCCTGGATGTCAAGATGGTGACGGGCGATAACGTGGCCATCGCTCGCGAAATTTCCGGACAACTGGGCATGGGCCGTAACATCCGGCCGGCTCGGGAGCTGGTCGGCAAGGGCGATGATCCGGATCATTTGACACCGGACCAGGTTGAGCAGATCAGGGAAACAGACGGTTTTGCAGAGGTTTTTCCGGAACACAAGTACGCCATCGTCAAAGCACTCCAGGACCGGGGTCATATCGTTGCCATGACCGGCGACGGCGTCAACGATGCACCGGCCTTGAAGCAGGCGGATGTGGGCATTGCGGTCTCGGGCGCCACTGACGCGGCGCAGGCGGCTGCAGCCCTTATCCTGACGGATCCGGGACTTTCGGTGATCATCAAGGCTGTGGAGTCGGCGCGACAGATTTTTGAGCGAATGACCAGCTACACCACCTACCGCATTGCCATGACCATCGACATCATGTTTTTCGTGGTCATCGCCATGACCCTTTTCCATAACTTTCGCCCGCTGACCCCGGTGATGATTGTTATTCTGGCCCTGCTGGACGATATCCCCATTATGACCATCGCCTACGACAACGCCATAACCAGCCCAACACCGGTCCGATGGGACATGGGCCGGATCTTGAGCGTCTCATTGATCCTGGGGTTGCTGTCGGTAATTCAGTCCAGTGGATTGCTCTATGTGGGCTGGCAGTTTCTCCATGCCGGAGCCGCGGACCTGCCTTCCTGGCTGCCTCACTTCAATCAGGGTCACCTGCAGACAGCCATGTTTCTGCAGTTGGTCGTGGGCGGGCATCTGATGCTGCTGGTGGCCCGATCATCCGGATTCTTCTTGAAACCGCCTCTGCCTTCGTGGATTCTAATGGTGGCCATCCTCGGCACCCAGATCTTTGCGAGCCTCTTGTGCCGGTACGGCTGGCTTGATCTGGTGCCGGCCATCTCCTGGCAACTGATCGGGCTGGTCTGGGTCTATAACCTCATATGGCTCCCGGTCCTGGATGCGGTGAAGATCGGCATTTATCAGTTTCTTTCCAACCGGCACCCGGCCCGGGAAACATTCCTGGGAAACGTCACCCAACCCCTGCACCCCGGCGGGCATTACTGACTTGCAACTAAGGCGTCAAGCCGCAGTTTAAAGTTTAAAGTTTTTGGTTTTTCAGTCAATGAACTTCTTGTTTTTCATGACAGAAAGCCGGGAAATAAGGTACCAAAGCGGAAAAGGCGGGCTTGACGCCGATCCGTTGTTGGTATAGGTGATCCTACACGGGATTGGCTGATTATGGATCCGTGACCGTGTTTAACGGGTTAGAGTTGATCAAAAAAATTGAATTCAAAAGCTGGAGTAGGAGGGAGCATGACGTCAGGTATTGCATTTGACAACGATCAGTATATGAGGGAGCAGGCATCGGAAATTCTGGACCGGGTGAAACGGTTTGACGATAAGCTTTACCTCGAATTCGGCGGTAAGCTTTTGTACGATTATCATGCTTCCAGGGTTCTGCCGGGGTATGATCCCAACATCAAGATGCGGCTCCTTCAGGAGTTAAAAGATAAGGCCGATATTTTGCTCTGCATCTATGCGGGTGATATTGAAAGGAAAAAAATGCGGGCTGATTTCGGTATCACCTATGACTCGGATGCATTGAAGTTGATTGATGATCTGAGAGGATGGGGAATCACCGTCCTGGGTGTGGTCATCACCCGTTTTGAGAATCAGCCGTCGGCGCAGCAGTTCAAAACCAAACTGGAAAGAAGAAAAATTAAAGTCTACACACACCAGTTTACCAAAGGTTATCCCACGGATGTGGACCTCATCGTCAGTGATGAGGGTTATGGGGCCAATGAATATATTGAAACGGAAAAGCCGCTGGTGGTGGTTACGGGCCCCGGTCCCGGAAGCGGAAAATTGGCCACCTGCCTCTCCCAAGTGTACCATGAACATAAACGGGGGATTCAGGCGGGATACGCCAAATTCGAGACATTTCCCATTTGGAATCTACCCCTGCGGCACCCCGTCAATGTGGCGTACGAGGCGGCCACCGCCGATATCGGGGATTTCAATTTGATTGATCCCTTTCATTTGGAGGCTTACGATCAGAAGTCGGTCAACTACAACCGTGACGTGGAAGTCTTTCCCGTTCTTAAGAGAATCCTGAAGAAGATCAAGGGTGGCGAATCCTTCTACCAATCCCCCACCGACATGGGTGTCAATCGGGCCGGATTTGCCATAACGGACGAGGGCATGACGGAGGAGGCCGCCAAGCAGGAAACCATCCGGCGCTACTTCCGGTATCGATGCGAATATGCCATGGGGTTGACGGATTCGGGAACGGTTCAGCGGGTGGAATTGCTCATCAAGGATTTCGGTCTGGAGCTTAATTACCGGAATGTGGTTGAGCGGGCACGGGAAGCCTCCCTGGACGCCCAAGAGAGAGACAAGGGGAGTGAGGGAATCTATTGCGGGGCGGCCATCGCCCTCAAGGACGGCGCCATCATCACCGGGAGCAACTCTATCCGCCTCCACGCGGCGTCAAGCCTCGTTCTTCATGCCGCCAAACACCTGGCGGGAATTCCGGAGAAAATCAAGCTGCTGCCGCCCTTTATTATTGAGTCGGTGCGGAATCTCAAGATGGAGGTTCTCAACGAAAAGACGCTCAGCCTGGATCTCCTGGAAGCCCTCATCGCCCTCAGCATCAGCGCCGCCACAAACCCCGCAGCTCAGATCGCAGTGGAAAAACTCAATGAACTTCAGGGTTGCGAAGTCCATATGACACACATGCCCACGCCCGGCGACGAGGCGGGTCTACGGCGGCTCGGGGTCAATCTGACCAGTGACCCGAATTTTTCAACCAAGGACCTGTTTATTTCCTGAAAGTCGATCTGTCAAATATGGGGGGATTTCTTGGCGAAAGCCATAGGGCCATCGGAAATGGACCCCATCCGCAAGCATGAACAAACAGGTCGCCCGTTGGGCGATGTGAGTTTTGTCACACGCTTGGAACGTTTGTTTGGCAGGAAATTGAGGCCTCGAAAACCCT
>JABGPV010000126.1 GCA_018644785.1 Deltaproteobacteria bacterium | reverse complement strand
CGGGTCTACCAGAATTTTCTTTTTCCCATCAATGAAATAGGTATTGCAGTTATTCGCCGATGGGTTGTTCCATGGGAAAAAATGGAGATTTTCAGCAATTTTCATAAGAATTCCCTTTATCTAATTTGTTATTGCGGTAAAATAGGCAGGTGAATAGGTAATGTCAAGGGGTTAAGTGATTGGCGTAGAGGAGGCGTTTAATGGGTGATGGTGAACAGGATTATCTGCATGTGGAAAGCCGGGATGCGCTGTTGAAGGCCGCTAACATCCTTGAAAAAGAGTCGGTCATCGGTGTGGACCTGGAGGCGGACTCCATGTTTCACTATCAGGAAAAGGTCTGTCTTTTACAGTTTTCCACCCCGTCATGCAATATCCTGGTAGATCCTCTGGCTGTGAAAGACCTCTCAATTCTGGCGCCGATTTTTAAATCCCCCGAGATCCGGAAGGTTTTTCATGGGGCTGACTATGATATCCGCTCGTTGTACAGGGATTTCGAAATTGAGGTTAATTCTCTGTTTGATACCCAGATTGCGGCCCGTTTCCTGGGGTTGAGGGATATCGGACTGGCCAGTCTCCTTAAGGAAAAAATGGACATTACCTTAAAGAAAAAGTATCAGAAGAAAGATTGGTCCCAACGGCCCCTGCCGGCGCCCATGCTGGAGTATGCAGTGCATGATACCTGTCATCTCCTTGCCCTGACGCAGGGACTTATGGCCGAACTCCGCGAAAAAGGCCGTCTTTCCTTTGTTGTCGAGGAGTGTCAACTGCAAACCGCCGTTCGCAGTGCGGAGCCGAATGATGAACCCCTGTTCCTGAAATTCAACGGTGCTGGAAGATTGGATCCCCGAAGCCTGGCTATCCTGGAAGCGCTTCTGCAATTCAGGGACCAGGCGGCTCGGCGAAGAGATCTCCCCCTGTTCAAGGTGATCGGCAATTCCCAGGTGATGGTGCTGGCAAAGCGGAAGCCGGTCAAAATGGCGGATCTTCAAAACATCAAAGGCTTCAGTCCGAAACAGATCAAACAACTGGGGGGCGCCATCCTGAAAACAATCCGTCCCGCTCTGGCGTTACCCGAAAATGAGCTTCCGGTTTATCCACGAAAAAGATCTGAAAAAATCAGCCCAAAGGTGGGGGAGCGGATGAAGCGTCTTAAGGAATGGCGGGATCAGCGCGGCAGTGAGATGGGGGTGGATCCCGCCATCATCTGCACCAATGCCCAGGCAAAAACCCTGGCGCTTTCAAACCCCCACGTTCCCGATGACATCAAAGAAATCATGGGTATTAAAAACTGGCAGCGGGAGCAGTTCGGCCATGAAATCTGCGGGGTTTTGAAAGATCTCGGCTGATCCATTTTCAGGGGGAAAAGCAGAGGGGCAAATGATCCGCGAGGAGATAACCCCGCCGGGTGGGGACTGCTCTACCATTAATAATTTTGAGAAGACCCTGTTTTTGAAGCATTACAAGAGCCTTCTCTGATGTGGCGTCAAGGGATTCAAGGTCAACGCCCCTCCGGGTTCTGAAGCCCAGGGCCAGAGATTCAAGATGACGCTGTTCTTTTGTAAGCGTTTCCCTGCCTTCAATCGGCAACCGGCCTTCGTTAAGGGCCGACCGATATTTTTTGACCGACCGTATATTCCACCATCGTTTTTTTCCATCGAAGGAATGGGCCGAAGGCCCCAGCCCCAGGTATGGGGTATGGCTCCAGTATTTTAGGTTGTGCCGGGACTCAAGGCGTTCATCTCTGGCAAAATTGGATACTTCATAATGGATGTACCCCTTGTTTTCAAGAAATGAGGATGTGGCCAGAAAATGGGCCGCGGCGGTTTTTTCCGGCAGGGTGATCATGTTTTTTTGACGTGAGCGCCGATCAAAAACTGTTCCTTTTTCAAGGGTCAACTGGTAGCAGGAGAGGTGCTCCGGTTGAAATGACAGGGCCTTTTTAAGGATGACAATCCATTCTTTCATGGACTGCGCCTTCAATCCGTAAATAAGGTCCAGGCCGATGTTTTTAAAGCCTGCTGATCGCAGATGCCCAACGGCATTTTCAGCATTTTCGGACGAATGCCTTCGGCCCAGAAACTTCAGTACGTTGTCGTTAAAAGACTGAACCCCCAGGTTGATTCGATTAAACCCCAATGCTTTCAGGGCATCCGCTTTGCGGCGGGTGATGTCGCATGGATTTGCCTCTATGGTGATTTCGGCATCCGGCGTCAAATGAAAGTGGTCCAAAAGAGATGCCATCACCTGTTCAAGCATTTTTGTGTTTAAGAAAGTAGGTGTGCCGCCGCCCAGATAAAGACTGTCGAATCGACCCAAAAGATCTTTTTGATAAAGGACTTCCCTTTTCAGTCCATCAAACCATCCGTCCATGGGGGTGCTTGAAGGAATGGAATAAAAACTGCAATAGGGGCATTTGCTTCGGCAAAACGGGATATGGACATATAAACCGGGAAGCATTTATTTTTTATCGTCAGATCTCAAAATCGCAATAAAGGCGCTCTGAGGAACCGTCACGGAACCCACCATTTTCATCCGCTTTTTCCCTTTTTTTGTTTTTCTAATAATTTTCTTTTTCGTGTCACATCTCCACCATAGAGTTTTGCTGTCACATCTTTTCGAAAGGCATTGACCGTTGACCGCGCAATAATCGTCCCACCGATGGCCCCCTGAATGGCGATTTTGAACATATGCCTCGGAATTTCCTCTTTCAGCCGGTTGCAAGAGTGAAGTGCCCGTGCCCGTGCCCCCTCTCTGTACACAATCTGGCAGAGGGCATCCACCTTTTCCCCGTTTAACAGGATGTCCAGTTTGACCAGATCGCTTTCCCGATAATCCAGCAGGTCATAGTCAAATGAACCATAGCCCTGGGTGACAGTCTTAAGTCTGTCGTAAAAATCGTAAATGACCTCGGCCAGGGGCAGGTCGAACTGAATTTCGATCCGTCCCGTGGAAGGGTAGCTGAATTGAGAATTGGTTCCCCGCCGTTCCAGGCATAGCTCCATCACAGCGCCCATGTATCGTTCGGGAATCATGATGCTGGCCCGGATGTAGGGTTCAAAAGCCTTTGAAATGGTGGCGGGGTCCGGGTAGTAAATGGGGTTGTCCACCGTGACTTCTTCGCCATTGGTAAGCTCAAACCGGTACTGCACCGTGGGGGAGGTCATGATGAGGGACTGGTCAAATTCCCTTTCAAGACGTTCCTGAACAATCTCCAGGTGCAACAGCCCCAGAAAACCACAGCGAAACCCCAGTCCCAATGCGGCGGATGAATCCTTCTGAAAGATCAGGGCGGCATCATTTAATTTGTACTTTTCGAGCGCCTCCACCAAGGAGCGGTACTCATCGGATGCAACCGGGTATATGGAAGCAAACACAACCGGTTTGACTTCCTTGAACCCCGGAAGGGGCGCGGGGGCCGGGTTCTTTTCCAGCGTGATGGTGTCCCCGATTCGCGTGTCACTGACCGTTTTGATGCCGGATATGATATAGCCCACCTCACCGGCTGAAAGGACTTTTCTGGGTTCCCGCGCCAGGCGAAAAACACCCACTTCTTCTACCCGGTAGGTGGCATTGTTGTACATGAGCCGAATGGTGTCTCCCGGACGGACATGCCCAGAAAAGATTCGGCAGCTTACAATGGTGCCGCGAAAGGGATCATAATGGGCATCAAATATGAGGGCCTCGAGGGGGTCTTCTTCACTGCCGGGGGGGGGCGGAATCAGGTCCACGACGGCCTCCAGTACATGGTCAATCCCCGTACCCTCTTTGGCGGAACAGAGGATGGCCAGATCCGAATCCAGGCCCAGATCCATCTCAATCTGCTCTTTGGTTTGTTCAATGTCGGCCGATGGCAGGTCAATCTTGTTAATGACCGGGATGATTTCCAGATCATGCTCCATGGCGGCGAACAAATTGGCCATGGTCTGGGCTTCAACACCCTGGGCCGCGTCCACCAGCAGAAGGACCCCTTCGCAGGAGGCCAGGGCCCGGGAAACTTCATAAGAAAAGTCCACGTGTCCGGGGGTGTCAATGAGGTTCAATGCGTATTCTCGGCCCTCACTGTCCACATAGGGCAGGGTGATGGCCTGACTTTTGATGGTGATGCCCCTTTCCCTTTCAATATCCATGGTATCCAGGAGTTGGTCCCGGAAATCCCGTGTCTCCACCAGTCCCGTGGCTTGGATGAGCCGATCGGCCAGGGTGGATTTTCCGTGATCTATGTGTGCGATGATGCTGAAGTTGCGAATCTGTTTCATTTTTATTCCTTTAAAACTTGTTTCTCTGTCGTAAAATTACGACAGCTTACATATATGAAAACGGTGCTGGTATGTCAATGATCAGAAGTGTTCCGGTCGTTAAAGGGATTCCAAGAATGCTTGACGTGATAATTTGCGGTAGGATAAGATGGAAAAAAGAATTTTGAATGAAAGGGGAGTTCATATGAAAATTAAAAAACTGATGCAGTGTCTTTTGTCGGCGGCGTTTTTACTGATGGTCTTTTCTCCTGTGGCTTATGGAGATCTTTATTGGGAATCCATTGCGGTGCATGGCGGTACGCTGAAAGGGCTGCCAAAAGGTTTTCCAAAAGGGATGCCGAAAGATCTGCCACAAGGGATGCCGAAAGGTTTGCCCAGAGATCTACCAAAACCGCCCAAACACCCGGGCATGACCCGTTCCGGGAGCGGCCCGGAAACCATAAAGAATTATCTGACCTCCTATGGCAGCCGCATTGAAACGAAAGATGATATTACCATTATTTTATTTGATGACATGACCATTTACCAGCTTGATCCTTCCACCGGGACCTACATTAAAATAAAAATGTCGGAAATGGAGGAGTCCATGGGCCCCATGGCAAAAATGAGTGAGGATGCAAAAATCATGGCAACGGGAGAAACAAAAACCATCAAGGGGTTCAAATGTGAGAAATATATCATGACATTCATGGGGGTTGAAAATGTGCAGTGGCTGTCCAAAGATGTGACCGGTTACGATGAGTACGAAAAGATAAGTAAAAAAGTCATGCGGAATTCTCCCCAATTCAGAAAAATGGGGCTTTCCGGAAGCCTTTCAGGGAAAGGATTTCCCGTAAAGATGGAGAGCGGCGTGATGGGGATGACCACAACCACGACCTTACAGAAAATTGAAAAAACCAGCCTGAGCAAAGACCTGTTCAAGGTGCCTGCAGGGTATGTACAGAAACCATTGAATCTTCCGATTCATAAATAGCCGGACTTGTGGTATGCGGATTTTCGCGGTTTATTGCAAGGGAAATGGCTTTTTCAGGAGAAAGTTATGAAAAAATGGGCGGTACTCAGCTTTTTGATCTTTCTGTCCGCAGCATGCGCTGCGACCGGTTCAAAAGATTCCAGGATAACGGAAATTGGTCGTTCAGAGCGATTTGTCGCCTATGATAACGGAACCGTCAAAGACCTGACCACCGGCCTGATGTGGGCAGCAGCGGACAATGGCGACCCCATCAGCTGGCGTAAAGCCAAAACCTACTGCAAGAATTATAGGGGTGGCGGCCATAAAGATTGGCGAATGCCCACAACTGAGGAGTTAAGGGCTATTTATAACCCCCGGATCATCAATCCATACCCTGTTTCAGAAGGGTGCAAGGGGGTTTGTCACATCACGCGATTCATTCATCTGTCCTGCTGTCCCGTTTGGTCGTGGGACGGTATTGTCGAAGTGGAAACTTTTTTCCATTTTGATCTGGGTCCAAAAGATTGGCGGGATCAGTCCCTTGCCAAAAATCATCCCCGGGCCCTGCCCGTCCGGGACAACCGATAGACCACACCCTGTAAATGGGGACCAGCATGGGACCGAGTCTCTATTCTCCCATCGCCGAAAACAGCATAAACGTCTTTATCCTCCTGGGCCTGGGGGGGTCCGTCGGGTTTTTCGCAGGGTTGTGCGGCGTGGGGGGCGGTTTTCTCATGACCCCCCTGTTGACCATGATCGGCATCCCGCCCACCATTGCGGCCGCTTCCGATTCCAACCAGATAGTGGCCTCCGCCGCATCCGGCACCTATGCCCATTCCCGCCTCGGGGGTGTCGATTTCAAGATGGGACTTTTTCTTTTCGCGGGCGGTATGGCGGGCAGCACCGTGGGCGTTGGAATCGTTGAATCGTTAAAGGCCCAGGGACACGTCGATTTCATCATCAGGATTCTCTATGTGGTGCTGCTCGGGGGTGTGGGGGCCTACATGATGGCGGAAGGGGTATCCTGCCTCAGAAAAAAACCGGCTCCGAATTCTGCTGATCAATCCCTGACACCATCTGCCTGGGACCGTTTTCTGGGTGTACTTCCCTGGCCGGTTCGTTTCGGAAAATCGGGCATCACCCTTTCTCCCCTACTTCCCCTCGTCGTCGGATGCCTGGTGGGCCTGGTGGCGGCCATCCTCGGGGTTGGCGGCGGGTTCATTATGCTCCCGACCATGTGTTATGTGCTGCGCATGCCCATGCGGGTCGTGGTGGGTACCAATCTTTTCCAGGAACTGCTGGTTTGCGTCAATATAACTGTTTTGCAGGCCGCAGAAAACCATACCGTTGACATGGTACTGGCCCTGACATTGTTGGCGGGATCCACCGTGGGCGCCCAGTTCGGCGCCAGGCTGAGCCACAAGATGAACGCAGACTACCTCAAAATTATTTTCGCATCCGTGGTCCTGATTATCATGGTTAAAATTTTCCTGGAACTCGTCATCGCACCGGATCTGATGCTGACGTTGAAAAGGGAGCAGTAGGATGATGCGCGTAGGTTATAATAAGCATATAGTTTGCCTGATGTGCGTAGGACTCATGGTCATGGCGTTTTGGGGCGAGGTTCAGGTAGCATCTGCGGAACTTACGGTTCGACCGGATGTGGTTCGAATCGGTACCGGGTATGATGGCGCAAAGCTCCATGTGCGCGCGAATATCCCTCGGGGCTGCCAGGCCGTTCTTGAGTTTACAGGAGAACAGGGTCAAACCAGGCTCATGCGAAAAGAACAGTATTGGGGTATGTGGAAGAACGGGGCGGAGATTCTTGAACAGGGTGCGCCGGTACTCTACCTGGCCATGAGTACGGATCCCGGATTGTTGGGCCGTTCGAAAGAATCTGTTCCCTGGGGTTATGATGCTGTTGCCCGGAGGGTTACCTTTACAGGTACCGCCCGGAAAATAGAAAACCGCCAATTGTTCGAGGAGTTCCTCAGGCTTAAAGAGAGCCTGGGTCGTTATGGGATCTTCCCGGGACGTGCCGGCATAGAGCTTTTACCCGAAAGAGGGCAATTGGTGGAAGGGGTTTTCAACCTTCCGACCCGTTTGGCTCCGGGAAAATACCATGTGACCCTGTCTGTAGTGAAAGATGGACAGGTGGTGTCCAAGGAAATGCGGTCCCTCATGGTGGAGTTGGTGGGTTTCCCAGCCGCCATTTTCGAGTTGGCCCATAAACATGCGTTGACCTATGGCATTCTGGCGGCAGGCATCGCCATATTAAGTGGTTTCCTGGTGGGGTTGATCTTTCAATTTATGGGGAAATCCGAGTAAGGCTAAAGTTTGTTTTGTTCCAATATCGCGAGGAATTCGGCGGCCTTTTTGATTTGAATTCCCATATATTCTTTCAGATTCAATAGATGCTTGTCTCCTGAAACAACATGTGTCGCTTTTGACGCGACGGCACATTCTACGAATTTGTTGTCATCCGGGTCATCATCAATGATGGTTATTTTACAGGAAGGCTCAACCGGCAGCGTGAATAGAGAGAAATCAAAAAGGATTTGAGAAACTTCTTGATCGTCAAGGCCGAATTTGCTTTTCAGTTTCCTTTCAAGCTCCTCCTGAATCTCCATGGAGGTGAAAACCGAAATTCGTCCGCTTCGTCCCAGATCTACGACTTCACGGGGTTTCCCACCCCAGAAGATTGCTGAAATAAAAATATTGGTATCAATTACAATTCTGGGAGTCAATGATGATGAATCCTTCTGATTAAGATTCAGTGGCCCGGTATCGGACAGCTATTGGTGAAGAAAATCATCTAGTTCGGGTTCAGTCATTTCAGGAATCGCATACTTTTTTATCAACGCTTCTGTAAACCGGTAAAAATCCGTTTGATAACGTTTATCTTTTACAATGTCCTTTATCAGGGCGATCCTTTTCTCGAAAGCCAACTGATAGACCAAATCACGTATTTGTTCGTAATTAATTTCAATCTCTTTCAGCTTGGGCATTTTTTCACCTGCCTGTCTTGCAATTTTTCCCGATCCAGCAGAAGGGGAAAGTTCTTCTGCTGTTAGAAGTATAGTATCTCAATGTGGCGAGATGTAAACCGGTTTCAGTCTATTGGGTTCATCTGAATATGTCAATATCCGGATTTTATCTGAGCAATTTACCCAGGCCTGATGCCCGATAAGTTCTCCGTCTTACAGCCTCCCCTAGAAGTTCATGGCGTGGACTCACCAGCGTAAACCACGCGCGTGATCGCGTAATGGCGGTATAGAGCAATTCCCGGGTCAGCACCGGGGTTATGTGGTCAGGCAGGACCAGGGCCGTGTGATCAAATTCCGACCCCTGGCTTTTGTGAACAGTCAAAGCGTAAGCCGTTTCAACATGGTTGAGCCTGGACGGCAGCACTTTCTTTAATGAACCATTTGCCATGGGAAACACCGCCTTCAGGGTGCTTTTGTCGCAGCTGTTATCATCGTTAACAGGCAGGACGATGCCGGTATCCCCATTCATCAATCCCAAATTGTAATCGTTGCGGGTGATCATGACCGGCCGGCCGGGATACCAGCCCTCTCCGGCACTGATAAGGCCTTCGCGAAAAAGAATTTCAGCCGTTTTTTCATTAAAGCCGTTCACCCCCCAGGGACCTTTTCGCAATGGGGACAGGAGTTGGAAAGCGCCAAAGTCCTCAATAATCGCTCGAAGCCAGGTATTTTCAGGCTCGTTTCCGGGACCGGATCTGACACGATCCAGATACGGGCGGTAGCCGTCCAGAATCAAGCGGGAAAAGGGCTCATCGTCAGGGCTGGCGATGGGCAGACGGCGGATATCTTTGAAATTCATGTTCCAGATGTCTTCCACCACTTCCGGATCCCCTTTGTTGACAGCCCGGGAAAGGGCTCCGATCCCGCTGGTGTCTCCAAAACGGTGGTTTTTTCTTAACAGGGTAATGTGCTGATCGAGCGGGGTGCCACTCCCCTCAAAAGCTTGAAGGGTGTAACCGGTGTGCTTTCGTATCCATGAGATGGCCTCCGGTCCATAATTCGCTTGATCCCCGTATCGGCAAATATCTCCCAATACCGCGCCCGCTTCCACCGAGGCCAGTTGATCTTTATCCCCCAAAAGGACCAGCCGGGCATTGTCGGGTAAGGCGCTCAGAAGTGCCGCCATGATTTCGAGATCAATCATGGATGCTTCGTCCACCACCAGAAGGTCCACGTGGAGAGGGTTGTGGTGGTGATGTAAAAAATGGCGGGTATTGGGCCGAGTTCCCAGCAGACGGTGGAGGGTGGTGACCTCCCGGGGCAGGGTTTCACGCATGTTTTCGGGCAATGTTTTCATTGCATGAATCAGGGATTCCATAAGCCGCAAAGCGGCCTTACCCGTGGTGGCCGCCATGCGGATGCGCAGTTTTTGTCCCGCTTCCAATGCCATTTGTTGAAGGAGGGCCAGCAGGTGAATCACCGTTGTGGTTTTCCCGGTTCCGGGTCCCCCTGAAATAACGGAAAACGACCCTTTTGCCGCAACAGCCGCCGCCACACTCTGCCAGTGTACCTGGGTTTTGGCTTTTTCCCCTGCGCCTCTGAGCGGTTCAAAAAGCGCATCGAGGCGGTTCTCTAAATCATCGGGTATGGGAAATTCATGGGACAGTCGTTTTGATATGTGTCGGGCAACTGTTTGCGTGTATTCCCAGTAACGCCGCAGATAGAGTAGGGGCGAAAGATTTTTCGCCCCTACTAGCACCAGGGGGCTGTTCCCGGGGCCCGGTGAAACCAGGGGTGAAGTTTTCAGGTGATTGACCAGGTGAGAGAGAGGAATGCTTCCCAGGATATTCGGCGGTTGAACAGATATCTGCGCACCGGTTGGGTCCTCGGGCGGCAAAGAGAGGGTTTTTTCAGGTTCCGAAAGCAACGCGTCAAGGTCCAGGCAGATATGGCCTCTTCCCAGCTGATGGCTGGCAAGGGCTGCTACGAGCAATACCAGTTCAGGGGTATCCGGCGCTTCGGCTTTCAAAAATTCCGCAAAAGCGCCATCCAGGGGCCTTAACCAGCCGACGGCAACCCAATTTTCCAGCAATCCTGACAGATCGGGACTTATCAATGGTTTCCCTCTCCTCCTGCGAAATCTCTATCCAGTTGTTCAATGAGCGCCTGCGGTATTTTATCCCCGTAGACGCCGTTATGGTTTCGGTCAACCCCTCGCAAAAAAAGATAAATCGCCCCCCCCATATCTCTCTGGTACCGGTAATCGGGAAGCCGTGCTTTGAGCAGGCGATGGAGCGCAAGGGTATAGAGCACATATTGCAGGTCGTAACGGTGGCTTAGCATGGCATGGGCCATGGCTTTTGATCCATAAGCCCGGGTATTGTCGCCTAAGTGGTTGGATTTATAATCCAATACGTAATATCGTCCTTCAAACTCAAAAACCAGATCAATAAAGCCTTTCAGCATGCCGTTAATCCGGAGCTCCTGGAGCGGCGGCCTTTCCGCGCCTGGCAAGACGCCATGGGTCAGGGCATGATCCAATGATCGTGTGTTGACCCGGTGGGCGGCAAACAAAAATTCCAGTTCCACCTGGTAGCGGGAAGGGGGCAGGTCCGCCAGGCGAACATCTTTCTTTTGATTGGGCAACGTGAAAGGCGTTTTAAGGAGATCCTGAAACCACTGGGTCAGGGCATCAACCCAAATCCCCCAACCGCGATGACTGCAGCGGTTCTCGACCTGGTCATGGATCAATTGACGGTCACGGGCCACGCGGCCGAAACCTTCATCCGCAGCCCATTCCAGCAGTCCATGGAGAAATGTTCCCGGCTCCGGTCCCCGGGGAAAGTTATGAATGGACGGTTTGCCGGGCCTGACTTCCGGATATGAAAGTAAGGGCGAATAATCATTCGCCCCTACTTCGCCGGGTTCCTGCAACTGTTCTTCAATGGCCGAATCCGGGAAAGCGAAAGGTTTTTTGGGCGAATAATCATTCGCCCATACCTTTAATATGCCGGAATAACTGGTGATTTGCCAATCTCGGAACACCGGGGTGTTAAACGGCAGGGCGGGCATGAGTGATACGGCCTCTCTCCCTGGTTCATAAACACCCATCCGTGGTTCAGGTAGCGGTTCAATGGTCATATGCGGGCAGTCGCCTTTCAAAAACCGCAGTTTTTGAGAGAGATCCCGGGTATGTATCATTTCGCCGCCGGACAACAGGTAGCCGAAACCCGAGCGGTGCAGGGTGCTTTTTTCTCCATTTTTCGTGACGCTCCCCGTGACGCCGATGCCCATCCAGCAAGCATATCGAGCGCGGGTCACCGCAACATAAAGCAGGCGAAGGTCTTCCGCCAGCCGCCCCCGGTCCGCCGCCTCAATATCGGCGGCCTCGGGGGAAGTCACCACCCGGACCCCACCCTGCTCATGGGAACGGATGGCCATGACGACATTTTTTCGGGTTGCCTGACGAAATGAGCAGGCAAAAGGTAAAAACACCAGTGGATACTGCAGACCCTTGGACTTATGGATCGTGATGACCTTGATCAGTTCTTCATCGCTCTCCAGACGAAGGACCTGATCTTCCACGCCGGTGGGGTGTTGTTGAAGCTGTTCCTCCAGCCAGCGGATCAACCCCTTTGCTCCATCCACCTCAACGGATTTTGCCTGCAGGAGTTCGGCCAGATGAAGGAAATTGGTTGCAGCACGCTCACCGCCGGGGGCGGTTAGAAGCCCCGATAACACGCCAAAATCCTGCAGCAGGTTTCGCAACATGGGTAGAACCCCCCGGCTCTGCCAGATTGAATGGTAACGGCCGAAACGCTCAACTTCCGCTTCCCAGGCTGTCTCATTTTGGTTTAAATTGTCCAGACGCGTCAAAGGCTGCCTTAAAATCGGCGTGGCCAGGGCGGCTTTGAGGGCCCGTTCCTGTCCCGGGGATGCGCAGGCCTGTAGTAGATATCGCATTTGCCGGGCTTCATGGGAATCAAAAACAGACGTTTTATCCGACAGGTAAACGCTGCGCACCCGGCGCTTGTTCAGCGCTTTTCGAATAATGTCCGCCTCATTGCCACTGCGCACCAGGACCGCCATATCCGCCGGGCGAAGCGGCGTCAATGGCTCGCCGGGGGCATTCCGGAAGCCGGTCCGACAGGGAAGGAGTTCAGTCAGATTCAACAACCGCACGATTTCGTCGGCAAAGGCTTCGGCCATTTTTGCCAGATAACCATTTTCGCCTGTTTTTAAAACCGGTTCGGTTTGCTGCAAGTGCCAAATATGCAGGCCCGACGACGGCTGGTTTTTCACCATCAGCTGCCCTTGGGGGCCTTTGGCCGAAACCGGTTCAAATGGAATTCGGTCCTTAAAGAGAAAGGGTCCTTCGGGATATGGGTTTGCCGACCCGAACATTTGATTGACCGATTTCACCAGTTCTTCGGTGGACCGGTAGTTGGCGCTCAGCGTGTAGGGTTCATCACCGGTATCCCGGCGAGCCCGCAGGTAGGTATGGATATCCGCACCGCGAAAGGCGTAAATGGCCTGTTTTGGATCACCGATCATCAACAGGGCCGTCTGTGGCCGGCGACCGTAGATCCGGCTGAAAGCGGCATACTGAACGGGGTCCGTGTCCTGAAACTCGTCAATCATGGCTACCGGGTACTGATCGGCAATGAGTTGCGCCAGGTTTTCGCTTCCGGGGCGCTGCAATGCCTCGTTTAAGCGGGTGAGGAGGTCGTCAAAGTCCACCAGACCCTGCTGGTCTTTTTGTCGCTGATAGCGGCTTTCAATCTCCCTTGCTGCGTGAAGGAAAAGGGCTTTGTCGATTTCGAGCCTTTTTAAAATTTCATTGAGCCGGTCAAAGGCTTCGTAAGCAGGATGCACAGGGGATGTTTTATGTTTGTTTGTGCCTTCTTTGAGACCCGTCAATGAAAACTTCAGACGTGTTTGTGCATCCGGCAGTGGGCCGTTTTCATTAACCCAGCCCGTGAGTTGATCGATCCATTTCCTTAATGAAGGGGCGCCGTACTTTTTCCCATTCAGGGTTTTGTCTGCCTTCGCCTCTGTTACCCGGTCAATGGCCATCTCAAAATCCACGGACCATTCCTTCTTTGCTGCCAGAATGGCTTCACAGCGTTGTTCCAGCATGTCAAACGGGTCCCCCTGTGGCGGCAAATCTTTAATTGTCGCTACCCTGAGCAATGGTTTCACCTGGTTCAGCAGGGCCTGGGGGGCGGTGCATTTGATCAGGGCCAGGAGTTCTGCCAGCTGCTCGGGCGGGAGTCCGTAAAAATGACAACGCCAATAATCGCAGGCAGCCTCTTCCAGCAGGTCCTGATCATCGGGAGCCAGTTCCAGATCGAAGAGGCTGCCGCATTCGAAAGCGTGCTGCCGCAACATGCGTTTGCTCCAACTGTGAATGGTATGGATGGCCGCTTCATCCATCCACAGGGCCGCATGTTCAAGCACGTTGGCTTTCTTGGACCTTGATTCTTGAGGAAACGCACGGCCAAGGCCTTCAAGGAACTCATCACCACCGCATTCCCCGCGAAAAAAAGCGGCGGCTTCAACCAGTTTGTTGCGAATCCGGTCTCGTAATTCCTCCGTAGCAGCATTGGTGAAGGTCACCACCAGGATCTCCGGGGGCGTGAGTGGTTTGAAAAAGCCATTGTCCCCGCCGTGCCCCAACACCAGCCGTAAATAAAGTGCCCCGATGGTATAGGTTTTGCCCGTTCCCGCACTGGCTTCGATGAGACGAAGGCCTTGGATGGGAAAGGTCAAGGGATCAAGATAATTGGCCATGAATCGTATCCGTTTGAATGGTGGTCATGAGCGGCTTGTAAAGCGGCTCAGCCAAAGTTTCGAAACCATTTGTTTTCAGTTTGCCGGAGAGCGTCAAAATCAGCGTAGCATCATTCGCGGGTATGTGTAAATAAATCCTCGATCCGATCGGGCAGAAAGTAGGCATTGCTGAAGGGCTGCAAGGGATGCGGACAAGTCACTATTCGCTTTCAAATGTGGATTTTCCTTCGAAAGCAGCCTGGATTTCCACCCATGTGGCATGTTCCTTTTTCCCCACCGAAGAAAAAGATTTTTTACTTTTCAACCTCTATCCGTTTGAAGGGATGGTCTTTGAAAAACTTGAAATAATTACCCTTTCCCATGAAAATCCGTTGACAAAAATTGACCCGGAGGCCATATTTGTATTCGCATATTTTCAATAATTAATTTGCTATCTTTGCATAGATGTGTTGTGTTCAGGCGTTAAAGAGGAGGTTATCAAATAATCATGATTGGAGAAGCTGGACAGATGTCAGATCAAATAAGATATTGGATGGAACTGTCTGAATATGATATTGAGACAGCCATTGCAATGTTAAAAAGCAAGCGATATCTTTATGTTGGGTTTATGGCTCACCAATCTATTGAAAAAATGTTAAAGGCTTATTATGTAAAAACCAGTGGAGAGCCAGCCCCATTTTCCCATAGTCTTTCTTACCTTGCAAAGAAAGCAAAAATCTATGAGCATTTTTCAGAAGATCAGAAGCTTTTTATAGATATGCTTGA
>JABGPV010000125.1:2848-14798 GCA_018644785.1 Deltaproteobacteria bacterium | reverse complement strand
TCCTGAAAAGGCCCGGGCTTAACCTGTTAAAAGCGCTCTCCGGCAATGAGGCCCTTGGCCTGCTTCTGGATTATGACTTTGCCCTTATCCTCCTGGACGTGCAGATGCCGGAAATGGATGGGTTCGAGACCGCCGAATTGATGCGAGGCAACGCGGAAACACGGCATATCCCCATCATCTTTGTGACCGCCATCAGCAAAGAACAGAAGCACGTGTTCAAGGGGTATGAAGCAGGGGCCGTGGATTATCTCTTCAAACCCCTGGACCCGGATATTCTGCAAAGCAAAGTGAATATTTTCCTCGAACTGTATCAACAGAAAAAGACGCTCGAGGCATTGACCCGGAACCTTGAGCAAACCGTCGAGGAATTGGAAACCAGCAAAAGGATCATTGAGGAAAAAAACAGGCTGTTGAACGATCTTTCAATCCGTGATGGCCTGACGGGTTTATACAATCACCGGCATATGGAGGATGTCTCTTCGCAGGAATTTATTCGTGCTGCGAGGTATCAAACAGACCTGTCATGTCTGTTGATGGACCTGGATTACTTCAAGAAGGTCAATGATACATTCGGACATACCTTCGGGGATGTTGTATTAAGAGAGTTTTCCCTGCGAGTGAAACGAAATCTGAGAAGTGCCGATCCGGCATTCAGATATGGCGGAGAAGAGTTCATGGTCCTGCTTCCGCACACCGGAATCGAAGGGGCGCGTCAAACGGCTGAAAAGCTCCGCGCCTATTGCGAAGCCAATCCCTATACAGACGGGATCGCATCAACAATCATAACGGTCAGTATCGGTCTGGCATCGGTGAAGGAACACGATCCTCAAAGTGTGGGTGATCTGATCTCCTACGCGGACAAGGCCCTTTACCGAGCAAAGGCCGAGGGTAGAAACAGGATCGCAAGCTATCTCGAAAGACCTCTCGATCCGGTTTCAGAAGAAGAAATTCCGAGAACAGAATAAACGATGATAGGAGAACCCTGCATGGATCAGAAAGATGCCACGATAGACATGGAAGAGCTTCTGGAAATAATGGGTGGGGACGACGAGCTGTTAATGGAATGCCTCGAAGATTTTATGGGTGATTATCTTGAAGTGCTTGCGAGTATCAAAGGTGCCATCGATGCCGGAGACCCATCCGCTCTGAACGAGAGCGCCCATGCTTTCAAGGGCACTTTGAAATACCTCGCTGCCGGAGAGGCCTCTGATGTTGCGTTTCAGCTTGAACGTATGGGCAAGGATGGGAATCTGGATGGAGCGGATGAGACGTACCGGCTACTCGTTGAAGCATGCGAAAGGCTAAAGGCGTTTATTGGAAATATACAACCGTAAGGGAAAAAGTGTAAATTTTTATTTCGCATATGCCATCGCCGGGGAGGCAGTGAACCCGCTACTCGGAGAAGCGCCGTTGGTTACGCCCCGTAAATCATTACCCCGGAGAGGTTGGAAAAGTACCGGCTGTTTGATTCCTTTGATTCTTTTGCCTTGGGTTTTTTTGGGAAATGTCTTTTAGTCCAATTATTTCCGCCGTACAGCGTGTTCGATATTCCGGTTTGTCGCCCCATGGCGCGGAGATCCCGGCCCTTTCCCGGGAACTCAGCCGTGAGTTGGCGGTCATCCGATACAAGGCGAAAACCCTGAACCCATGGGTCGTCTTTCTGGGCGGCACGGGCACCGGGAAATCTACGCTCTTCAATGTTTTTTGCGGTGCTGATCTAAGCATCGCGGGGGTCGAAAGGCCCAAAACCTTCGGCCCGGTCGCCTATGCCCACGAAAGCATTGAATGGAACGATGCATTTCCTTTCCCGGAAATGCGGGTCCATGGGCATTCGCCCGCCGAATCCTCCGGCGAGGGACCGGCCGCTGGCGTTCCGGGCCGACTATGGGTCATCTCACACAACCGGGAACGCCTCTCCCATCTGATCATCGTGGACACCCCCGATGTGGACAGCGTGGAAGAACAGAATCGCCTTATCGCGGAAAATCTCTACCTTCTGGCCGATGTGGTGATCTTTACGGCAAGCCCCGAAAAGTATGCCGACGACATTCCGACCCGGGTCCTGCGCCGGGTTCTGGAAGACCATAAACCGGTCTATTATCTGCTCAACAAGGTTGGGGATGCCCTTGATCGGGCCGACATTCTGAAAATTACCGAAACCGAAGGGTTGGTTCTGTCAGAAAACCGCATCCATGTTCTTCCCCACGTGGAAGGCGGCGTTCCGACGGAACTGTCCGGGGAACCGCTGGTTCAGGGTTTCCTGAAAACCCTGGGGGAGGATCTCGCTCCTGAAAAAATCCAGTCACTTTGTACGGAACAGCAAGAGGCCCGGGTTGAGCGCAGCCGACAGAAACTTACCCGGCTTGCTCATCTCCTCGAAGCAGAGGAACAGGGTGCCCGGCTCTGGCTGGAACAACTTGAAACGTTTTCTCTTCAGGCCGTTGATGCTCTTTTGGAGGGAGAGGAATCGCGGTTCAAGGCCAACAGCAATCAATACATACGCATGGAAATCAGGCGGCTTTTTGCCCGTTATGACCTTCTGGCCAAACCGAGGAGGCTGGTTCAGGGTGTCATTCTCAAGCCCCTTCGTTTCCTTACCGGGCGTAAGTCCCGCAAGAATGAGCATCGCCGGGAAGATCTGAACAGACTGGGCAAGAACAGCGATCCCACAGCCTTGCTCGCGGCATTGGAACAATTCAATCGCCGGGTGTTGGAAAAACTGTCCCCGGTCGATGCGGCTGCTCCCATGGCGGCGGAGCTGCGCCGACCCGGGTTGACGCTTACGGAGCGGGACGTTCTGGACCGGATGAATAAACAACGGGAAGAACTCCTTCATTGGATCGAGGAGCGCTTTCAAACTCTGGCGAATGGCCTTTCCAAAAAGAAAAAATGGAGCATTTATACCGCGTCTATCCTCTGGGGCGTCCTCCTCATCGCCGTGGCAGCCACTTTGGGGGGCGGTTTTTCCATGCTGGATGCGGTGGTGGACTCGGCCCTTGCACCCTTCATCACAAAGGGCGCTGCCGAACTCGTTGCCTATGAGGAAATCTCTAAAATTACCCGTGAACTGGCGACTATTCATAAAGACGGACTAACCTCAATTGTTGAAGCGCAATCGCTTCGTTACAGACAATGCCTGACAGAGTTGCAAACACCCCCTGAAGCGCTTTCGATCATTGAAAATCGGGCAAAACGTTTATAAGATGCCATGGCTTGGAATATGAAAAAGCACACATTGGACATCCGGGAAGATCTCGATCGCGTTGACAGCCTGCTGGAACAGGAGTCCCTTTTTTCCCTGCCGGTACGGGAAAGGAAAACCTTGAGGGATCAATCCAAAGGCTTGAGGATTAAGTTCTCAAATATCGAAGGCCGGTACCTTACCGTGGGGTTTCTGGGAGGCACCGGGGTGGGTAAATCCTCTCTCTTAAACGCGCTTGCCCACGAAAATATTGCCTCCAGCAGCTACCGGCGACCCCATACGGAACGTGTCCTCATTTACCGCCACGACGAGGTGGACCCGCTGCCTCAGGCTGAGCTTCACAACATCCCCTGGCAGGATGTGACCCACCGGGCCGATCCCATCAAGGCGCTCCTTCTCTGCGATCTACCTGATTTTGACAGCATTTTGACGGAACATAAAGCCCGCGTTATGGCCTTCCTGGAACATCTTGATTTACTGGTGTGGGTGACATCCCCCGATAAATACGCGGACGCTGATTTTTATAACTTTTTGGAAACAACGCCAAAGGCCCGTCAATATTTCACCTTTGTTCTCAACAAGGTGGATTTGCTTCAGGCGCCTCGGGAGGACAATGACGTTTCCGACCGGATCGCTCGGGTTTTGAAAAGTTTCCGAGGTCATCTGGAAAAAAAGGGTATGGATGATCCCCTGATCTTCGCGCTGTCGGCCGAAAATGCCGATCATTCGGACCCATCAGCCTCCTGGAACCAGTTTCATCTCTTCCGGCGCCATCTTCTCGAGCAGCGGAGCATTAAAGCCATTACAGCCATCAAAGCGGCCAATCTGGAAGTGGCGGTGCGAAAGCTTTTTACGCCCTTTGAAAGGGAGCGCAGGAATCTGGAGGGGGTCCATGGCATTTTACGGGAAACCATTAATCGCGTGAAGGAAAAGCGTTCGGGATGGGATCATGCGGCGCGTCAAACCCTTCAGATCTGGATGGAAAAGCGATATTCCCAATCGACGGTCGGCCTGACGCCGGGCGATTTGTGGCCGCTGGTGGGACCGGGTTACGCACTGGGCCTGCTGCTGAAAACGGTAAGTGGGGCTCGTTTTCGCCCGGTGGATTCTCCGGATGCTCTTGATTATCTTCCGCCGGAGGAAACCACCGCAACGTTAAGAAGGCCATTGCAGTGGCTTCAGGATCGTCTGCACCAGCGTTTTCTCCGTGAAAATCTGCCCCCCCGCCTGTGGGAGGAAGTCAGCGAGCGTATCAACCTGGAAATGGAATTTGAACAGCTTGGACAAGCCCTGTCTCTGACCGCCGAAGGGCTCGATGGACAGCGGGGGCCGGCCCTCCGGATGTTTCGCTTGAATCAGTATCTGGTTTATGGCCTGCTGACCCTTTGCCTCCTGGCGGTGCTTATGGGAGAAAGGACTTTGCGGGAATTTTTCAACAATCCGGGTTTCGGCAGTTTTTTTGGACTGTTCGTTTCCGGCATCGAGACCCTTTTCAGTCCACGGGGGCTGACGGCCCTTCTGAGTTATGCCCTGATCGGGCTGTTTTTCTCCATCCGTTTCTATCGCGGCTATGCCCGAAAGATGAAGGCCATGGCACAAAGGCATCAACTGCGGATCACCAAGGCCCTCGCCCGCGACTGGTCGGATTGCCTGACGGCAACAACCCGAAAGCTGGAATCTCTGGAGAAGGATGTGAGAAAACGATTGGATGCCCTTTCCCGCCTGTGGCGAAAAGAAAAATCCGGTTAAACGCTTCTCCACAATCAGCACCATTAATTTCCCTTGACAACTGCAACGTTTTAGCCATAGGTTCAGCGCATTATTTTGATGGCGGCTGTTCAGCAATAGCAAAGGAAGAATGATAGATGATGGATGAAAACGCCGGTATTGCCATTGTGGGCAACATGAATGTTGGAAAGTCTGCCCTGTTTTCACGGATGTCCGGAACCAAAACCGCGAGCCTTAACATATCGGGCAACACCACTTCGATTACCACGGGGCATGTCAAGAATACGGAAAGAGAGATTTTTGATACCCCCGGGATATTCTCAATATTTTCCACCGATGAAGACGACCGCCTCTCGAGAGATCTCCTCTTGCCGCATACCACTGACAAGGATATCCGGGGAATTATTCTGGTGGCGGATGCCAAGAATTTGAAACGCTCCATCGCCATCGCCCTTCAATATGCGGAATATGGTCTTCCCATGCTCCTCGACATCAATATGATCGACGAGGCGCCCCCCCGGGGGATCGAGATCGACGCAAAAAAGCTTTCCGAAACACTCGGTATCGATGTATTCACGACCATTGCCAATGAAGGGATAGGGGTGTCAAAGGTGATGTCGGGCATCACAGAAATGAGAGTTCCCAACCGGCTCGTCGAATACCCTGAAAAGATCGAGCAGTTCCTCCAAATCGTCGCCAAACTGCTTAAATCGGAGTCCATATCCACAAGGGCCACGGGTCTCCTTTTGCTTGCGGGTGACAGTGGCATTGAAGGATATGTGGAAACCCGATTCGGAAGCGGCATGCTTGAGCAACTCAAGGATCTGTCGGATCAATACCAGTCCGAGACGCCTATCTCCTGCGGCATACTTCTCGGAAACCTGTATAACAAGATAGCCGGACAGATCGTTGATGATGTTCAGGAGATTCACCCGCCCCCCAAGAGCCCTTTTCTCATGAAATTCGGGGACTGGTGTACAAAGCTTTCCACCGGTATTCCCATTGCCGTGATCTTTTTGTATGCCATGTATCTGTTTGTGGGATCTTTTGGCGCAACTTTTGCGGTTGACACCATAAACGGGACTCTTTTCGAAGGATTTTTGATCCCCTGGACCACCAAACTCGTTCAACCCATTCCGAGTGCATTCATAAGAGATATGATTGTTGATCCGGACTTCGGGATCCTTCCCACGGGTGTTTTTTTGGCCCTGGGCCTGGTGGCCCCCGTTCTCTTCTGCTTTTATATCGCTTTCGGGATACTTGAAGACTCGGGATATCTTCCCAGGGTCTCCATTCTGCTCGACAAGCTGTTTCAAAAAATGGGGCTGAATGGAAAAGGCGTCATTCCACTTGTCATGGGGTTTTCATGTGTGACCATGGCGATCCTGACCACACGCCTTTTGGACACCAAAAAAGAAAAGAACATCGCCTCATTTCTTCTTTTTCTGGCCTTGCCCTGCGCACCGCTTGTGGCGGTTATGCTGATTATTTTAGAACAGATGCCCGTATCCGCCACCATTACCCTGTTCGGCCTGATACTCTCCCAGGTCCTGATCGCAGGTATTCTGGCAAATAAGATTTTGTCCGGATACAGGACCCCGCTCTTCATGGAAATCCCTGCCATGCGGTTTCCAAAGCTCCATCAGATCATAAGAATGTCTTTCATGAAAACATATTTCTTCATGAAAGAGGCCCTGCCCGTATTTATCATCGCCTCATTCTTTGTGTTCCTGTTTGAAAGGGCCGGTGGGCTGGACTGGCTTGAACAGATTACGGGTCCGTTTTTTAGTAAACTCATGGGGCTTCCTGAAGAAAGCATCAGGGTATTTATCAAGACGATGATCCGGAGGGAAGTCGGGGCAACCGAACTGGACCATCTCAGCGGATCATACACCAATCTGCAACTCGTGGTAAACCTGCTGGTCATGACATTTATTATCCCTTGCGTAAATGCGACCATTGTTTTGTTCAAGGAACGTGGGATCAAGGTTGCTGCCGCCATTTGTGTTTCCGTCACGATCTATGCCGTTGTTGTGGGAAGCATTGTGAACCATACGTGCCATCTATTCGGCATTACATTTACATGAAAGTCAGTGCATTATCGGGCATCCTTCATTTGCCGGTTTACACTTTTTTGCTGCGTAGTTTGTAATATTGGATTGAAAGTCGAATATCGAGACTGAAAATCGGATGCTGAAACTGGAAATTCGAAATTTGAAATTGGATAACACACCAGAACTATTGCGTGTGTTCTAATTTCCAATTTCCAGTTTCAAATTTCTCTTCAAAACAGCGAACAAAACAAAGTGTAAACTACTTTTTGTTTTTATGAAGGATGCCCATTATTGAAGAATAACCATAACGGAGATGGAACCATGCTGACTGAAAAACAGGAAGAGATTATTGAGGCGATCTGGTGTGCCGGTGAAAACAAAAATCATTCGGTTCACGCTGTAAAGAAAAGATGTGTTGTTGATTTCACGGAAGCCGATCTTGCCGAGCTCGAAGAAAAGGGGATGATCGTACTGACGGGTGGTAAAATCCTGTTTTCCAGTGATGGAAAAGCGTTGGGTGAAACCATCATCCGTCGTCATCGGCTCGCCGAGGTACTGGTATCAAGCATCCTCAGGCTGAAAGACGCCTCCATGGAGAAAGTGGCCTGTAAGGTCGAACACTGCCTGGAGCCGGAAGTGGAAGAATCAATTTGTACCCTTCTCGGGCACCCGGGAATATGCCCCGATGGAAAACCGATTCCGGGGGGAAGGTGCTGCCGGAAGAGGCTTAAAGTTGTTGACAACACCGTGGTCAGTTTGACCGACCTTAAAACCAGCGAAAGAGGGAAAATCACTTACATTAAACCCGGAAGCCATTCAAATTTGCATCAATTGATATCCATGGGGCTGCAGCCGGGTGTCGTTGTGATCGTGCATAGAATCAATCCGGCCTTTTGCATCAAATTCGAAAATACCGAGCTTGCTCTCGATAAGGAGATCGCCCGAAATATCTTTGTTTGGAAGATGAGTCCCGAAGAATAGAGGGTTATCGGCATCCTTTTATGACACATCAACATCAGTTTATTTCTTGCCGAGGCCCTTACATGGCGCCAGATAAGTTCTTTCCCGAAAGATTGTCTTCTGCAACCTTCTGTAGATCGCCGTACATTTCTTTGCGGTTGATCAGTGTGATGTATAGAAGGGGGATCAGATGAAAAATAATAATCGTTGCGATTATAATATCGCTTAGAGACCACACAAAACGTAAATTCAGGAAAGGCCCAAGAAAGGTCACTAACAACAATACCATTCTAAATTTCAGGGAATCTCTCCCTCCGAGATATCTAAAACATTTTTCAGAGATATGGGCAAATCCGATAATTGTTGTAAATGCAAAAACAATTAAACTCGCAATAACGACGATCTGACCTGAAACGCCCAGACCGTCCTCAAAGGATATTGCCGTAAGATATGCGCCGGTTTGATTTTGCCAGTAGGGGCTTGAAAGAATCACCAGGCCACTGATCGTACAGATGATTATGGTGTCAACAAATGGGGTAATGGCTGCCATGAAAGCACCCATGGCAGGCGCTTCTTTGTTTGCCGCTTGAAAAAATGTGCTGGTTCCCATACCAGACATGTGAGAAAAAACGCCACGCGATACGCCGAATTGCAGCGCTTGAAATACCGAATATCCTGCAATGCCCCCAACAATTGAACAGGGATTGAATGCATAATAAAAAACCTGACCCAATGCGGATAATGATGCCAATGGGCGAAAGAGTAAAATCAGAAGCCCGCTTATGGTATAAACGGCGATGACAACCGGTGCAATTGCCGAGGAGTAATTGACAATTTTTTTCAGACCGCCGAGAATTACAAGTCCCACGCAAAGGGTCAGCAAAAATGCCGTTAATAAATGGGGAACGTCAAATCTGTTATGGACAGCCTGGGACAAAGAATTTGCCTGGACCAGATTATACAGAACCACTCCCTGGATCAGGAGAAGTAAAGCTACGAATCGAGAGATAAAACGCCATCGGCCGGTCATATATTTTTCGAGATAGGACATGGGCGTGGCAAAGGATAAAGATTTAACATCAGCAGGTTGTAATTTAATGGCCATGTAGGTGGATGCCATTCTGAAAAACATGCCGAAAAGGGCGGACATCCACATCCAGAACAGGGCCCCCGGCCCCCCGAGGTGTATTGCGGTCCCGACACCGGCAATGTTGCCGATCCCCACAGTGGCGGCAACGCTTGATAAGAACGCTTTTTGATGAGAAACAATGCTGTCTGTCGATATTGAATGGTCATGGCGGAAGATCTTAAAAAAAACGGGTAACCCTTTTGTCCAGGCAATTCCACGGGTCAGGTACAAAAAGATCAGGCCCAATTCAAGATACACCAGGCAAAGAACAGGATCCCATATCCACCTGGCTAGAGTCTCCATTTCTTTTCAGTCTCCCGTGGGTCTGCTCGAAAAAAAGGCCTTGATCATCGTTCCCGTGCAGAGATCCATTATTCCTTGCTTCTCAGGTTAAAAGCCGCTTGCCGAGGGACATGGCAAAGGCATCGTACAGCCCCGAGAAAAGTTCCCGGTTATAGGCCCCAAGCTTGACATAGGGCAAAATGCCGCTTTTGGGCTTTCCATCGCAGTAAATGAACAACAATTCTTCTTTTGAAAAGCCTTCGGTATCGATCTGCCTGTCCCATAGCCTCATTTTCAGTTCATCCAGGTCCCGGTATCCCCGTTGGGGTCTTCTCTTGATTTTCAAGGGGCTGCCGGGTATGCTTATTTCTTCTCCGTCCAGCATGGCAAAAGCCGTATCTCCGATCCGTTTCAACAGGGTGAAATCCACTAGATCCACAAGGGCTGCATCCCGGTCGCGGCTGATGACCCGTGTTTTCGCGTCCTCAGTGGAACAATCCACATAGATAATCCAATCGAATGGGTCCATATCCTGCGTTCTGATGAGCCGTATGTTTTCGTAAATTCTCCCGGGTTTAAACGGATAGGGGCCCTTTAGCTCACGCCAGTAAATGGTTCTCCATTGGAGACCGCACCTTTCGGCAAGGGCTCTTCCAAGGGTGCTTTTACCGCTTCCGGGAGGTCCGTCCACACAAATGCTGTTTGGAAAGCGCCGCCGGCTTTCCAGGAAGATTTCCATGATGCTATCGGCCCAATGCTCCACCACCGGAACCGGTTTATACGGTTTTTCCCGGCTTCCGGTAAAAATACTTCTCGCCTGTGCTCTGAGGACCGATCTCAGGGTGTAGCGGTCCAACAGATTGTTGGCCGTATGGACTAAAAAAAGCAGGGCCATTTCGGGCAATACCTTTTTATGAAATGATCCCAATGAAAAACCCTTTCGACAAAAACCGGTTATCAAATCATCCGCAGCGATGCCCATGCCACGCCCACCGCCAGCAATGCCCCGGCCAAGACATCCGTAAGATAGTGCTTTGACAGGTAAATTCTACTGAAACCGATCGCCAGCGCCGCACAAATCAGATAGGGAAATGCGCCAGGATGGCGCACCCCGACAATGATGGCGATTGAAAAAGCCCTGAAAGCATGGTGGGAAGGAAACGAGTACCGGTTCCAGGGCGTAATGCGTGAGCATTTGTAATTTGCGCTCGGCCGGTTCCTCCTTATACAGTATCTCAACGGGATAATGACGACCAGACCCATAAGTTCTGCAATGACCAATGTCAATACGAGCCTGTGAGCATCGTTTTGGAAAAAGATGAGACCCAAAGCATACACACAGAGCCATAAGACGCCGGCACCGAGATGCGAAACGGCCTGGAAGAGGCGCATCCCCCACAAATTGTCCTGCGACAAGAAATACTCACTGATTTTTCGATCCAATGCGATCATTGGAATTGCCGTCTCTCATATGGCAATTTTGGTTACGACACCGTTTCTCATTCTTTCCCGTCAAGAACAAGTGCAATGAGGTCCGATTTGAGCAGGTTTTCATCGGCGTCAATGCCAAGATCACCGCAAATAGAAAGAAGCTCCGCTTTGACCATCCTTTTAAGTTCCCACTCCCGATATTGATGATCTTCTTCACCGGTTTCATCCACGGGTGTCTCCTCTTCGGCGGCTGTTTCAAGTTCTTCCTGCACATCTTCTTCAGATGTATCGGATACGTCCTCGGTTTGCTCTTCGGAGGCGGCGTTTTTTCCGACAATTTCTTCTACGGATTCAATTACGGATTCCTCAAAAGCCGTTTGCCCTTCGGAGGTTACCTTAACTTCTTCTGGTTCAAGCGCTTCAAGTACATCCGATTCGTCGCCGGAGTCTTCCTCTGAAACCGTATCTTCTCCGAGACCCGATTCATCATAAACGTCCTCAACCATTATGTCGGCTTCTTCGGGCACCGGCATTTCGGCGTCATGAAATGTCTCTTTATCTTCAACGGGGGGAGGTGTGTCCTCAACAGTTGTTTCGGCCTCCATCATGTCGGTTTCTATTGACGCAACATCCGTCTTATCCTCATAAACCCGTTCGAGCCTTTCCTGTTCCCACCAGTTCCGCATGTCGTCCACGGCCGCCGCCATGGCGGACGCATCGGCAAATACATCAAAGGTTATCGCATCATTACCACTTATCATTCGGATGGTTTCAAGCGCCTTTTTCCGAATTTCCAACTCTTCATCAGCCAAAACCCTGATCAGAGGCAGTACGGAAGACTCGTCCCTGAGATGGGCTAAAGCGGACACGGCCGCCTTCCTGACCCTCCGGTCTTCATCCCTCAGGGACTGCGTCAGAGCGGGGGCCGCCTCAACCCTGTCTTTCCAGCCGAGAAATGTGGCAGCCGTCCGCCTGACTTCCGGGTGATCGTCCCGAAGGGCTTCCGTGAGAACCGGTAAGTCGTCCTCGTAGTCCCCAAGCTTGTACAAACCCCTGAGGCACCCGATTCGTACTCTATAGCCGGGGTCTGATGCCTTTTCACGAAACAGGGGGATGGCCCGCAAATCACCCAGGGAAATGAGGGAATTGATGATTTCGGAAACT
>JABGPV010000125.1:0-2841 GCA_018644785.1 Deltaproteobacteria bacterium | reverse complement strand
GGTCTGATGCCTTTTCACGAAACAGGGGGATGGCCCGCAAATCACCCAGGGAAATGAGGGAATTGATGATTTCGGAAACTAAATCCCGGTTGTTCGATTTCGCTGATTCCAGGAGGACGGGGACAGCGGCCTCTTTCCCCATTTTGCCGAGCTCGGCCACTGCCAGAATCCGGACTTCAATTTCGCTGTCCAACAGATCATTGGCGACCTTCTGGAATATCTCTTTTTCCGATGACGTCGAAAATTCACCGAAGAGTGCCGTATCATCGATGGCGGCTGTGATGGCATCCATGTCCCTTTTGTCCATGGTTTCTTCATGTACCGCGACGGGCCCCCTCTTCACGGCCCTTTTTTTCTTCTCTTCTTTTTGTTTCTTGATTTCGATGATTTGGGCCTTCATTTTCTCTATTTTTGCTTCATTTTCTCGAACTTCCACGATGAGCGTCTTAACGGGCTCGGTTTCCAGGACGTCACCCTCACCCGAATAGGAGATCCCGATCTTTCCAATCTTATAATGTAATCTTCTTAATTTCTTTTCGGCATACCCAATTTTGGTATCCAGTCGGTGAACTTTTCCAGATTTTCCGATACCGGAAACCAGGTTCAGGGTCTTTTTCGGTATGACAGGGGCCTTTTTACCCACAGATACCAGCTTTCGAAAAGCCCAAGCAGTGACCTCATAGGCGGATATTTTGGAAACGCCCTCGGTTTTAGCTGCGACGTCACCCTTTTCCAACACGCCGTCTTTTTGTTCTTCCTCATGCCGATGCGCCATAATTTCCTCCTCCTTTTAAGAAACTTTTCTTTTTTTATATCCTACATTTACCGTTCGTTTAGGGTTTCTGGAACTGTTTATTATATCACACTTCCCCCTCCCGCCGAGTTTCAGAACCACTTTCTCGTGCATAAAACCGGTCACACGCTTCTATTCTTCCGTTGGGGGGGGGGGGGGGGGGGGGGGGAGGGGTATGGCCGGCTAATTGTCTTGTAATAGTATATTCTGAAGTTAACCGTTCATTCAGTGCCGCCAGGGCGCTTTTCATACGTGCTGTGGCGTATTCCGTTTCCAGAATGGCCGCAGACAGGCGCTTTTCGTGTTTTACCAGGTTAATATTGGCAACTGCCGGGCTTTTTGTTTCGTTGGCGTGAGCAAGATTGTCAAATTCAGTTTGCCGGTCTTCCAGGTTTTGTTCCAGTGCGGCCAATTTGTTCCGGGCCTTTAGAAGCTTTTCCCGAAGCACAAGTATGGTGGCCCGATGCGCATGGCCTTTTTCGCCGAGCGTCCCGGCCCCAATACCGGCTTGCGGTTTAATTCCAACGGCATTAACGGATTTTCGTATTTTATTCATTTATTTCCGTCTCCCGAATCTTCGGAACTGAAGAATTTCCTGGCGTGGTTCCCCACCATAATGGTGGACGCGATATTGACCGATGCGCTGAGGGGCATGCCCAGAAATGGAATGAATTTGTAACTTCTGCCGACCATCCGGGGCGTAAGGATCGCCGCTACCTCGGAGGCGGACCACACAATGCCTTTTCTCAAGAATCGCGAGGCGGTGGCATTCTCCATTTCCTTCACGGCTCTTACAGCGATCTCTTTGCTCAACTGGCCCGATCCGGAAAACCCCAGTAGGGCCAGGATGACGGCTTTCAGTTCTTCCTCCTCCATCCGGATATCATATGCGGCGGATATCCCATAGCAGAGCCACACCTGTTTTCTGATGAGATAGGTAAAATCAGCGGATATGCCCACAACCGCCGTCGCAAGGGCGCCGATGCCCGGTATGGCGACGGGGGCCGCTGTAATACCACCCACTGTGCCCGTTTTCATGGCGGTCTGCCGGATGAGGCTGCCGCTTACCCGCCGAGATAACCGTTGCATTTCGTCGGCTGTGCGCTTTTCTCCCTGGATCGGGTCGTTCGCCTCCATCATCTTGCCGACCTTGTCACGAATTTCAGGAAGCGCGTCCCCATAAATCCCAAGCGCTTTCGCCAGCCAATCGGCCTTTTCAGCAGGCTCATCGGATTTTACGCCAAGCTTTTCTTTTACCGTGCTGATCATATTCAACATGATGAATCGCTCCGGCCGTTATTTTTGTTTACTTGAATCTCTTGAAATCCGATGATAGTATTCCCATGATGACTTTATAAAACGCCTTCTCGGGAAAGCGACAGAGGTGATTGCTCCACATGCCCTACCGTATCAGCGAAGACTGCATTGGATGCGGCGCCTGCGCCAAAAAGTGTCCCGAAGAGGCCATTGACGGCGAACTCAAGGTTCGTTTTTACATCGATCCGATTCTCTGTGAGGAATGCGGAACCTGTTTTGATATTTGCCCCCAGGGCGCTGTTTTCGATGGAGAAGGAAACCGTTCTCCCGGAAGGGGAAAACAGAAGAAATCGTCGCGGGCATATATCGATCCCTCCGTTTGCGCCGGTTGTAAAACCTGCTATCTGAACTGCCCCCAAGAGGCCATCGAAGTCATCAAGAGAGGCATCTTTTCCAGCGCCGTCTGCCAGGTAGACCATGAACTCTGCATCGGATGCGGCATTTGCACCCAATTTTGCATCACCGGGGCCATTACGCTCGGGTAGGGTTCAAGTCGCGGCCTGTTGGCTTTTGGACTTCCCTTTGTATCTGTTAATGCCAAGAGACAATCCTACGGCGCAGCCCACAACACCCGCGATCTTGGTGACAACGCCGGCCACCACCACTTCAGCGGCGCCGGCTGCAACCGCAATACCCGCAACGCCGGCCAGCAGTCCTACCCCCCCTCCAATAACCACCTTGCTTCCGACCTGGGTTACGTCGGAAAGGGTCAGTTGGCGGTTTCGGTCTTC
>JABGPV010000124.1 GCA_018644785.1 Deltaproteobacteria bacterium | reverse complement strand
ACTGGATAGGCGCCATTTGCTGGGGACGGTATGGCAACCAGGCCGGAGACTACAATCAACCGTCCGTCAATATTGGCCGTGTAGTATTCGATGGCGTAAGCGTCTACATCGGTTGAGGAGTTGAGCAGGTCGGTGACATCATACCCCGTGGGCACATAATATTGCTCCAATACAGTGTTGACCTCCTGTGCCGTAAATGACTTTACCAGTGTCGAACTGACCAGTTTCCCCCCATAAATGTCGAAATCGCTGTCTCCACCATCAGATGAACATCCAATAAAAAGCATAAGAGATACCAGCATCAAAATCAGAGCTGTGTTTGAAAACTTCCAGATGTTTTTCTTCGACATTTGGATCCTCCTATTATTAGTTTTGTAGAAAAACAGGTTTTACGTAGCCTGACGTAGCCTGGGGTCGGGCCACAACAAGTTGTAGGGCGCCGCTCCAAACAACCATTGAAGTCTTTCATAATCAATCAAAATATTCTTTCTTTTGGGCTTCTGAATCTCATTGTAGCCGCTAAAAGGCCACATTGACGGGTAATCGACCACGCCGGCACGGATCATGTTGGCAGTAATATACGCGATGCATCGCGACAGATGCTCGCCGCTTTCTATAGCCGTGGCATGATAACGGTCTTCCCAATAGGCTCCCTTTCGACCCTTTCTTTGATGCTGCCCAGGCAGCGGGTAGAGCGCCCAAATAACATTGCTGCAATACAAGAAGGACGCATATACAGAAATCAGAAAGCCTCTTTGTTCCGCAATAGTTGAATAGATTTTAGTAGTTCGCTCTTCTCAATCAACTCGTTCGTTATGTATTTATGGAGAACCATACTAATGAGTGTCTGATAGGGGATTCCATCGCTTTTTGCTTTCTCTTTCAGCTTCTCAAGATCATATTCAGCGATTCTCAGGCTAATCGATTTATTCTTTCTTGCCCGTCCCATAATAGATTCAACTCGTTCCCGTTTATCCTTCGATATGGGAACCAGAGAATCAATACTGTTTTCAATGGTTCTCTCTTCCTTGGTTAAATTATTCATCTCTTCCTCCATATCTATTATGGAATTTTCGACTTGGAAACGCTGTTTTCAGAACGATCCTCTCTTTTTCATCAATCAAGAATGGAACAACCCATGTATAGTCATTGATTTTCATTATGAAATACATCTGGTTGTCTCTTGTTGGATTTTCAAGAATATCGATGTAATTCCCGTTTAATAGTTTCCCGGATATTTCTTCAAAAGAAATCCTCCGGTTCACCTGAAGCCAACTGTTTTTCTTTTTATCCCAGGTAATATCCATATGAGAATTTTAGTAGCACGTATATACATTGTCAACGTATTTCGGGTAGGGGGGAGGCTTGCGGCTGACGGCGAAACCGCTCTGGGCGACCGCATATCAGTGAACGTTTCAGAGCGTCTCAACCGCCTTCGCCCACTGTATGGCGGGCGACAAGGACGGTGACTCCAAATATTGTACCGTCATTCTCATCACCAGGGGAGAACACCATGAAAACCAAATTGCATCATGTTTCGCTTTTTACCAGGGTCTGGACCGGTCGCTGTTTTTGTTCAAGGATTTGCTCGGTTTCAAAGAGATTTGGAGCGTTGACCCCGTGGGCGGCAAGGGCATGGCCGCAGTCTTCGGCCTTGAGGATATGAAGGCCCTTCCGCCTTCCCGCCGCCTTATCACTGGAGTCCGAGTTCCTTGAAGCGCCGCCATCATAATTGAGTGAGATGTGGATGGGTCATTTCAATATTTCTTAAAGGTATGTTTTCGAGGTAGGAAATGTATGTTTAAGGGTATTTTAAGCTCAATTTTTGGGGATAATTGCCCTGGTTTTATATGGTTATCTAGGTCCGACCCGCGCCCAACGTTCTTCGAAGCTTTCCAACCGTGCAATTGCAAGGGCGGTCAATCGGAGATCCTCCATCTCCTCTTACATGGCTTCATAACTTTCCATGGAGAGCAATACGGCTTTTGGGGCGTTATTCTTCAGGATAATCAGTTTTTCCGCCTCACCCCTGTCCAGAGCATCCAGTGTGGCCGACGTTTTTTTTGAAAGGGCGGTTGCCGAGAGGTAATCGGTGGTACGCATGATTTTGCACCTCCTTTTCATATAATTCATTGAATAATAATCCGACATTCTTCCCTTGTCAATATACAACTACAGACGAAATTGTGTGGGCGTAATTGGGAACAGACCACGTTTATTTTTTCTATACTTAGGGAACTTCCAAAAAATAATCTATGCATCCTGTTTGCCCTTTTGCCCGTCTTCTACGTTGTGACAACAGGCACATAGCCCACTATGCACCCGTCATCACGCCTTGAAGACGAACAGAAGTTCTGCACGATATGCGCATATTATTTTCTTCCAGTTCCCTTACGTGTTGCAGCAAACCGGCAAGGGCGTTGCAAGTTCTCTGGATGATCTGCTGTAGGCATGCCCGGCACAATTATCAGGCCTCTCAGGTCACTGTTTTATTTGAGAATATGGCTCTTTTTTGGCCCTATATGGGGTTTCTGGGTGTCAAACTTGGTATTATTGAAAATGGGTTGGTGGCATTGCGGATCCGATACTCCACCAGATGCCTTATGCCATGCGGTTTTCCCAGCATATGATCGACAGGAATTTCCTCAAACTGGAATGACCCCGAGCAACCAAACGACTGCGAGGCTTGGTGTGAGTTGACAGGTGCTTAGCTATTTCGTAGTCTGAGAGCGGCCCAGTGCCACCCGGGCATTGCCGGGAGCCGGATGCCGAGACCCTAAAACGAAAGGGGTGCCCATGTCGCTGTTTACGGACGAAACCGAATCCGTAGAGGAATCACCCGGACACTTCCGGGGAAACATCTCCGGGAACTGGTCCGTGAATGGCAATCCCAACGGCGGTTATCTCACGGCAATCATGGTGGATGCGGCCCTCCGAAAGAGCGCGAAGAAACGGGCCCCCATCGTCACATCGAACTTCATTTCCCGCGGGAAGCCGGGGCCTGCGGAGATTGTCGTCGAGGAGATCTCCCACTCCCCGCAGTTCCAGCGGTTCCAGATGAGACTTTTCCAGGAAGGCAGGGAGAGGGTCCGCACGCTGGCGACCTTCTCGGCAGAGAAGGAGAGCTGTCTCGACGAACGCTACGAAACCGGTCCGGCACCACTTCCGCCGCGGGATCGATGCGTTTCGCTTCCCGACCTTCCGGCCTACAGCCTCTTCCGCCAGGTGGAACTCCTTCTCGACCCCGCGTGCGCCGGGTGGCTGGAGAACCGTCTATCGGCGCGATCGGAGACCCGGGGCTGGATGCGACTCCGGGACGACCATCCGTACGACATGACCTCGATCCTCCTTATGGCAGACTCCCTCCCACCCGGGATACTCGCCTCACGCGGCATGGTCGCCTGGGTTCCCACCATCGAGTTGACGGTGAATATTCGGAACTTGCCCAAGTCCCGGTGGCTCAACTGCTCCCTCAGGACCCGCTTCGTGACCTGCGGGTTGCTTGAAGCGGACGGCGAAGTATGGGACGAGAAGGGGAACCTGGTCGCCATCTCCCGCCAGATCGCCCAAATCCGGACCGGATGATATCCCACCTGCATGTTTCGTACGTGCTTGCTGAAGTTAATTCGAATGATCCGAAAAACAGGGTCCGAAAGAGAACCTTTCGGACCCTGTTATCGGCAAACGGCTGAAAACCGATCAGTAGTTGACCGCCAAGGGAAGATCCATCTCTTGCTTCTCGAAGCTCAGGGCCTTTTCCAGGGCCTCCTCGATGGTTTCCACCAGCACAATATTCAGGTCATCACGCACCTCTTCGGGAAGTTCTTCCAAATCCTTTTCATTGCGCTTCGGCAGAATGACGGTTTTGAGCCCGGCACGATGGGCGGCGAGCAGTTTCATCTTGATGCCCCCCACCGGCAGCACCCGACCCCGGAGGGTCACCTCCCCGGTCAGCCCCACGTCACTCTGAACGGGTCGACCGCTGCAGAGGCTGATGACCGCCATGACCATGGCAAGCCCCGCAGAGGGGCCGTCTTTGGGTGTGGCGCCCGCAGGCACATGGACATGAATATCGGCGCTCGTGAAAAGGGAAAGGTCCAACGCCAACGACTTGATTTTGGATCGAACGTAACTGTGGGCGATCTGAGCGCTCTCCTTCATCACGTCCCCCAGCTGTCCGGTCAGGGTCAGATGCCCCTTTCCGTTCATAAGGGTCGCCTCCACGAAAAGAATATCCCCTCCCACGGGTGTCACGGCCAGACCCGTGGCAATGCCGGGGATTTCAATGGCCTCCGACAATTCCGATTCAAACCGTTCTTTTTTCAGGTAGGTTCGCACCAGATCGGCCGTTACATCAATGTGATCAATCCCGTCTTCGGTAATTCTGACCGCCCCTTTTCGGCATACGGCCCCGATATTCCGTTCCAGATTCCTGACACCGGCCTCCCGGGTATAATCCTGTACGATCTTCCGGATGGCCTCATCCGAAAAACGCACCTCCTCCTCTCTTAAGCCGTTGGCCCGCACCTGACGGGGAACCAGGTATTTTTGTGAAATGTGAAGCTTTTCGTATTCCGTATATCCCTCCAGTTGAATGATTTCCATGCGATCCCGTAAAGGGGCGGGGATGGTTTCCAACTGATTGGCCGTTGTGATAAACATTACGTCGCTGAGATCGAAATCCACATCCAGGTAATGATCCCTGAAGGCATGGTTCTGGGCCGGATCCAGCACCTCCAGAAGCGCGCTGCTGGGGTCGCCCCGCCAGTCGTTGCCGACCTTGTCTATTTCATCCAGCATGAAAACCGGATTCCGGGTTCCAGTACGCTTGAGGGCCTGAATGATGCGACCCGGCATGGCCCCCACATAGGTTCTCCGGTGACCGCGGATTTCCGATTCGTCCCGCATGCCGCCAAGACTCATCCGCGTAAAACGGCGACCCAGTGCCCGGGCGATGCTCTGGCCCAAGCTGGTCTTGCCCACCCCCGGAGGACCCGCAAAACAGAGAATGGCGCCCATACCTTCTATCTTCCCTCCCGGGTCTTTCTCCCCAAGGTTTTGACTGGCACGCTCCGCCAGCAGTTTGCGGACCGCCAGGTATTCAATGATACGCTCTTTCACGTCTTCAAGATCATAGTGGTCTTCATCCATAACCGTGCGCGCACAGCGGGTATCCAGCTGATCCTCACTTGCCTTATTCCAGGGAAGTTCCAGAAGCCAGTCCAGATAGGTTTTAATGGTAGCATATTCGGCTGCCTGAGGAGACATGTTGGCGAGACGTCCCAATTCCCGCTCCGCCTCCTTCATGGCCTCCGGCGGCAGGCCCGCCTCTTTCAGTTTTTCGGCATACTCGTCGGATGCAGGCGGTGCTTCACAGCTTTCTCCCAACTCTTTCTTGATCGCTTTGAGTTGTTGGCGCAGGTAGTAATCCCGCTGGGCCTTATCCATCTTTTCATGGGCTTCGGAACGTATCTTCCGGTTCAGGGTCAGCACTTCCTTTTCTCTGGAAAGATGCCCCACCAGCATCCGCAACTTTTCCTTTATGCCGTCCATCTCAAGCAGGGCCTGGCCCTCTTTGACGTCCAGATTCACGGTGGCCGCAACGGTGTATATCAACTGAGCGGGATCCTTGATGTGGCGGAGGAACTTTCCCAATTCTTTTGAAAGATTGGGAGAAAGCGAAATGATTTCTTCGGTTAATTCCTGAAGACTCCGCTTCAATGCATCCGTTTCCACATCCTCTTCTGCAGACTCGGGAGCCTGGATCGCATGCGCGCTAAGGAAGGGAGTTGTGTCGCACCAATGATCAATGCGAAAGCGTTCCAATCCTCGAACCAGCACCTGCAGGGTATCTCCCGATTCCTGAACAACCTGTTCGATTTTTGCAAGTGTTCCCACCTCGTAGGTCTGTCCGGGGTTGGATTCCTCAATGGCCCCGTCTTTGGACGCCACAAGACCGATAATCCCATCGCCTTCGGCAGCCGTTTTGATCAACTTGACGGATCGCTGGACCCCCACAATCAGGGGGAATACGGAATAGGGGTGGGCCACGGTATTCCGTAACGGCAGGATGGAAATATCGCGGGGCAGCATCGAACCTTTCTGTTTTATCTTTTCATCTTGATGGTTTGTCATATTGATATCCTCTCCTTTTCCCCATCCTTCATGGTATCAATGATACATGAGAAAAATATGTCATGGCATTATTAATAAATTACAAATTATTTGTAACAAATAAAGTAATGCCGTCTTTGCAGATGTAAAGGAATAAGAGTCTCGGTAAAAAATAATTGAGCAGGATGGCGCTGGATTTTATGGGCAAGAAAACGTGAAAATAATCCCTTGTCTCAGGCTGATTTGTTGCGATTAGGTATTACGCGCCAAAGAAACCGGTGATGGCTTGGGTCAGGGCTTCAATGGTGTAATCGGATGGCATCAGGTCCACGGAGAATCCCTGGTCCCTGGCGGTGTCCGCAGTGATGGGTCCGATGCAGGCCACTTTAACCCGTTTCATCCAAATATCCGTCAACCGCTGTTTCTCGGAACCGAACATTTTGACAAAATTGGTGACCGTGGAAGAACTGGTGAAGGTGACCATATGGATGGCGCCTTTTTCCAGCATATTCCGAATTCCGGAGGTATCACCCTTTGGACTGATGGTTCTGTAGGCATCCACCACGTCTACCCGGGCCCCCATCTTTCGCAGTTGTTCGGGCAGGACCTCTCTGGCCTTTGCAGCTCTGGGGATCAGGATGCGAACCCCTTGGGTATCCCATTTCTTGAAGGATTCCACCACCGCTTCGGCCCGGTATTCATCAGGGATGAGATCCGGCTTGATTCCCAATTGATGCCACTGGTCCGCGGTTTTGGGTCCGATGGCGCCGATCTTGATTCCTTTGAGATCGCGAACGTCTTTTCCCTGGAAACGGAGCCTTTGAAGGAAGTATTTTACCCCGTTGACCGAGGTGAACAACAACCACTGGTAGGATTCCAGGTTTCGGATGGCCGTGTCCAGAGGCCCCCAGCTGTCGGGATCAATGATTTCGATGGTGGGAAACTGAATGCATTCCGCGCCGAGGGAAGAGAGTTTTTTGAGGAAGCCACTGGCCTGTTCCCGCGCTCTGGTGACCACAATTCGTTTGCCGAAGAGGGGTTTGGTTTCAAACCAGTTCAGTTCATCCCGCAACCCCACCACATCCCCCACGACGATGATGGCCGGTGGGCGTAATCCTGCGTTTTCCACCCGTTCAGCGATGTTAACAAGGTTTCCGGATACGGTTTTCTGTTCGGCCACCGTTCCCCGTCGAATGACCGCTACCGGCGTATCCGGTGACCGGCCGTGATGTATCAGGTTAAGGGCGATTTTCTTCAAATTGCCCACGCCCATGAGAAACACAATGGTTCCCACGCCCGTGGCCAGTTTGTCCCACTGGATGTTGGATTCTTCCTTCAGGGGATCTTCATGCCCCGTGACAAAGGCCACCGTGGCGGTATGATCCCGATGTGTCAGGGGAATGCCGGCGTACGCCGGCACCGAAATGGCCGATGTAATGCCCGGCACCACCTCGAAGGGTACGCCGTCCGCCGCCAGCTCCTGGGCCTCTTCGCCCCCCCGGCCGAAAATAAAGGGGTCCCCGCCCTTGAGCCGGGCAACGCTTTTCCCGGTTCGGGATTTTTTAACGATCAACCGGTTGATATCGGCCTGACCCATGGTATGGTCACCGCCCTTTTTCCCCACGTAAATCAATTCAGCCCGGGGTTTTGCATATTCAAGGAAGATCTTGTTGGCCAGATAGTCGTAAATTATGACATCCGCCTTGCAAAGGATGTCTTTCCCTCTGAGGGTCATTAACCCCGGATCTCCGGGCCCGGCCCCGATCAGATATACTTTGCCCTGTCTTACTTCCTGCCTATCCATCAGATTCCTCATAAAGCCTTCTCAAAACATCCCCCCCACCGGATGCCAGGAGCGTCTGAGCCGCTTCAATTCCGATGTTCTCCGCCTCATCGCGCCTGCCGGTCACGGTTTCCTTATAAATCTTTGATCCGTCCAGTTCCGCCACCAACCCTTCAAAGGAAAGGGTGTCACCGTTGACGCGGGCAAATCCGGCGATGGGTACCTGACAACCCCCTTCAAGGGTTTTCAGAAAAGCCCTTTCAGCGGTCACCGCGGTTTGGGTCTCCTCATGGTTCAAAAAATCGAGCAGGTCAATGGTCCCCTGATCCCCACGTCTCACTTCAAGCCCCAGCGCTCCCTGACCCACGGCCGGCAGCAACTGGTGAAAGGGGATGGTCTGGGTGATCACGTTGGAGAGCCCCAGACGGTTGAGACCGGCGGTTGCCAGTATAATGGCCTGGAGGTTCTCTGATTTCAGCTTGTTAAGCCGCGTGTCCACGTTTCCCCGGAGCGGAACCAGTTTCAGGTCCGGTCGGAAATGAAGCAGTTGAGCCCCTCGTCTCAGGCTGCTGGTCCCCACCTTCGCGCCTTTCGGTAATTGATCCAAGCTTTGCTGATCTCCGGAAATCAAGGCGTCCGATGGATCTTCCCGCGGGGGGAAAGTGGAAAGCATCAGGTCATCGGGCAATTGCGCGGGCACATCCTTCATGCTGTGAACCGCCACATCGACCCGGTTTTCAAGGAGCGCCTCTTCAATCTCTTTTACAAAAAGGCCTTTGCCGCCGACTTTGCTCAACGGTACGTCAAGGATTTTATCTCCCGTTGTTTTGATCTTTACCAGGTCAACGCGGATGCCTGAATGGCGCCTCTCCAATTTTTTTTTGACCCATTCACTCTGTGTGAGGGCTAGCTTACTGCCCCGGGTACCGATTCTGATGTCCATGGTTTCTTAGCTGGAATGCTCCAGTCGCAATAGAAATTGTGCCAGCGCCAGGTCATGGGGCGTGGTGACTTTGATGTTTCTTTCCGACCCCGGCACCACACTGACCGGTATGCCCATTTTTTCAACCAGAAAGGCGTCGTCAGTGGCTTCGTTAAGCCCTTTTTCCAGGGCTTCCCGGTGGGCTTTCAGGATGTCTTCATAATAGAAAGCCTGAGGTGTTTGAACCATCCAGACCTTCGTCCGGTCATAGGTGGCGGTGACCTGATGACTTTCGTTCACCGCTTTGACGGTTTCCTTGGCGGGAAGAGCGGCGATGGCGGCACGGTGCCGCAAAGCGGTCTGGATGACCGCTTTCACCAGGCCCGGTTCGACCATGGGCCGGACCCCGTCGTGAATCAAAACCAGATCATAAGGGTCGCTCAAGGCTTCAAGACCCATTCGGACCGAATCCTGCCGCCGTTTACCTCCCGAAACCACTTTTTTGACCTTGAAAATACAGAATTTTTCAACGATCTCTTTTTGGCAGTACCGCACATCTTTTGATGGCACGACCAGAACAATGGCATCGAGCATGGCGCACTTCTGAAGGGCTTCCAGGGTTACCGCCAGGATGGGTCGGTCTTCCAGATGAAGGTATTGTTTGGCGCGACCGCCGCCCATCCGAACCCCGGCGCCGGCAGCGGGTACAATTGCCACGGTTTTAGGCAAAGGGGTTACCTCAAAAAAGCGGGCCTCAAAAAAAGCGGGCCTCAAAAAAAAGCAGGCGGGCTCCGAAAAAATTCCGTTGCCTGCTCAATACCGGTGAATATCAGACCACGGCGGTCTTTCGGGTCTGCTTTTTCAGGCGATTGATTCGCCTTCGAAGGATGTTGATCTGTTTGGGGTCACCTGTTTTACGGACGTCCGCTTTTTTGCCCCCCAGTTCGACGATCTTGGCTTTCAGTTCCTTGACGCTTGCCTTGGCCTTTACTTTCTTGACTTTTTTCTTCTTTTCAACAACCTCGTCTTCAATGCCGTAATATTCTTTGATGAGGGAAAGCAAATCGGGTTTCAACATGGAGGTTACCCCGACGGCGTCGGGAATCTCCATGGCCACCTCTTTTAATTCCACTGCCGTCATCTTGACCAGAGGTTTCTTGAATTCCGGCACCGTGGGTTTGGTTTCTTCTTTGGCTTCTTCTTTGGTTTCTTCTGTCATTTTTCCATCTCTCCTAATTTTTTTAATCCGGTAAGCTATTTATAGCCTGATGACGGAATCTTTTAGCACATCCGGCCTGAAAAATGCAATACGCCGTCACTCTTTTTCCTGCCCTTTCTTGATAAAGGGCGTCAAGAGGTCGATGGGGATGGGAAATAGCGTGGTGGAATTGCTTTCCGCGGATATTTCTTTCACGGTTTGCAGGTATCTCAATTGAAGGGCCTCGGGGTATTTCTGAATAATTTCCGCAGCATCCGCCAGCCGGGTGGCGGCCTGGTATTCCCCTTCCGCGTTGATAATCTTGGCCCGTCGTTCCCGCTCGGCTTCCGCTTGCTTGGCCATGGCCCGTTGCATTTCCTGCGGAAGATCGATGTGTTTGACTTCCACGTTTGCTACCTTGATGCCCCAGGGATCCGTGTGTTTATCCAGGATATTCTGAAGCTGGGTGTTGATTTTTTCCCGCTCGGCCAGGAGTTCGTCCAGTTCCACCTGGCCGCATACGCTTCGAAGCGTGGTTTGAGCCAGCTGTGACGTGGCAAACAGGTAATTTTCCACCTCAACCGTGGCGTTGTTGGGATTCATGACCCGGAAATAGACCACGGCGTTCACCTTGACGGAGACATTGTCCCGGGTGATGACGTCCTGGCTCGGCACGTCCATGGCCACGAGCCGAAGGCTCACCTTCACCATCTTGTCGATGACGGGGATCAGGATGATCAGGCCGGGACCCTTGGTTTTGATCAAACGGCCGAGCCGAAAGATCACGCCGCGTTCGTATTCCTTCAGAACCCGGATGGCGCTTGCCAGAAAGAGGCCGATCAGTACCACTGCTACAATATAAAACATGATTTTCCTCCTACATTAAGGGTTTTGCTCCTCCGCTTTTCGCACATTCAGGAGCAGGCCGTTAATGCCGACGACTTCAACAGTTTCACCGGGTTCAATCCGTTCTTCGGAAAAAGCCCGCCAGTATTCGCCATGCACAAACACCATGCCTTCAGGTTCAATCAATTCCCTGACCACACCGGTCTCTCCCAGGATGCCGTCCGCCCCGCCCGTGGGCTTTCCGCGAAGGGCCCGAAATGCCACACCCGCCACGATGACGAAAAAGCCACCCACCAGAACAATGGTGGGCAGCATGAGCGTGAGCGAGACCCGCATATTCTCAAAGAGCATGAGGGAGCCCAGGGTCAGGGCAATCAGGCCTCCGATGGACAAAATACCATAGCTTGCCACTTTCACTTCCGCAATGAAAAAGATGATGGCCAGAAAGATGAGGACGACGCCTGTGTAGTTCACGGGAAGGGTCTGGAAGGAGAAAAAAGCCAGGATCAAACTGATAGCGCCGATGACGCCCGGGAAAATGGCGCCCGGGTTGGAAAGTTCGAAGTAAAGGCCTGCCAGGCCGATCATCATGAGGATGTAGGCGATATTGGGGTCACTGATGATTTTGAGGATTTTATCCCGCAGATTCGGTTTGTAATGGATTTTTTTGAGCCCTGCGGTTTTGAGGGTGGTTTTTCCCCCAGAGAGATCGATGACCCGGCCGTCAAGGGATTTGAGAAGATCATCCAGGTCGTCCACCACCATATCCACCACTTTTTTTTCGCGGGCTTCTTCGGCGGTGATGGAAACGCTTTCTCGAATGGCCTTTTCTACCCACTGGCCGTTTTTCCCTTTTTGTTCGGCAATCCCCCGGGCATAGGAGGCCATGTCATTGACCACCTTTTCGCTCATGGTTCCCCCGATATCTTTGCCGCCGGCACCGACCGGGTGGGCCGCGCCGATGTTGGTTCCCCGGGCCATGGCGGCCACATGTCCTGCCACCGTCACCATTACGCCGGCGGATGCCGCCCCCGCGCCGCGAGGTCCCACGTAAACCACCACGGGAACGGGAGAATTCAATATGGCCTTCACAATGGTGCGCATGGATGAGGCCAAGCCCCCGGGGGTATCCATCTGGATAATGGCCAGGGTTGCCCCCTGGTCCTTTGCCTTTTCAAGGCCGCGTGCCACAAACTCTGCCGTGGCGGGATTGATGGGACCTTCCAGCTCGATGACAAAGACCGACCCCGGATTGGATTTTTCACAATAGGCCATGGAAGCGGGCAAGATGAGAAAAAAGAGCAATGCCAAGAGACAAAGAAGTACGGGTTTTCTTGAAGATGCATCAGCCATTTTGTGTCACCTCCAGCCCCAGTTTGCCCATGATGCTTTTGACATCGTCCCACACCGGCCGTTTGGCCGCCGCATTTCTCAAGAGATAGGCCGGATGAAACGTGGGCATCAGGGGGATCCCATGGTAAGTGCGCCATTGTCCCCTGTCTCGTGTGATCTTGAAATCCCCCCCCATAAGGGCCTGGCAGGCGACCCGGCCCAGGGCGCAGATGACGTCAGGCCCAATGATGCTGAGCTGCGCTTTAAGGAAGGGAAGACACACCCCAATTTCATCGGGATTCGGATCGCGGTTGCCTGGGGGGCGACATTTGACAACGTTGCAGATGTAAACCTTATCCCGGGTGAGCCCCATGCCGTTTTCAATGATCCGGGTGAGCAGTTGTCCTGATTTTCCCACAAAAGGCCGACCTTCACGGTCTTCATCAAACCCCGGTCCTTCTCCCACGAAAACGAGTCTTGCCTCTGGATTCCCTTCTCCGAAAACCAGTGTGTTCCTGCCGTTATGAAGGTCGCACCGCCGGCAATCCCCCATATGGGCTCTGAGGTCCTCCAGGGAATCGAATTGGGGTGAAGGGGGTTTGCTTTTCAGGGTCTCCGGGGCTGATTCCCCCCGGTTCTCCGGTTGCGCCGGGGGCGGGGCGGGTTTTTTTAAAACCGGTCTTTCCATGAATTCCAGAGCCCCTTCAGGCAGCATGGGCGGTTCAAGTCCCATCTCTTCACAGGCCGAAATCAACCGTTTGGTTTCAAAAAAGATTTCTTTGAGTTCTTTTCCGGCGTTCAAGGGCTTTCATCTTTCAGCGCTTTGGCTCTATCGAGCACCAGATGCGCCACATCGATTTTTTCCATGAGTGGCGAATCTTCCACACGGCCGTCCGCATAGATGATTTTGACCGCGTTGGTGTCGGTTTGAAACCCCGCGTCCTTTCGGGAAACATCGTTTGCCACGATCATGTCCAGGTTTTTGGCGTTGATCTTTTTCCGGGCGTTTTTAGTCAGGTCTTCGGTTTCCGCGGCAAACCCCACCAGTATGCACGGGTGATCTTTTTTCGTTTCCCCCAATAAGGCCAGAATGTCCGGGTTCTTGACCATGTCAAGGGAAAGGGATTCCGCTCCTTTCTTGACTTTCTGGTCGGCGGTCTCATTGGGCCGGTAGTCGGAAACGGCTGCGGCTTTGATGATCATATGGCAACCGTTTCGATGCTCAAAAACAGCCGCCCTCATTTCTTCCGCGGTTTTGACAGGGCAGAAATGAATGCCGGAGGGCGGTTTGAGGTTGGTGGGACCGCTGATGAGAACCACTTCCGCGCCCCTTCGAAGGGCGGCTCGGGCCAGGGCGTAGCCCATTTTCCCGGAAGACCGGTTGGTGATGTACCTCACCGGATCAATATATTCCGTTGTGGGACCCGCGGTTATCAGGATCTTCCAGCCTTCAAGATCGGGCTCCGACAAAAGGTTCAGGGCCTGCTCCAGGATGTCGGCGGGATCGGGCAGGCGCCCGGGGCCGTCGGTTCCGCAGGCCAGTTCACCGCTTCCGGGGGGCATGATAAAAAAACCTCTCTCTTCAAGGAGATGGAGGTTGTCTTGGACCGCCGGGTTCAGGAACATGCGATCGTTCATGGCCGGGCAGATGAGGGTTTTGGCGGTGGCGGCCAGCATGCAGGTGGAGAGAAAATCATCACCGATGCCGTGGGCGATCTTTCCAATGATGTTGGCGGTGGCAGGCGCAATGATGATGAGATCCGCATCCTGGCCGCATCGGATATGATCCATGGCCATATCTTCCCTGTCAAACATGCTGGCGATCACTTTGTTCCCGGAAAGGGTCTCAAAAGTGAGCGGTGTCACGAACCGGGTGGCGCTCCGGGTCATGGCCACTTCGACCCGAAAATCCGCTTTGATCAGAAGCCGCACCAGTTCAGCTGTTTTATAGGCGGCGATCCCGCCGGTAACCCCCACCAGGACTTTCTTTCCTTTCACGGCTCCTCCTTAATGTCGAGAGGTTTTGACAGCATATGTCAAGAATCAGTTTAAAAGAGTGGGGGCCGAGTGTCAAGTTGCAGATTCGAGTCGGAAAATTCTCCCCCGGAAGAATCCGTTCTTGGATCAATTTCCTTTGACTTGATTATTTGAGTGACCACAGGTATTCTATAATCAACTTTAAAGGGAGGATTTAGGAATATGGTGCGCATGAAACAGTCGTTTTTGTGGATGGTCCTGGGAATGGCCATGGTGGTTGCTTGTGCCGTGGTTGCCTGGGGACAGGGTCGCGGTATTACAGTAAAGATCCGGGCGGAAAACGACCCCAATGCGCCGGTGACCGAAACCCTGAAATTATATGACAACAGCTATGCCCTGGTGATCGGCAACGATGATTATCAGGCCGGTTGGCCCAAGCTCAGCAAGGCCATTTCCGATGCGCAAGAGATTGCCGGGGAGCTGGGAAAGCGGGGTTTCCAGGTGACGTTTAAGAAAGACCTGAACAGCGCGGGCATGCAGAAGGCCCTGAAGGAATTTTTCGCCCTCAAAGGCGCCGACCCCGAGGCCCGGTTGTTTCTCTGGTATGCGGGTCACGGCCATACCCTCAAAGA